>JAJRSX010000188.1 GCA_024278555.1 bacterium | reverse complement strand
TGTCCGCTGTCCGCTGTCCGCTGTCCGCTGTCCGCTGTCCGCTGTCCGCTGTCCGCTCATGGATGCGGCACCATCGCCTCGTGGTGTGGGTCGAGGCGGTCGCGGAGGCGGTCGCCGAGGTGGACCGCCGCCACCACGGTGAGAAAGATCGCCACCCCGGGGAAGGTGGTCACGTGCGGCGCCACCAGCAGGTCGGCGCGGCCGGCGTTGAGCAGGCCGCCCCAGGTGGGGGTGGGCGGCGGCGCCCCGAGGCCGAGGAAGGAGAGAGATGACTCGGCGAGGACGGCGTAGGCGAAGCCGAAGGTCGCCTCCACCGTCAGCGGTGCGGCCACCGACGGCAGGAGGTGGCGGAGGAGGAGGCGCGGCAGCGACAGGCCGAGGCCGGTGGCGGCGGCCATGAAGTCGCTCTCCCGCAGGGCGAGGACCTGGCCGCGGATGAGGCGGGCATACCCCACCCAGCCGATGAGCGACAAGGCGAGGATCACATGGCCCACCCCGGGGCCGGTGGCGGCGGTGAAGGCGATGGCGAGCAGGATCCCGGGGAAGGCGAGGAAGCAGTCGGTGATCCGCATGAGCACCTCGTCCACCCAGCCGCCGAGCCAGCCGGCGACCAGCCCCACCATTGCCCCCACCGAGGCGGTCACCACCACCGTCGTCACCCCCACCAGGAGGGAGATGCGCCCCCCGAAGAGGAGGCGTGCCAGCAGGTCGCGGCCGAGGCGGTCCTGGCCGAGCCAGTGGTGGGCGGAGGGGGCGGCGAGGCAACCGGGGAGGTCGATCGCCGCCGGATCGTGGAAGGCCAGCCACGGCGCTGCGGCCGCCGCCACCGCCACTGCCACCAGAAACCATCCGGCCCAGCCGGGTGCGGCGAGCAGTCGGCGAAGGGGGGGGGAGGCGGCCATGGGGGGGACTCTACCGCGCCCAAAACCGCGAAGGCCACGGCTGCGGCTTGGTCCACCATCGTCGGTTGGATCCTCCGGCAGAGAGGCCGAGCACGGCGGGGGTGGGGAGGGGGAGGCAGGAGGGGAGGTGGGGTCACGGGTGGTGGGCCGGAAGATGGCGTGGGCCTTGAAGGTCGGGGACTCACCCAAAGAGGCCGAGGCGCAAGGGGCTGCGTCTGCGCGTGACGCTGGGGCCGCCTGTTTTACCCTGCGGGTGAAGAGCCCGCGCCGGTCGGATTCCTCGATCTTTCTAATCCTTTAGGCCCTTGCTCGAGGCGCGGAGATCGGCGCCGACGATCGAGGGCGGACCGCACGCTATTGACCACGAGAGTGGCGGCGGTTACGGTGCGCGCCCCGAATTATCCGAGGAGTTTCACTGTGTCCGCAAAGCCTTCTGCCGCCAAGCGTGCCCGTCAGGCGATCAAGCGCCGGACGCGGAACCGCGCCTACAAGTCCACCTTGCGTAACAGCCTGAAGCAGGTCACCACCGCCATCGAAGCGGGTGACAAGGCAACCGCCGAGACGGCCCTGGCCAGCGCCTGCGTCCGCCTCGATAAGACCGCCTCGAAGGGTGTGATCCACCGCAACGTGGCGGCCCGTTGTAAGTCCCGCCTCACCCGGCGGGTCAACCGCCTCGGCTAGCCGCCGCGGCTACGCTCACCGGTGCGTGGAGGCGGTATGG
This sequence comes from bacterium, assembly GCA_024278555.1. Taxonomy (GTDB): domain Bacteria; phylum CG2-30-53-67; class CG2-30-53-67; order CG2-30-70-394; family CG2-30-70-394; genus CG2-30-70-394. Next base: position 44,334 of record JAJRSX010000188.1, on the reverse strand, counting down.
AGCGACTCAAGGCGGTCACGGCGCGGGATTTGATGACCCCGGATCCGTACGTGGTGACGGCGGATGTGCGGCTCCTCGTCGCCATGGATATCATGGGCGAGCACGATATCCGCCAGCTCCCGGTGGTGGATGAGAACGGCCGGTTGGTGGGGATCGTCTCCGATCGCGATCTGCGTCAAGCGATCTCGCCCCACCTCTATACCGAGAGCGAGACCGGCCAGGACGTCCTCGACGCCTACGAGACCGTGGGTGAGGTGATGGTCGGCGAGCCGGTGACGGTGATGCCCGATGATCGTCTGGAGGAGGTGGTAGACATCCTCCTCGCCACCAAGGTGGGCGGTCTGCCGGTGGTCAACCTGGAGAACGCCCCGGTCGGCATCGTCACCTACCTCGACGTCCTCGCGGCCCTCCAGGAATCCCTCGAGTGAGGGCCCTGCTCGCCCTCTTCGTGGTCGTGTCGCTGGCGATCCCGGCGGCGGCCTATCGCGGTGAGCCGGTCAGCGATCCGGGGACGATCGCGGGTCGCGTCCTCCTTGGGGGTGACCTGAAGGTCGACCGCGACCGGATGGACTACCCGAGCCCGGAGCTCTTCGGCCACCCGCGGGCGATCGAGCGACAGCTCAAGGTTGACTCCGAGGGTGGGGTGGCCAATGCGATCGTCTCGGTGGTCGGGATAAAGAGCGGCCTTCCGGCGACCCCCGGGGAGATCGAGCTCCTCAACGATGACTCGGAGTTCGTCCCGCGCGTCCAGGTGGCGACGAAGAAGAGCCGGATCACCATCCGCAACCGTGACGAGGTCCTGCACAACGTCCACGGCTTTCAGCGCCGGCGCAACCTCTTCAACTTTGCCCTGCCGTCGGTGGACAGCGTGGTGCGCCAGCGGCTCCGGCGCACCGGCCTCATCTCCATGCGCTGCGACATCTCCCATCCGTGGATGACCGCCTTCATCTTCGTCTCTCTCCACCCCTATGGGGCGGTGAGCGACGCGGCGGGCCGCTTCCGGATCAACGGGCTACCGCCTGGCCGCTACACCCTCGACGTGTGGCACGAGCGGCTCGGTGAGGTGCAGATTCCGGTGGTGGTGGCCCGCGGCGCGGTGACCCGGGTTGAGCCGACCTACCGGCCGGATAACCGCCTGAAGGCGCCGTCCGACTGGCTCCTCTACGGCGAGTAGGGCTACCGGGTCCGGACCGCCAGCCAGCCGCACAGGCGGCGCAGGGGGTCGCCGGGGGGGCCGAGGGGGGCGAGGGCATCGAGGGCGGTCTGCGCCTGGCGGTTGATCTCGGCGCGGCTCGCCTCCAGGCCGATGAGGGCGGGGTAGGTGAGCTTGCCGTGGTCGGCGTCGCGGTCGGCCACCTTGCCGAGCTGCTCGGTGGTCTGGGTGACGTCGAGGAGGTCGTCGACCACCTGGAACATGAGGCCGACCGCCTCGGCGTAGGCGGTGATCGACGCCAGAGAATCGGCGGAGGCGTCGCCGCAGATCGCTCCCATGCGGCAGGCGCAGCGGATCAAGGCGCCGGTCTTGTTGCGGTGGATCGTCTCCAGGCGCGCCATCGGCGGGGTGTCGGGGGGGAAGTCGGGGAGGGTGTCGTAGACCTGCCCGGCGATCATGTCGTTGGTGGCGGCGGCGAGTTCGCCGCACAGGCTGCCGCTGAGTTCGCCGCTGTCGATGCGGTCGGCGAGGAGCTCGAAGGCGAGGGAGAGGAGGGCGTCGCCGGCGAGGAGCGCCATCGCCTCGCTGTCACGGACGTGCAGCGTCGGGCGGCCGCGCCGCAGGGGGGCGTCGTCCATTGCCGGCAGGTCGTCGTGGACGAGGGAAAAGGTGTGGACCATCTCCATCGCCGCCGCCGCCGCCATCGCCCGCTTGGCGTCGCCACCCACCGCGGCGCAGGCGCGCAGCGTCAGGTAGGGGCGCACCCGCTTGCCGCCGCCCAACAGCACGTGGGCGATGGCGCTGCGCAGGTTCTCCGGCAGGGGGCGGCGGTCGAGCCAGGTCGCCAGGTACGCCTCGACCTCGGCGGCGGCGGCGGCCAGGTCGGCGGGCAGGGCGGTGGGGTCGAGGGTCACGCCGCCGCCCCCACCGCCCGCGCCGGGTGGCGGGTCGTCTGTCGCTCCATGGGGGGGCGAGGGTAGTGAGGGCGGCGGCCGGCTGCCAAGCGGTATTGGCGTATTTCTGTGGGAGGGGTCAGGCGGTGGTCGGCCCCATGTCGGCCGCCTGTTCGCGGCGCATGCGCGCCTCGCGCCGGGCCTGGCGCAGGGCGCGTCGCTCGTCGCGTCGCTCCTGGTAGCGGAGGTGGTTGTAGAGGAAGAGCGGGACCATGATGGTCGACATGACCGAGGAGGCGGCGATCCCCCAGATGAGGGAGGTGGCCAGGCCGTTGAAGATCGGGTCGTAGAGGATGGTCATCCCGCCCATGGCGGTGGTGCCGGCGGTCAGCAGAATCGGCCGTGCCCGGATGGCGCCGCCGGCGATGCAGGCGTCGCGGATCGACATCCCCTCCTCGATCCGGTTGAGGGCGAACTCCACCACCAGGATCGAGTTGCGCACGATGATCCCCCCCAGGGCGATCATCCCCATCATCGAGGTGGCGGTGAACCAGGTCCCGGTGAGCCAGTGGCCCGGCATGATGCCCACCAGGGTGAAGGCGATCGGCGCCATGAGGATGCCGGGGAGGGTGAAGGAGCGAAACCACGCCACCAGGAGCATCCACAGGACCAACAGGGCAATGGCGAAGGCGGCGCCGAGGTCGCGGAAGGTCTCCACGGTGATGTGCCACTCGCCGTCCCACTTCACCACCGGCTCCTTCTCCCCCTTGGGTTGGAGGAAGAGGTGCTGTTGTACGGGCCGGCCGGCGGCGTCGGTGATCTCGCTGATCGGCCCCCAGGTGTTGAACAGGGCGTAGACCGGCGAGGCGTTGCGGCCGGCGACGTCGCCGATGACGTAGATCACCCGCTGGAGGTTCTGGTGGAAGATCGACTTGGAGGAGAGGGCGTGATCTACCCGTACTAGCTCCGATAGGGGGACCATGGCGCCGGTGGGGGTGGGGAGGCGGATCTCCTTCAGGTCATCGACACTGAGCCGCCGGTGGATCGGGAAGCGCAGGCGGATGGGGACCGGGGCGAGCTCGCCGGTGGTGCGCAGGAATGATACGTCCATGCCGGCGACCGCCAGGCGCAGGGACTTCACCACCGCCTCCTCGGAGATGCCGTGGCGGGTGACGGCCGGCTTGTCCACGACGATCCGCTCCTGGACCTGGTCGTCCTCGTAGTACCAGTCGACATCGACGATGTCCGGCGTCGTGTCGAAGATGTCACGCACCCGTCGCGCCACCTCCACCTGGGTGGCGCGGTCGCCGCCGTAGACCTCCGCCACCAGGGTGTCGAGGACCGGCGGCCCGGGCGGCGGCTCCACCAGCTTGATGCGGGCGCCGTACTTGCCGGCGATGGCGTGGAGGTCGGGCCGCAGGCGCGAGGCGATCTCGTGGTTTTGCTGGGTGCGCCAGTGCTTGCCCACCACGTTCACCTGGATGTCCGCCACGTTGCCTCCCTGGCGGAGGAAGTAGTGGCGCACCATGCCGTTGAAGTTGAACGGCGAGGCGGTGCCGGCGTAGATCTGGTAGTCGGAGACCTCGTTCACCGTGCGGATGTAGTCGCCGAGGGCCATGGCCACCCGGGTGGTCTCCTCCAGGGGGGTCCCCTCGGGCATGTCGACGATGACGTCGAACTCGCTCTTGTTGTCGTACGGCAGGACCTTCACCAGGACCGCCTTGGTCGCCACCAGGACCATGGAGAGGGCCATGAGCAGGGCGACGACGCCGTAGAGGAGCCAGTGGAGCGACCGGTGGTCGAGGACCCTCCCCATGGCCCGGTCGTAGGTACGGAAGAAGATGGTGTCGCGGCCGTGGAGCTGGTCGGCCTCCTCCTCGGTGCGCCGCCGGGTGGTCACCGGCTCCGGGGCGTAGTGCTTGAGGAAGCGGTTCGCGCACCACGGCGTCGCCACCAGGGCGACCACCAGGGACATGAGCATCGCCACCGAGGCGTTCACCGGCATCGGCCGCATGTACGGCCCCATGAGGCCACCCACGAAGGCCATGGGAAGCAGGGTGGTGATCACCCCGAAGGTGGCGAGGATGATCGGCGGTCGCACCTCGTTCACCGCGTGGATGATCGCCTGTACCGGCGGCAGCCGCCGCATGGAGAAGTGGCGGTGGATGTTCTCCACATCGACGATCGGGTCGTCCACCAGGATGCCGATGGACATGATCAGGGCGAAGAGGGTCACCCGGTTGAGGGTGTAGCCGACGCAGTAGCACCAGAAGAGGGTGATGGAGAGGACCATGGGGACCGCGATCGCCACCACGAAGGCGTCGCGCCAGCTCAGGAAGACCCCGATCAGGAGGATCACCGCCGCCACCGTGATGATCAGCTCGCGGATCAGCTCGCTCGCCTTCTCGCCGGCGGTGTGGCCGTAATTGCGGGTGATGCAGACGTGGACGTCGGCGGGGAGGATCTGGCTGCGCAGGGCCTCCACCTTTGCCCGCACGGCGCGGGCCAGGTCGACCGAGTTGGTCCCCTTCTTCTTGGCGATGCCGATGGTCACCGCCGGTAGCAGGTGGTCGCGCGCCGCCGCCGGCCAGTCGATCTCCTTGCCGAGGGCCTCCTCCGGGAGCCCATGGGCCGGGCCGACGCCGAACAGGACGTAGTTGTCTACCTCGCCGGGGCCGTCGCGGACACTTGCCACGTCGCGCAGGTAGACGGGCCGCCCCTGAGAGACACCGACCACCAGGTCGCCCACCGCCGCGGCCGACTGGAGGTAGGGGCCGGTGCGCACCAGGATCTCCTGGTCGTTCTGGTGCATCTTGCCGGCCGGCAGCTCCCAGTTGGCGGTGTGGACCATCTGCGCCACCTGCAGGGGGGCGAGGTGGTGGGCGGCGAGGGCCTCCGGGTCGAGGCTGACCCGCACCGCCCGCGACCGGCCGCCGGTGAGGGTGATCTCGGCGGTGGTGGGGAGCTCCTGGAGCTCGTCGGCGAGCCCCTGGGCCATGCGCCGCAGGTCGTAGTCGCCGTAGTGGTCGCTGTACAGGGTGAGGCAGATGTTGGCGACGTCGTTGATGTCCTTGAGCTTGATCAGCGGCATCACCCGCGGCCCGCCGGGGGTGAGGGAGACGCCGCCGCCGGGCGCCTTGTCGATGTTGCCGTACAGCTTGTCGTAGAGCTGGACCAGGGAGGGTTGGAGCGGCGAGTTGACGTAGAAGCGGGCGGTGACGATGGCGAAGTCGTCCTGCGCCATGGCGTAGACGTACTCCACCGGGAAGTCGTCGATCTCCCAGATCGTCCGCTCCAGGGGCTTGATCACCTGCTCTTCCAGCTCCCGTGCCGTGGCCCCGGGGTAGGGGACGAGGATGTCCACCATCGGCACGACGATCTGCGGGTCCTCCTCCTTCGGCGTCTGCCACACCGCGAAGAGGCCGAGAACGAAGGTCGCCAGGATGAAGAGCGGCGTCAGCTTGCTGGTGGTGAAGTAGGCAACGGTGCGGCCGAGGAGGGTATCGTCGGTTTTCGGGGCCATGGCGGACCTCCGTTCCGGCGCAGCGTCGTGGGGCTGTATGGCGACCGCCGTGCGGGGCGGTGGGGCGGGTGTGCCAGCGGCTTCGCCCCGAGCCGCGGGGCGGAGCGTGGGTTCTCGGGATGCCTGCGCCCGTCCACGGCCACTCCTCCTGGCAGCGCCGCCGGCCATATGCCGCGGGTGGTGGCGTTGCCTCACGCCACTTTAGCACTTTCTGTGTCGGATGCTCAGGAAGGCGGCCGCGGCCGATGGTCGCCGAGACGGGCCGGTCCGAAAGTTGTGCATGCCAGCGGCTATCGCCGCAGGAACCAGACCAGCAGCGACATCGCTACGCTCACCACCGCGCAGGTGGTGATGGGGGCATAGAGGCGGAACCCCTCCCGCCGGACCACGAGGTCGCCCGGCAGGTGGCCGAGGGGAAGGCGCGCCAGCCACGGCAGGAGGATCCCCACCGCCACCAGGAGGAGGCCGACAGTGACCAGGAGGCGGGCGGCGGGGCTCACCCCTCCACCTCGCGGGGGGTGGCGGTGCGCCGGTCCACCTCCACGGCGAGGGCGCGCAGCCCCGGCGACACGGCGACCGGGTAGGGGGTCGTGGAGGCGAGGTCGCGCATCGCCTCCGGCAGGGCGGCGACCTCGGCGGCGGCCCGCTCTCGCGCCTCGGCCAGGGTCGGCAAGGGGGCCACCCGGCGGCCGTGGCGCATGGCGGCAACGAGGAGCGGCGTGCCCGCTGCCGCCTCCCCCTCCCTCGCGAGGGTGTCGCCCACCGCGCGACCGTGCTCGTACCGCCGCCACACCTGCTTGCGTCCCGGCCACGTCTGCTTCCCCTCGGACCGCTTGCGCCGCGCCTGTCCGGCGTACTCCTGGAGCTTGTAGGCGCAGTCGAGGTACGGGTGGGAGGCAGCGGTCGTCAGGCGGGTGCCGACGCCGAAGCCGTCGATGGGGACCCCGTCGGCGTGGAAGCGGGTGAGCTCCGCCTCGTCCAGCGACGACGAGGCGAAGATTCCCACCTCGGTGAGGCCGCCCTGGTCGAGGATCGCCCGCACCCGCCGGGCGTGGTCGGCGAGGTCGCCCGAATCGATGCGCACCGCCTTGATGCGGATCCCCGCCGCCGCCAGCCGCGGCGCCACCTCCACCACCCGCGCCGCCCCCTGCTCGGTGTCGTAGGTGTCGATGAGCAAGACCACGTTATCCGGCTGGGCGCGGGCAAAGGTCTCGAAGGCGGCCGCCTCGTCCGCGTGCGCCTGCACGAAGGAGTGGGCCATGGTGCCGAAGAGGGGGATGTCGAAACGGGCCCCGGCGAGGACCGTGGCGGTGCCGTCGAAGCCGCCGAGGTAGCTGGCGCGCGCCGCAAACAGGGCCGCCTCGCCGCCGTGGGCACGGCGCATGCCGAAGTCGACGAGGAGCTTGCCCGGGGCGGCGAGGCGCAGGCGTGCCGCCTTCGAGGCGATCAGGGTCTGGAAGTGGATCAGGTTGATCAGCCGGCTCTCCACCAGCTGCGCCTCCGGGAGCGGGGCAATGACCCGGACGATCGGCTCGTCCGGGAAGCAGCAGCTCCCCTCGGGGAGGGCCTCCACGGTGCCGGTGAAGCGCAGCCGCCCGAGGCGCTCCACCAGGTCGCGGGAGAAGCGGCCGGAGGCGGCGAGCCAGGCGAGGTCGGCCTCGTGGAAGCGGAGCCCCTCCAGATAGTCCACCGCCTGCTCCAGCCCTCCGGCGACCAGGAACGACCACCCCGGCGGCAGGCGCCGGACAAAGAGTTCGAAGACCGCCTCCCCCTCCATCCCCGCCTCCAGATACCCCTGGAGCATGGTGAGCTGGTAGAGGTCGGTGAGCAGGGCGTCGCGGCCGATCATCGTGCCACCCCCGCGGAGGCGACCACCGCACCGGCGGCGCGCATCTGCTCGATCGCCCGGTCGCCGTCTCCCGGCTCCACCTCCACCGCCCGCACCGCATCCATGAGCACGACCACGTCGAGGCCGGCGGCGCGGCCATCGAGGACCGTCGCCTTGACGCAGTAGTCGGTGGCCAGGCCGCCGATGAAGAGGCGGACGACGCCGGCGGCCCGGAGTTGCTCGCGCAGATCGGTGTGGTCGAAGGCGGAGTAGGCGTCGCGCTCGGCGGTCGTCGCCTTGGAGACCACCACCGTGTCGGCGGGGAGGTGGAGACCGTCGGCAAAGGCGGCCCCGTGGCTGCCGGCGACGCAGTGGACCGGCCACCGGCCGCCCCGGGGCCGGAAGGAGCAGTGGTCCGGCGGGTGGTGGTCGCGGCTGGCGAAGATCGGCAGGGAGGCCTCATGGAAGGCGGTGATCGCCCGGTTGAGGGGCTCCACCACCTCGTCCCCCGCGGGGACCGCAAGGCTGCCGCCGGGGAGAAAATCATTCTGCACGTCGACGATCAGCAGGGCGTCGCCCCGCCGTAGGTCATCAAGAAGGGGGGGGTTCACGTTGTGCTCCTCTGCCCCAAACCACCATTAACAAAAAAAATTATATCGCCGCTGGTGACCGCTGCCGCTCTGCCCCGGCATTTTGTGGGGTCTCGCTATAATGGAGTCACCGACGACCACCGACGGTGGTGGCGTGGACACGGAGGAGAAAAGATGAGCATCTCGTCCCTGGTCTCTCCGCAGGTCGTCAGTGTGACCCCCACCATGCCGGTTCAGCAGGCGGCACGGTGGATGAAGAGCCGCGGGGTCGGCTGCGTGGCGGTGGTCGACGGGGAGCAGCCCCTCGGGCTGGTCACCGATCGCGACATCGCCCTCGCCTGTGGCGTCGACGGCGTCTTGCCGGATGCCCCGGTGCGCACCCTGGCGGCCCATCCGCCGGTGACCGTTCTCGAGTCGATGGCCCTGCCCGATGCCATCGCGACCATGGCGAGGGAGGGGGTCCGGCGTCTCATGGTGACCGACGCCACCGGCCGGGTGGTGGGCATCCTCAGCGCCGACGACCTCATCCCCCTGCTCGGGGAGGAGCTCGCCGCCCTCGGGGAGACGGTGCGCGGCCACCGCCCGGCTCCGGTCTGATCCTCACCCCCCTCTGACAAGGAGGACGCACCATGCCCGTTTCCGAGATTGCCAAGGCACCCGTGGTCGACATCCCTGCCTATGCCACCGCCGAGGATGCCGCCCGCCTCATGGCCCACCACCACGTGGGGGCCCTGGTGGTGACCCGCGAGGGGGAGCTCATCGGCATGCTCACCGACCGGGACATCACCGTCTCCGTCATCGCCGAGGGGCGCGCCCTCTCGACCACCGCGGTGGTCGAGATCATGTCTCCGGAGCCCGCCTTCCTGCGCGACCACAGCGGCATCATGGATACCCTCGAGACGATGCGCCGGACCAAGGCGCGCCGTCTGCCGGTGGTGGATGAACACCTCCGTCCCGTCGGTATCGTCTCTGCCGACGACCTTCTCCTCTACCTCGTGCAGGAGGTCGCCTACCTCGGCCGTGCCGTTAGCCGCGGCTGGGAGGTGGAGCGGGCGACGAAGGACACCCCGGTGTGATCGCGCCGGTCCGGCGGACTCCTACCCCCTCTGCTGCCGGGAAAAAAACGGCCCCCCGCTCCACCCGGAGCGGGGGGCCTTCCGCGGCCGAGTTCAGGCGGCCTTCCGGTTCAAGAGGGCCGGGTCCTTGCCCAGGGTGCTCATCCGCGTTGGCAGGAAGAGTTCCATGGGGCCGCTGAGGCGGTCGTGGAGGAGGAGGTTCCAGTAGTACCACCGGAACATGAGCTTCCCGAGGTGGTTCATGTGGGTCTCCTTCAGGAGGGAGAAGGGGCCCACCACCGGCAGCGGCAGGGTCCCGGGGACCGGCTGCTGGGTGTAGTTGAAGTCGATCAGGTGCGCCTTGTTGAAGCCGGTCTCGATGAAACAGTTGGAGTGGCCGTCGAAACCGTTGATCAGCTCCTCACCGCGGATCGAGCGCATCAGGTTTTCGGCCACAATGCCCGCCTCGAAATGGGCCACGGAGCCGGCCTTGGAGGTGGCCACGTTGGTGCAGTCGCCGAGGACGAAGATGTCCTCGCCGCGGGTCGCCGCGAGGGTCTTGGGATGGGTCACACAGTAGCCATTACCGTCACCGAGACCCGAGTTGTCGAGGACCTCCGGACCGACATTGGGAGGGATGGCCACGAGCATGTCGAATCGCTCTTCGTTGCCCTCATAGGAGGAGATCTTTCCCTTGTCCGAATCGACCTCGGCGAGGGAGAAGTTGGGGATCACCTCAATGCCCCGTTCACGCAATAGATCACCCATGATCGTGGAGCAGATCGGCTTGGTGAAGACCGACTCCATCGGAGTGATCATGGCGATCTCCACCCGATCGCGGATCCCCTTCAGGGTGAAGTAGTAGTTCGCCAGGCAGGCAAACTCGATCGGTGCCACCGGGCACTTGATCGGCGTCTCGGCGATGTCGAGGACAAACCGACCGCCGTCAAAGTCATCGAGGGCGCGCTGCAGATCCAGGGCCGACGGATAGGTATAGAAATAAAAGACGTTTTTCCCGTAACCTTCTGTAAGGCCGGGGATCTCGTCCGGGCTAATGTGACACCCGAGGGCCACCACCAGGCGGTCGTACTCCTGGCTCCCGGCGCTCGTCTCGACCCGGTGGTTCTCGTGGTCGATCCGCTGGATCTCCGCCTCCAGAAAGCCCACCCCCGAGGGGATGAAGTCGGTGGTGTCGCGGACGTTCCCCTCCTCGCCGGTGTAGCCGTAGAGCTGGAAGGGGAGAAAGATCAGACCGGGCTGGTAGTAGTGGTTACGGCTCTTGTCGATGACCGTGATCTCCCACTCCGAGGCGGACAACTTATTCCGCATCTTGTTGGCCATCATGCAACCACCGGTTCCCGCACCTAGGATTACTAACCGCTTCATGACGTTCCTCCGTGGTGGGTTTGTGCGCCAGGGTATGGCGCGTCATAAATCCCGTGTCGGACGCGGTGTCATGAATGTTTAGCGGAATAAAATAACATACTGGTAGTTGTTAAACGTTGTTTATTATGGCCAATTTGTGTGTGATGGTAGTTATGAGATAGGCGGCCCAAAAAGGATTCAACGGTCACATCCTAGTATTGATCTAATGTATGAAAAAAGTGGGTATAACGTGAGTTGTATGTACCGGAAAATAGTGATGTAAATCGGAAAAAAGGAGTTGTATAGAGAGGGGCTTGATGCCCCTGAGTCGGTGTGCGAATGCCGTCATTCAGAGCTGGCTCGTGTGGTCGGTACGACTGCCGTATAGTCGCCGCCCCAATGGCTACCCCCGTCACTGTCCGCCGCAACGTCTGGCGTGCCTCGGTGCGCGAGGAGCCGTTTCGCCTCCTCTTCCCGGTGGGGGTCTGCTTCGGCCTCGTCGGCGTGGGCCACTGGCTCCTCTACGGCGTCGGGATCACCGGCCACTACTCGGGGGTGCTCCACGCCTCCCTGCAGATCCAGGGGTTCATGGCGAGCTTCATTATCGGCTTTCTCCTCACCGCGCTGCCCAAGTTCACCGTCGGTCCGCCGGTCTCCACGGTGGAGGCGGCGGGGATCCTCGGCGGCACCGCCCTGGTGGCGGTGGGGTGTGGGGGGCGGCTGTGGGTGGCGATCGAGGCGGGGACCCTGGTGCAGCTCCTCGCCTTCGGACTCTTTGCCTGGCGTCGCTATTGGGGGCGGGCGACGACCCAGCCGCCGGTCCTGGTCTGGCTCACCGTCGGCTGGCTGTACGCGGTGGTGGGGGCCGCCTCTCTCCTCTGGGTCCGCCTCGGGGGGCCACCGGGGCTGGAACTCTTCGGCCGCCGTCTCCTGTGGCAGGGGGCGTCCCTGGCTGTGGTGATCGGGATGGGCGGCCACCTGATCCCGCGCCTCCTCGGCTACCCCGAGGGGGTGGTGCCGAAGTACCCGGCGGTGCGCGGCTGGCGTGGTGTCGCCGCGGCCTTTCGCGGTGAGGCCCTGGCGTGGTGGGCGGCGGGAGGCGCGCTGTTTGCCGGATTTGTCATTGAAGGCGTTGGCCACGAGAGCGCCGGTCGCCTCCTGCGGGCGGTGGTGGTCACCGTCGCCCTCCTGGTGGCGGGGCGGTTCTGGCACCTGCCGCGGGTGCGTGCCCCCTTTGCCTGGGGGGTGTGGCACGCGGTGTGGGCGGTGATCCTCGGCACCTGGGCGGTGGCGCTCGCCGGCCCCTACTACGTGGCGGCGCTGCACCTCATCTTCATCGGCGGCTTCTCCCTCATGGTCTTTATGGTGGGGGCGCGGGTCACCCTCTCCCACGGCGGCTACATGGCCCTGGAGTCGCGCAACCGGCCGATCCGCTGGGTGGGGACCGGCGTGGTCACGGCGCTCCTCCTGCGTCTGGCCACCGCCGCCACCCCGGAGCACTACTTCCAGGTGGCGGCAGCGGCCGCCGCCGTGTGGATGGCGGCCAGCCTCCTCTGGCTGGTCTACCACCTGCCGAAGATGGTCTATCGCCACTTCGCCGCGGTGGCGCCCATGCGCCCCCTGCGGGTCGTGCCGCCGAAGGGGTAAACCGCGGCGTTGAGGTAGGAGCGAGCCCCCGCTCCCGATCCGCGGCCCCCGGCCGCGGCGGGCCCCCCGATCTCAAGGTGGGGCCTGTTTCGCCGGCGGCAGCCGGCTCCTACCCGTTGTTACGGTTTTGGTTGATGACCTAGGTCGTCGGCGTCGTGGTCAGGAGAAGCGGGATCCGTGTGGTGCCATTGAAGGCCGGCGTGGTGCAGAGGCGCCGACGCCCAGCGGGGTGGGAGACTCGGGATCGGCGTCGTAGGCAACCGCACCTTCATGTTCTTCGTGGTGAAAGCGGTGTCGGGGATGGCGTCCGGAGCTGCACGCGGCTCGCGCCCTTCCACCAACAAGGCGGTACGCCCCCTGTGCCCTCTGTGGTGAGGATGACCTTCCGGCCATGCACGATCGGGAGTCGGCGGGTGGCAACCCCGCGACGGTCTGATGCCATCTCTCCCATCTCTCCTTTCTCTCTGCGCCTTCGCGCCTCTGCGCGAGATTCCGACTCGACGACTATGGCGCCGGGGTCCCCCCGCTTTCGGTGGCGAGCCGTCTGCCTGTAGATTTCGCCTCACCCTCCATGGTGGCTGCTGCAGGCTGACCTCTGTTCGCTGACCGCCCCTCCCTCGTGGACGCCCTCACCCCACCCATGGCGCGGCCGTGGATCATCGGCCATCGCGGCGTCACCGATGGGACGCCCGAGAACACCCTCGCCGCCTTCGAGGCGGCGCTGGAGCACGCCGCGGATGGCATCGAGCTCGACGTGCAGCTCTCCCGTGACGGGGTGCCGGTGGTCTTTCACCACCGCACCCTCTTTCGCGCCTGCCTGCGCGGGCGGCGCATCTTCCACCTCGACCTCGCCGCCCTCCGCCGCCTGGTGGTGCGCAGCCGCTCCGGTCGTTGCGCATCCATCCCGACCCTCGACGAGGTCCTCTCTCGCTACGGCAGCCGGACCCGTATCTTTCTGGAGGTGAAGGCCAGGCCGCGTGTCGACACCCCGGCCCGCCACCAGGAGCTGGTAGAGAAGGTGGCGGCGGCAGTCGAGCGGTACCGGGTGGCGGAGCGGGTCTGTCTCCTCTCCTTCAACCGCGCGGTCCTCGCCTCCTGCTGCCGGGTAGGGCCGCCCCTGCGGACCTGTCTCAACCTCAAGCGCCCTATCGACCTCGCCGCCCCCGGCGCGGTGGACCGCCTCTTCGCCCTCTGTCTGGCGGTGCGCCACCTCACCCCCGCCTATGTGGAGGCGGTCCACCGCGCCGGCCTCGCCTGCTTTACCTTTACCTGCGACTCGCCGCGCACCGCGAAGCGGGCGATCGCCGCGGGCGCCGACGCGATCATCACCGGCCGCCCCGCCTGGCTCGCCTCGTATCTCGACGCCCACCTCGACGCCCGTGGGGTGGCCGGATGAAGCGCGACTTCGACTGCCTGCGCGACGCACCCTTCGACCTCCTGGTGGTGGGGGGCGGGATCTACGGCGCCTGGACCGCCCTCGACGGAGCCCTGCGCGGCCTCAAGGTCGCCCTGGTGGAGCGAGACGACTGGGGGGCCGGCACCTCGTCGGCCTCCTCGAAGCTGATCCACGGGGGGCTGCGCTACCTCCAGCACCTCCACCTCAAGCTGGTCCACAAGTCGCTCGCCGAGCGCCGGCTCCTGGCGACCCTGGCGCCGCACCAGGTCCGCCCCCTGCGCTTCCTCTTCCCCACCGACGGCGGTTTCGCCGGCCGTCGCCTCCTCGGCGCCGGGCTCACCCTCTACGACCTCCTCGCCGGTACCGGCCAGCCGGTCATCGGCCACCGCGGCCTCTCACGCACCGCGGTCGCCGCGGCCTACCCCTACCTCGACACCGGCCGCCTCACCGGCGCCTTCACCTACGGCGACTGCGGTACCGACGACGCCCGCCTCACTTGCGAGGTGGTGGATGGCGCCTGGCGCGCCGGGGCGGCGGGGGTGAACCGGGCGCGAGTGGAGGAGCTGCTCGTCGCCGGCGGGCGGGTGGTCGGGGCGCGGGTGGCGGACGGCGAGTCCGACGCCAACCTCGAGGTGGAGGCGCGCCTCACCGTCCTTGCCGCCGGCCCATGGGCCGAGGGGATCCTGCCGCGGGCCGCCCGCCGCCACACCTACGCCCGCTACACCAAGGGGGTCCACCTGGTGATGGGTCCCCTGCCCACCGACGGCGCCCTGCTCCTGGTGGCGCGCTCCGACGGCCGTGTCTTCTTCGTCATCCCGTGGTACGGCCGGACCCTGGTGGGGACCACCGACACCGACTACCTGGGTGATCCCAGCCAGGTGGCGGTGGAACCGGCGGACATCGACTATCTCCTCACCGAGCTGCGCGCCCACTGCCCGGGGCTCGGCTGGGACGAGTCGTCTATCCTCGGCAGCTTCGCCGGCCTGCGGACCCTGCGCCATGTGGACGGGGTCTCCCCGTCGGCGGTCTCCCGCGAGTGGCACCTCGCCACCCCCATGGCCGGGCTGCTCATGCCGGTGGGCGGCAAGCTCACCGCCGCCCGCGCCGACGCGGCGAAGATTGTCCGTCGCGCCCTGCGGCTGCTTGGTCGCTCCGACGGCGTCTCCCCCACCCGCCACCGGCCCCTCCCCTGGGCGCCGCCGCTGCCGTTCGAGAGCTGGCTCGCGGAGGAGAGCGCCGCCTCCACCGCGCTCGGCCTCGACCGGGAGACCGCCCACTGGGCGGCGCACCGCTTCGGCACCCGCCTCGCCGACCTCCACGCCCTCGTGGGCGGTGACCCGACCCTCGCCCGCCGGCTCACCCCCGGGGCCCCCTTCTGCCGCGCCGAGGTGGTGCTTGCCGCCCGCGACGAGATGGCCCGCGGCCTGGAAGACGCCCTCCGCCGCCGCATGCCGGCGACTCTACTTGCCACCCTCGACCCGCCGACCGCCGCCGACGCGGCCGCCCTCATGGGCGGCGTACTCGGCTGGTCTGGCGAGCGGCAGGCGGCGGAGGTCGCCGCCTTCCTCGCCGGGGTGTAGGCAGACTGCGAGGCCCGCGCAGCGACGTTGAGACGCGGGTCGTGGGACGAGTGTCGTCGGCGATGCGAGCGAAGGGCACGGAAGTAGGGGGCTCCCGTTGGGTTGCACGAGTAACCTGGACTCCGAGGAGCAGCGGAAATCATGGCTGGCGAGAAGGTCGATGTTCCCGAGACCTCGAGGGGGTGGGAACACGAAGGCACGAAAAGTTCAAAACACGAAAGAATTCAATCGGTTGTTTTTCGTGCTTTCCCCCTTCCGTGGATTCCGTGGTCAGTTCCCTGCCGGGCGGCAAGGGATATCGGGGTGACTCAGGTCACCGCCAGGAATGGAGCCGTGGGCCTGTGAGACCCGCACCATGGCGGTGACGGAAAGAGCAAGGCCGACGCTCTTGGCTTTGCTGTCGCCCGAAGGCTGGAGGCGTACACTTCCGCCCCGTGCCCCCTGTTGCCTACCAAACCGCCCTGATCTTCGTTGTCGCCCTGGTCGCCGGCTGGACCCCGCTGTGGATCCACTGGCACGGCGAGGGGCTGCGGCTGGTGGTGAGCATGGCGGCCGGGATCTTCTTCGGGGCCGCCTTCCTCCACATGATTCCGGAGGCGACCGAGCTCGTGGGCCACGCGGTGGGGGCGTACCTGTTGGCCGGCTTCCTGCTGCTGTACGTGGCGGAGAACTTCGTCCTCGGCGGCGGCTGCGCCCACGGGGATGAGTGCGACTACCACCAGCTCGGCCTGGTCTCCTTCTTCGGCCTCTCCCTCCATGGCCTGGTGGAGGGGGTCGCCCTCGGCGCCACCAGCGAGGTTGCGGGCCTCGGGGTGGTGGTCTTCATCGCCATCCTCGCCCACAAGGCGCCGGCGACCTTCACCCTCGCCTCGCTGCTCCTCCACGGCCACTACCCGCGCCGCCTGGTCGCCATGCTGGTGGGCGGCTTTGCCGCCACCGTGCCGGTGGGGGTGGCGATCGCCACCCTCCTGGTGCACGAGATCCCTACCTCCGCGATCGGCACCCTGGTGGCGCTGGCCGCCGGCACCTTCCTCCACATCGCCACCGACGACATGCTCCCCCACGTCCACGAGGAGCGCGAGGGCCGCGGCCGGGCCCTGGCGGCCCTGCTGGTGGGGATCGCCTTCATGGCGGTGGCGACGCTCGGTGGCTGACCCGATCGGACAAAATGAAGCTGCTGTTTGCCGGTGTGTTGTTATTCGTGCTCTCCGGGTGTGCGGGTAAACATGTGGCCGTGCTGGAGGACAATAGCCTGTCGCTGCACGGCTGTTCGCCGCTGCCGAACTGCGTGTCGAGCACCACCAGCATCCTCTACAACCGGACCTCGCCGTTCGTCCTGGCGATGGCCGGCCCGGTGGCGTGGGCGAAGATCCGAGAGGTGGTCGTGGAGATGCCGCGGACCGAGATCGTGGAGTCCGACGACCACTACCTCCATGCCAAGTGCACCAGCCGCGTCTTCCGCTTCGTGGACCACCTTGAGCTTGTTCTGCGGGCAGATGGTCAGACGGTCGACGTGCGCTCCTCGTCCACCATCGCGATCTTCGATCTCGGGGTGAACCGCATGCGGATCGCCAAGCTCAGGAAGAGGCTGGCGGGGATGAAGATCATCCGGTGAAATGCCTATTCCCTTAACTCATGACCGACGACGGGCAATCGGAAAGAGGGCAAGATTTCAGGGGGAGGGGATACCGCCAACAGGGTCGAGGGAATCACCAGGTGATCACGGTGCAAGCCTGGAAGGCGATTTCACCACAGAGGACACAGAGGACACAGAGAACTGCAAAGGAAAGGTGCTTTCCTCCTCTTAGGCCTCGCAATGGATCACCACGGGGTTGCCGTGCAAGAGGACGGCGCAAAATCGTGTTGTTTTCTGATGTAGTTCTCTGTGTCCTCTGTGTCCTCTGTGGTGAAAATCCCTTCCGGGAGCCCTGCATCTCCCGGCCGAGGCCGTGGAGCGACGCCGTACCTAACAACGCAAATCCTCCCCTTTCCCAGTGGATAGGATGCCACTCGCCATGCTCAACCTCTTGCTTTCAAGACGAAGCACGCTGTCCGTCATGAGCAGCGGGGATAGGCAGTTTCGGTGAAGGGCCCGCCTCGGGCCGCTTCACGCCCGGCGCAGGTAGTCGGCGGCGGTCTCCGGCGGGGTGGGGTTGATGGAGATGCCGGTGGCCCACTCGAAGCCGGCGGGACGGGTGAGGCGGGGGATAATCTCCAGGTGCCAGTGGTAGTCGAGCTCGATGGTCGACCAGTCGTTGGGGCGGCCCGGCCGCGGGTGGGGCGACGGCGCGGTCTTCAGGGCGAAGTTGTACGCCGGCTCCCCGAGGACCGCGTTGAGGCGACGCAGGGCGTCCTTGAGGGCCGCGGCGAAGAGGGTGAGGTCGCCGTCGGTGAGGAGCGCGAAGTCGTGCTGGTGGCGCCGCGGCATGACCCACATCTCGAAGGGGTGGGGGGAGGCGTAGCGGCAGAAGGTGAGGTAGGCGTCGTCGTTGCGGACCACCCGCCGCGAGTGGATCTCCTCCTGGTGGATAAGGTCGCAGAAGAGGCACCGCTCCTTGTGCAGGAAGTGGTCGCGGGCGTGGATCAGCTCGGCGCGCGGCAGGGTGGGGATGAACGGGGTGGCGATGATCTGGGTGTGGCCGTGGGCGAGGAGGGCGCCGGCGTCGCCGCCGTGGTTCTTGAAGATGGTGACGTAGCGCAGGCGCAGGTCGCGGCGCAGGTCGACGAGGCGTGCCCGGCAGGTGGCGAGCACGCCGGTGATCTCCTCTACCGACAGCTCGGCGAGGGGGCGGTGGTGGTCGCGGCTCTCGATCACCACCTCGTGGGCACCGACGCCGTTCATCCGGTCGTAGAGGCCGACGCCGGTGGGTTTGAGATCGCCCTCGATGTGGAGGGCCGGGTAGCGGTTGGCGACCACCCGCACCCGCCAGTCACCCTCCGCCGGGTGGAGGTAGATGGTCTTGGCCGCCGCGTCCACGTTCTCCGGGCAGAGGGGACAGGAGGCGGGGTCGTCGGGGAGCTGGGCCTCGGGGTCGGCGAGGAAGAGGCCGGCACGCTCCGGGGCGAAGATTACCCACTGCTGGTCTACCGGTCCCCAACGCAGCTCAGACATGGTCGATCTCCACGGTGAGGGCCCCGCGCCACGACGGCGCGTCCCAGGGCACGGGCCACGCCGCCATCACCCAGCTCTGCTGGTAGCAGATGTCGACCCCCGCCTCCGACTGGGAGACGGTGCGCATGGGGGCGAGGGCGACGAGGGCCGGGTCGGAGAGGCGGATCCGCAGGCGGCGGCCGATGGTGGTGTCGACCAGGTCGACGCCCGCCATGCGGTCGCGCTCCACCGACTCGCCGAGGCCGCCGGCCGGGGTGGGGTCGCCGGGCCAGGCGTAGTGGGTCGCCGGTGAGTCGCAGCCCGGCATGGCGAAGCAGAGCTCCACCGCTATCCGTCCCGGGGGCAGCACCCCCTCGGCGGTGACCTCGTGGGCGAGGCGCAGGAGGGGGCGGTCGTCGTCGAGGTCGACGGTGGTGACGGCCGCCATCCCGGGAGAGAGCAGGTGGGTGATGCGGCCGTCGACGTAGGCGGCGGCGGTGGCCGCGGGCGGCGACACGGGCGGGTGGCCGCCGGGGGCGACGCGCGGCGCCACCGGCTCGCCCGGCGCCAGGTAGACGAGGCGGCCGATCGCCGGGGGGAGGAGGTCGTAGACCATCTTGTCGCGAGCGCCGTTGATCGCGGAGCCTGCGGTGTCGTGGATGGTCTGGGCGGAGCCGCCCTCCTCGGCGTCTTCTCCGGTGGCGGTCTCCCCCTCCGGGGTTGCGGTACGCAGGTGGTAGTGCTCGAAGCGGCGCGGCAGGGTGGCACCGAAGTTGGTGCCGCCGGTGCGGTCGGAGAGCTCGCTCACCGCGCCGCCGCCGGCGAGGTCGACGGTGGCGTGGAGGGTGGCGGAGCTCAGGTGGAGCTCGGCGTGGCCGTCGGCGTCTTCATCGCGCAGCTCGCGGGGGGGGAGGGGCGGCAGGAGGGCCTCGCACCGGTTGAGGTGGCGCCACACCGTGTGGCGCAGGTGGGGCAGGTAGAGGCCGCCGAAGACCCCGTGCCAGTAGGCGTCGTTCGCCTGCGCCGCGTGCAGCTCCACGAGGGCGGCGTCGTCCGCCTCCGGCCCGAGGGCCTCGATGCGGCGTGACAGGGCGAGGGCGCGTTTGTGCATCCGGTTGGCCTCCGGGTACTTCACCAGAAACCCCTTCCAGATCCCGCCGGTGAGGAACGGTTTGATCTCGTCGAGGCGGCCGCGCCGCTCCTCCTCCGCCACCAGGTGACCCATCTGCACCGCCTGGGTGGCGGGTAGCGACCACTCGCCCATCTCGAAATAGGAGGTGTTCGGCAGGTAGGCGAGCCCCTGCGGCTCGTGGGCGGCGCGGTACTCGCTGAAGGTGGAGGCGCGGATCTCGGGGCAGGCGATGATCTGCTCCAGGAAGCGGGCGAGCCACCGCTCGCCGTAGGCCAGGGCGTGGGTGCCGGGCCAGGTGCCGTACTTCTCGCCGTCGTCGGCGATCGTCGCGGCGCTCCACCCCCACCGCTCCCGTGCCTTCAGCAGGTAGTCGACGGTCGCCTCCGGGGGATGGAAGGGGGTGAGGTAGCGGAGGGTCATGTCGATGGGGAAGACCGCCACCCGGCTGCCGGCGTCCTCGGTGAGGAAGCAGCCGGTGAGCTGGGCGCGGTCGAAGCCGGCGGCCTGGAAGTGGTAGTCGTCGACGGTGACGTAGTCGATCTTCGCGCGCGCCAGGTCGGAGACCAGCTCCGGCTCCCACACCCGCTCGGTGAGCCACAGGCCCCGCGCCCGTGCCCCCAGGTGGGATTCGAGAAATGCCTGGTGGCGCTCGATCTGGCTCGCCCGGTCCACCCGCGGGATGGCGGAGAGGATCGGCTCGTAGAAGCCGCCGGTCATCAGCTCCGCCTGGCCGCGCGCCACCATCCGCGCCAGGCGGTCGACCACCTCCGGGTAGTGGTCGGCGATCCACGCCAGGAGCCAGCCGGAGTAGTGGACCGCGAAGTGAAAGTCGGGGTACGCCTCCGCCACCTCCAGAAAGGGGGCGTAGGCACGCTCGACCTCGCGCTCCAGCACCGAGTCGAAGTTGCCCACCGGTTGGTGGCAGTGGATCCCGAAGAGGAGGTGGATGGGCATGGGATTTTTTTCGCTACGCGAAAAAAATGGGGTGGGGGAGGGGTGGGAGGCCGCCCGTTGTCGTATGCACTGCCGGTGTGGGCGGGGCAAGATGGCCGGGAAGGAGGAGAATCAACCATGGGACCACGATGTTGTAGGGGGAGCAAGAGCGCCGCCGCCCTGATCGTCGGTGCTGGGTCCCTCCATCGGGGCGATCGTGCCGGATCTCCAAGGCGATCGACCTCGTCGGCGCTCTTCGGGTCGTTCACCTGCCGGGGGAAGCGCGAATCGACCGCGTGGGCGTCGTGGTTTTCTCCGGGAAGGGCAGCCGACGATCATGGCGGCAGGCGGGAGAACTGGGTGTGAGGGGGTGGCGCGGTTGGGTCGCCGCCACCCGCCCGGCGGACTGGCTCCTCATCGGCCTGATCCTCGCCGTGGCGGTCGCCGGCCAGCTCTACCTCGCCGCCCACGCGGGACGGGGCTCGGTCGCCGAGGTCGGCCTCGATCGGCGGGTCGTCCTCCGCCTGCCGCTCAACCGGCCTGGTGAGACCACCGTCGAGGGTCGCCTCGGCCCCCTGCACCTGCGGGTGGCCGACGGCAAGATCCGGGTGGTCGACGCCCCGTGCCGCCACAAGGTGTGCGTCCGCATGGGGGCCAAGGGGCGCGCCGGGGAGACCATCGTCTGCGTGCCGTCGCACCTGGTCATCCGCATCCTCGGCCCGGTGGCGGAGGGCGGGGTGGACGCGGTCTCGCGGTAGCGGCAATCTGAGTCGCCCCGATATCCCATGCCGCCCGGCAGGGAATCGGCCACGGAATCCACGGAAGGGGCGAAAGCGCGCGGAGGAGGGGAAGAGAATGGAGGTGGCGCCTGCCGTGTTTCGAGCAGAAACCGGGACCGGGCGACCCCCTCAACCCAGCGGGAGAGAGTTACTTCCATGTTTTCCGTAGAAAAAAAATCGCCTTCCAGGCGGTTGCGCCCTGGTTGCCCTTCCCGGTGACGTCGGACTGGAGGCGCCGCTATTTGCGTCCATTCGCGCCCGATTTGCGGCTCGATCTTCCATGGAGTGTCCTTCCCGGCCACCTCTGCAATGTGTTGCAACCCCGGTGACGCCTGGCCCCCGGTCCCCCCCGGTGTCTCTGTGCGAGATTTCCAGCTGACGATGATAGGCAGCGATCAGCGGTTTGACACCCATAAAAACAGCGTTATGCTTTTATGCATGAGGACCACCATCGACCTCCCGGATGAATTGCTGATCGCCGCGAATAAGCGGGCGGCGGAGCTGCGTCGGCCCCTGCGCGCCCTCGTGGAGGCGGGGCTACGGGCCCAACTCGCAGCCGTTGAGGCGCCGCACAAGGGGGCGGCGAGGCCGATCCACTGGCTCACCGTCGACGGCGGCCTGCCCGAGGGTGTCGACATCACGAACCGCGCGGCGATGCACGACTGGCTTCGCGACCAGCGATGATCGCCCTCGACACCAACCTCCTCATCTACGCCCACCGGGCCGCCACCCCCGAGCACGGTGCGGCCCAGAGGGCGATCGAGGAGGCGTGTGGCTCTGGCGAGGGGTGTGGCATTGCCGCCGCCACCGTTTCGGAGTTTTGGTCCGTCGTCACCCATCCGGCGGCCACCGGCCGCCCCTCCACGGTGGAGGAGGCGGCCGGTTTCCTGGCTGGCCTGGTGGCCGACGGTGGTCTCCGGGTCTGGACGCCCGGAATCGGCTTTGGCGAGCGGCTCTGGCAGCTCGCCGCCGACCTCAAGGTCACCGGCGTGCGGATCTTCGATCTCCAGATCGCCCTCACCGTCTTCGAGAGCGGAGGCCGGGAGATCTGGACCCACGACGCGGCCTTCGTCTCGCTCCCGGGGCTGCGCGTGCGTGATCCCTTGGCGCGGTAGGAGGGGGTTGTTCCCCCGACCCCGGCCCTTTGGGCCGGCCGCGCCTGCGGCGCGGATCGCGGGTGCAACCCGCTCCTGCCGGTCGAAAGGGCTACACTCCGCGGCCCATGGGCAGCGACGCCATCCACATCCGCGGGGCGCGGGAGCACAACCTGAAGGGGGTCGACCTGACGATCCCCCGCGACCGGCTGGTGGTGGTCACCGGCCTGTCGGGCTCGGGCAAGTCGTCGCTCGCCTTCGATACCCTCTACGCCGAGGGGCAGCGGCGCTACGTGGAGTCCCTCTCCACCTACGCCCGCCAGTTTCTGGAGCGGATGGAGAAGCCGGAGGTGGAGGCGATCGAGGGGCTCTCTCCCGCGATCTCCATCGAGCAGAAGACCACCTCCCGCAACCCGCGCTCCACGGTCGGCACGGTGACCGAGATCTACGACTACCTGCGGCTGCTCTTTGCCCGTATCGGCGAGCCCCACTGCCCGAGCTGCGGCCGGCCGATCACCGCCCAGACCCCGACCCAGATCGTCGACGCCATCCTCGCTCTGGCGGAGGGGAGCCGCCTGCTGGTCCTCTCGCCCCTGGTGCGCGATCGCAAGGGGGAGTACCGGGCCGAGTTCGAGGCGATGGTCCGCCAGGGGTATGTGCGCGCCCGGGTGGACGGCGAGGTGGTGGAGCTGGTGGACCGCGAGCCGCCCACCCTCGATCGCAAGCGGCGCCACACCATCGAGGTGGTGGTCGACCGGGTGGTGGTGAAGCCGTCGGCGCGCGGCCGGATCGCCGACTCGGTGGAGACCGCCCTGGAGCTGGGCGACGGGGTGGTGGTGATCCACGACCTCACCGGCGGTGACGAGCAGACCTTCTCCGAGCGCCTCGCCTGCCTCGCCTGCTCCCGCTCCTTTGCCGAGCTCACCCCCCGCTCCTTCTCCTTCAACGCCCCCCAGGGGGCGTGCATTGCCTGCTCCGGGCTGGGCTTCGTGCAGCAGATCGACCCGGAGCGGGTGGTGCCGGATCCGAGCCTCACCCTCCACGAGGGGGCGATCGCCCCGTGGGCCGGGCGCCACACCCGCTTCTTTCGGCCGTGGCTGGTGGCCCTGGCCAAGCGGTACGACTTCTCCCTCGATGTGCCGTTTGGGGAGCTGCCGGAGGAGGTCCGCCACCTGCTGCTTTTCGGCGGCGGTACCGAGGTGGTGGCGGTGAGAAGCGCCCACACCGGCCGGGTGCGCCACCGCCCCTTTTCCGGGGTGATCCCGCAGCTCGAGCGGCGCTACCGGGAGGCGGAGTCGGAGCGGCTGCGCGAGGAGATCGAGGGGTACATGGGGCGCCACCCGTGCGGCGCGTGCGGCGGCCGGCGGCTGAAGCCCGAGGCCCTGGCGGTGCGGGTCGCGGGCCACAACATCGATGATGTGGTGCGCCTGGCGATCGCCGACGCCGTCGCCCTCTTCGCCGACCTGGAGCTTTCGCCGCGGGCGGCGCAGATCGCCGAGAAGATCCTCAAGGAGATCAACGCCCGCCTCGGCTTCTTGCAGGCGGTGGGGCTCGGCTACCTGACCCTCGACCGCACCGCCGCCACCCTCTCCGGCGGCGAGGGGCAGCGGATCCGCCTCGCCACCCAGATCGGCGCCGCCCTGGTCGGGGTGATGTACGTGCTGGATGAGCCCTCCATCGGCCTGCACCAGCGCGACAACGACCGGCTCCTGGCCACCCTCTGCCGCCTGCGCGACCTCGGCAACACGGTGGTGGTGGTGGAGCACGACGAGGAGACCATTCGGAGCGCCGACTTCATCGTCGACATGGGGCCGGGCGCCGGGGTCCACGGCGGCGAGGTGGTGGCGGCGGGTGACCTGGCGGCGATCCTCGGCGCCGAGCGGTCGCTCACCGGCGCCTTCCTCGCCGGCCGCCGCGCCATCGGCGTGCCAAAGGCGCGGCGCACCGGCAGCGGTGAGGCGATCACCGTGCGCGGGGCGGCCGAGCACAACCTCAAGGGGATCGACGCGACCTTCCCCCTCGGCCGCTTCATCTGCGTCACCGGCGTCTCCGGCTCGGGCAAGTCGTCGCTGGTGAACGACTGCCTCTATCGCGGCCTCGCCCACCACCTCCACCGCGCCACCGAGCCGGTGGGGGCGTGCGACCGCATCGACGGCCTGGTCCACGTCGACAAGGTGATCGCCATCGACCAGACCCCGATCGGCCGCACCCCCCGCTCCAACCCCGCCACCTACACCGGCCTCTTTACCGACATCCGGGCGCTCCTGGCGGAGGTCCCGGAGGCGCGCATCCGCGGCTACCGGCCGGGTCGCTTCTCCTTCAACGTCAAGGGCGGCCGGTGCGAGAGCTGCCACGGCGACGGTGTCACCCGCATCGAGATGCACTTCCTCCCGGACCTCTTCGTCACCTGCGACCAGTGCCAGGGGCTGCGCTACAACCGCGAGACCCTGGAGGTCCACTACAGGGGCAAGAACATCGCCGAGATCCTGGCGATGACCGTGGAGGAGGGGCTCGCCTTTTTCGCCGCGGTACCGGCGATCCGCCGGCGGCTGCAGACCCTGATGGACGTGGGGCTCGGCTACATCCAGCTCGGCCAGCGCGCCACTACCCTCTCCGGCGGTGAGGCGCAGCGGGTGAAGCTCTCCCGCGAGCTCGCCAAGCGGGCCACCGGCCGTACCCTCTACATCCTCGACGAGCCCACCACCGGCCTCCACTTCGCCGACGTGGAGCAGCTCCTCGCGGTCCTCGACCGGCTGGTGGCCGAGGGCAACACGGTGGTGGTGATCGAGCACAACCTCGACGTCATCAAGTGCGCCGATACGATCATCGACCTCGGCCCCGAGGGCGGCGACGGCGGTGGCGAGATCATCGCCACCGGCACCCCCGAGGAGATCGCCGCCAACCCGGCGTCGCACACGGGGCGGTACCTGGCGCCGTTGCTGGAGCGGTGATCTCCGCTGCGGGTGGCGATCGGCTTTCATCTCTCAGCGAACAGCTTTCAGCGGACAGCTTTCCGTGGTCGCCGGTCGGGAGGGGGCACCAGGACTGCGGCGCTCCTACCGGTGTTCCCGCGGGCCCGGCGGCGTGGTTCCGGTCTCCGGTAGGAGGGGGTGCACCCCCGACCCCGGCCCTTTGGGCCGGCCGCGCCTGCGGCGCGGATCGCGGGTACAACCCGCTCCTGCCCTCCCCCTCGAAGCCACCTGTGCCGCCGTACTTTGGGAGGGCCGCCAAGCCTTCGTTGTCCCCAACCTCTCCCGTGCCCCCCGTGGTGAAGACGCTCACCCTGCCGGAAAGGCCATCGCCGCGCAGCTCACCATCAGATCCTCCGACCGGGTGTAGCACTGGCGGTAGGCGAGGAGCTCGCCGGGGCTCGCCGCGGTGAGGCGGCAAAAGGCGTAGAGCGGCGCGGCGCCGCAGACGCGGGTGGCGTCGCCGGTGGCCGCCCACGCCCCGTAGAAGGCGTCGGCGTCGGCGGTGGTGAGGGTGTCGAGGAGGGTCCGGTCGGTCGCCTCCACCGCCGCCAGACGGGTGGCATCGAGGGGCTCCTCGTCGCCGAAGTGGCGGCCCACGTGGGAGAGGTCGACGGCGGCGATGGTGGTGGTGGTGCGACCGAGGCGGGCCACCGCCTCGGCGACCGTGTCGAGGAGGCCGTGGATGCGCGTGTCGTCCGCGGGCTCGCCGCCGGTGGCGAGGCAGCCGTGGAGGCCGTCCACGAGGATCGGCAGGATGCGCACCGTGTCGCCGAAGAGGTGGCGGAGGAAGAGGGCCTGGAACTCGATGGCGTGCTCCCGCCGGTGGGCCGCCGCCTCTTCAAAGGCCCACGGACAGGCACTGCGCACCGCCGCCGCCAGCTCCCCGTCCACGGGGACCGCCCCGAGCGGCGTGTCGTACCCCTTGTCGAGGCAGGCAAAGGGGTGGTCGAGGCCGGCGTGGCAGGTGCCGAGGACGACGCACGTCTCCGGCGGCGTCGCCTCGGCGAGGGCCTTGTAGGCGTGGGCGTAGATCGGGCCGCCCCGGTGGAGGTCGATGTGCGGCGCCACGATGCCGGCGAGCGGCCCCCCGTGGGGCGGGGTGGGCAGGACACCGGGGCCGCCGTCGGCGGTGAAGAGGCGGTCGAGAAAGGCGGGCAGGCGCGCCGGGTCGGGCTCGTAGGCTGCGGTGTGGACCGGTGGCCGCAGGGGGGCGGCGTGGAAGGCGGCCTCCACCGCCTGCCGGTGGGCGCGGAAGCGGTCGCTCTCCAGGAAGAGGACCTGGTCGAGCTGCGCCACCGCCTGCTCCACCTCCGCCTCGGCCACGGCGACCCCGAAGCGGGCGTGGAGGGCGGCGGCCACCTCGGCGGCGGTCCGGTGGCCGTCGAGCTGGGCGGCGAGAAACAGCGCCTGCGGGGTGAGCCACGCCTCGTGGTCCGAGTAGCCGGCCGGGTCGCTCAGGTGGTAGCGCACCTCGCCGTCCTGCTCCACCGGGTGGGCGTCGAGGGGGCGAATGGCGGGCAGCGGCGGGGACATGGGGGAGTTTCAGCTCTCGGCGCTTGGCCTCCAGTGATCAGCTTACCGTGTTCGTGGGGTGGTGCGGGGGGGCGATTGTCACAGCGACCGTCGAAGCACCGGTAGGAGGAGGTTGTACCCCCGACCCCGGCCCTTTGGGCCGGCCGCGGCCAGAGGCCGCGGATCGCGGGCACGGCCCGCTCCTACCGGGATTCCAGGCGTTGATGCCGTGTCCCCCTCCCCGAGAGCTGAACGCGGATCGCTGAAAGCGGTGCGCTGTTACCCCGTTGCCACGGTGAAGCGCATCTCGCCGAGGGCGTCGATGGCCGCGATGAGCTCGTCGCCCGGCCGGATCGGGCCGACCCCCGCGGGGGTGCCGGTGAAGAGGAGGTCGCCCTCCTCCAGGGTCATGTAGCCGGAGAGGTAGGCGACCACCTGGGGGACGGCGAGCTCCATCTGCGCGGTGGTCCCCTCCTGGCGCAGGTCGCCGTTCACCCACAGGCGCAGGCGGGTGGCGGTGATCTCGCCGTCGACCTCGTCGGGCCGGTAGAGGCGGGAGATGGGCGCGCTCGTGTCGAACCCCTTGGCGAGGGTCCACGGCCAGCCGTGGCGCTTCGCCTCCTGCTGGAGGTCACGGGCGGTGAGGTCGAGCCCGACCCGGTAGCCGGCGATCACCTCCCACGCGTGGGCCGCCGCCACCGCCTTGCAGCGGACGCCGATCTCCACCACCAGCTCGATCTCGTGGTGGACGTTGGTCGAGTAGTCGGGCAGGCGGATCGGCCCCGGCTGGTAAAGCAGCGCGGTGGGCGGCTTGAGGAAGACCAGCGGCTTGGTGACGTCGCCGAGGAGCTCCTGCATCTCCTGGGCGTGGGCGCGGTAGTTTTTTCCGAGGCAGACGATCTTCATGGCTGCTGGGGTGGGGACGGCGAGGAAGGGGGGGGCGCCGGAGCGCGCGGCGGCCAGTGTAACCAGCGGCGGCCGCCCCTCGTCACTCGCCCCGCTTGCCGTCTACCCTCATGGCACCACCGCGCTCAAGCGATCCACTGGAGAACCCACCTGCCGGAGCCCCCATGGCTACCTCATCACCCCCCACCCCCGAGCTCTACGCGGTCATCATGGCGGGCGGCCAGGGGACCCGCTTCTGGCCCCTGTCGCGTGACGACCGGCCGAAGCAGTTCCTCCACCTCACCGGTGAGCTGACCCTCCTCCAGCAGACCCTCACCAACATCCGCCCCCTCATCTCGCCGGAGCGGGTGTGGGTGATCACCCGCCACGACTACGTGGAGGAGGTGCGACGGGAGCTGCCGGGGATCGATGCCGCCCACGTGGTGGGCGAGCCCGAGGGGCGCAACACCGCCCCGGCGGTCGCCCTGGCGGCGCGCCTGGTGGGGGAGGGGGACCCGAGCCGGGTGATGGTGCTCCTGCCGGCGGACCACCGCATCGGGGTGCCGGCGCGGATGCGCGCCACCCTGGAGCAGGCGGCGCGGATCGCCGCGGCGCGTGGGGTGCTGGTCACCATCGGCATCCCGCCGACGCGGCCGGAGGCCGGCTTCGGCTACATCCACCGCGGCGCCCCCCTGGAGGAGGGCGGCTACCGGGTCGACCGCTTCGTGGAGAAGCCGGACCGGGAGACGGCGGAGCGCTACCTCGCCGACGGCAACTACTACTGGAACTCCGGCTGCTTCATCTGGCGCTGCGACGCCATCCAGCAGGCGCTCAGCCGCCACATGCCCGAGCTCGCCCGCGGCATGGAGGAGCTGGTGGTGGGGGAGGGGGGCGAGCCGGTGGCCGACTCCCTCGCCTCGGTCTACCGCTGCATCCCGTCGGAGTCGATCGACTACGGCGTCATGGAGCACGCCGAGGAGGTGGTGGTCGTGCCGGGCGACTACGCCTGGTCCGACGTGGGGAGCTGGAACGCCCTGCCGGAGGTCCTGGAGGCGGACCACCACGGCAACGTCACCGTCGGCCACACCCTGCTCATCGACTGCAAGGGGTGCATCGCGGTGGGCGAGAAGCGGCTCATCGCCGCGGTGGGGCTGGAGGGGATGGCCATCGTCGAGACCGACGACGCCCTCCTCGTCATCCCCGTCGACCAGGTGCAGCGGGTGCGCGAGGTCGTGGCCCGCCTGAAGGACGTGGACCCGGGGCTGTTGTAGGGGGCTGTCGAACCCGAGTCCAGACGACGGGCGCCGCGATAATCAGAATGAATCGCGCACGGTAGACCCGGTCTCCGCAC
Organism: bacterium; assembly: GCA_024278555.1. GTDB lineage: Bacteria > CG2-30-53-67 > CG2-30-53-67 > CG2-30-70-394 > CG2-30-70-394 > CG2-30-70-394. Next base: position 15,555 of record JAJRSX010000188.1, on the reverse strand, counting down.
CCGGATCGTGCAGTCGCTGGGTATCGTGCAGTCGCTGGATAAGGTGGGGTAAACTCCGCCGCCGTGTCCGGGGTTGGTGAGGGGCGGCCCTGCCACATGCATGGAGTGCCACGGTTCAGGGGGCGACGATGGGTGACAAGTGTGAGATCGCGGAGCGGGCGGCATCGGTCGCCCGGGGGTACGAGCTGGACTACGGCTGCTGCCCCCAGTGTGTGTTGGCGGCGGTGAAGGAGACGGTGCCGGGCAGCCGGGTCACCGAGGAGACGATCAAGGCGAGCCACGGCCTCTCCGGCGGCGGCGCCCTCTCCGGTACCGGCCTGTGCGGCTCCCTGGTCGGCGGCATCCTCGCCCTCGGGACGCGCCGGGGGCGCGACCGGGACAAGTTCGAAAAGGGCAAGTTCATCGGCAACTTCAAGCGGTGCAACGAGCTCATCGGCGCCTTCGCGGAGCGGTTCGGCGGCACTACCTGCCGGGAGCTCCAGGAGCGGTTCACCGGCCGCACCTTCGACATGTGGGACGAGCAGGAGTTCGCCGAGTTCGCCCGCCTGCGCGGCGAGCGGTGCGCCGAGACCGCCGAGTTTGTCACCCGGCTGGTGGTCGAGCGGTTGTAGGGAGCTTTCAGCTTTCAGCGATCAGCGTTCAGCGGTCGGGTTGCGGTGGGCCGGGGACGGGGGGCGGTCGTGCAGGCGCCCTCCAACCGTCACGCGGCCGGTGACGGCCAACAATCGTGGGATCGGAGCCCAACCGCTGAGTGCCGACCGCTGAGAGCCAACCGCGGAAAGCTGTTCGCTGAAAGCCGAAAGCCGAAAGCCGAAAGCTGTTCGCTCGCCACCCCCTCGCCCCGGGAGGTCCGGATGGGGATAATCCCCCCTTTCCGCCTCCCCCCTCCCCCCTCCCACGGACCCATGGCCGATCCCCCCATCACCCCGGAGCTCATCGCCGAGCACGGCCTCTCCCCCGAGGAGTACGACCGCGTCCTCGCCATCCTCGGGCGTGAGCCCACCTTTCCCGAGCTCGGGGTCTTCTCGGTGATGTGGTCGGAGCACTGCTCCTACAAGTCGTCCAGGCTCCACCTGGCGAAGTTCCCCACCGAGGCGGACTGGGTGATCCAGGGGCCGGGGGAGAACGCCGGGATCATCGACATCGGCGGCGGCCTGGCGTGCTGCTTCAAGATGGAGTCGCACAACCACCCCTCCTTTATCGAGCCGTACCAGGGGGCGGCCACCGGTCTGGGCGGCATCCTGCGCGACGTCTTTACCATGGGGGCACGGCCGGTGGCGTCACTCGACTCCCTGCGCTTCGGCCCCCTCACCGACCCCCTGCACCAGCACCTGGTGCGCGGGGTGGTGGCGGGGATCGCCGGCTACGGCAACTGCATGGGGATCCCCACGGTGGCCGGCGAGCTCACCTCGCACGCGGCGTGTGCGGGCAACATCCTGGTGAACGTGATGACCGCCGGCATCGTGCGCCACGACCGCATCTTCAAGGGCGAGGCGTCCGGGGTCGGCAACCCGGTGATGTACGTCGGCGCGAAGACCGGCCGCGACGGCATCCACGGCGCCACCATGGCGTCGGAGGAGTTCACCGACGACGCGAGCCAGAAGCGGCCCACCGTGCAGGTGGGCGACCCGTTCACCGAGAAGCGACTCCTGGAGGCGTGTCTGGAGCTGATGCGCCACGACTGGATCGTCGGCATCCAGGACATGGGGGCGGCCGGGCTCACCTCGTCGAGCTGCGAGATGGCGAGCCGTTCCGGGACCGGTGTCGACCTCGACCTCGACCTGGTGCCGCAGCGCGAGACCGGCATGACGCCGTACGAGATGCTCCTCTCCGAGTCGCAGGAGCGGATGCTCCTGGTGGCGCGGGAGGGGTACGAGCCCAAGGTGAAGGCGCTCTTCGACCGCTGGGACCTGGAGGCGGTGGTGGTCGGGCGGGTGACCGACGACGGCATGGTCCGGTGCCGCCACCACGGGGCGGTGGTGGTGGAGATCCCCGCGGACAACATCGCCGAGGAGGCGCCGAAGTACGACCGGCCCCACGACGACCCGGTCCCCGACCGCTCCCTCGACCTCGACGCCCTCCCCCTGCCGGCGGACTACGGCGAGGCGCTTCTCACCCTGTTGCGCTCGCCGAATATCGCCCACAAGGGGTGGGTGTGGGGCCAGTACGACCACATGGTGCGTACCGACTCCGCGGTCCTGCCCGGCTCGGACGCGGCGGTGGTCAGGGTGAAGGAGACCGGCGTCGGCCTGGTCCTGGCGAGCGACTGCAACCCGCGCTGGTGCCGGCTTGACCCGTACCTCGGGGCGCAGCACGCGGTGGCGGAGGCGGGGCGCAACGTCGCCTGTGGCGGCGGGAGGCCCCTGGCGATCACCGACTGCCTCGACTTCGGCTCCCCGGAGAACCCGGTGGTGATGGGCCAGTTCGTCGCCGCGGTGGAGGGGATGGCGGAGGCGTGCCGGGTCCTGGAGACGCCGGTGGTCTCGGGCAACGTCTCCTTCTACAACGAGACCCACGGCCGGCCGGTCGACCCGACCCCGGAGGTGGGGATGGTGGGGGTGATCGAGCGGGTGGAGGATCGCCTCCTCCAGGGGTTTGCCGCCGCCGGCGATGGCGTCTACCTCGTTGGTGAAAGCCTGGAAGAGTTGGGCGGCAGCGAGTACCTGGCGGTGGTCCACCATCTGGAGCAGGGGCCGATCCCGGAACTCGACCTGGCACGGGAGAAGAGGCTCTACGGGCTGCTCGTGGCGGCGGCCAAGGAGCACCTCCTCGCCTCCGCCCACGACTGCTCCGACGGCGGCCTGGCGGTGGCGCTCGCCGAGTGCCTCCTCACCGCCCAGACCGAGGGGCTTGGTTGTGAGGTGCGCGTCGGCGGCGGCCTGCGCCCCGACGCCGCCCTCTTCGGCGAGTCCGCGAGTCGGGTGGTGGTGAGCGTCGCGTCGGACAAGCAGGCGGCGTGGGAGCAACTCGCCGCCGCCTCCGGCCTCCCCTGCAACCGCCTCGGCGAGGTGACCGACACCGGCCGCCTGGTGGTCCGCTCACCTGGCGCTGACCTCGACCTTGCGGCCACAATTCTCGGTGAGGCGTGGTTCGGTGCGTTGCCGGCGCTGCTGGACCGGTAAGGTAGGGAACAGGGGTAGGAAAATAAGGATAGACGGCACTCCAGACTGCAAATAGCAGTAGAAGGCAGAAAGTAGAAGGGGGAGGACCGCCCTTCGGGCTGACGAGATGTTGATGGATGTTGCCCGCGAAAGAATCGTCGCCGGCCGCCGGCCGGCACTACCCCTATTCCCCAGCGTCCCTATCCCCTAACCCCCGGCGAGCGTAGCGAACCCCATGCCCGACCACTTTCACGATCAGTGCGGAGTCGTCGCCGTCTACGACCACCCGGAGGCCGCGACCCTCGCCTATCTGGCGCTCCACGCCCTCCAGCACCGCGGGCAGGAGTCGGCGGGGATCGTCACCTCCGACTCCGGGCAGCTCCACAAGGTCGGGGCGATGGGGTTGGTGGGGGACATCTTCACCGAGGAGGCGATCGCCCGCCTGCCGGGACGGATCGCCATCGGCCACAACCGCTACTCCACCCACGGCGGCTCGGTGGCGGCGAACATCCAGCCCTTCATGGTGAACTACGGCCTCGGCCAGATGGCCCTGGGCCACAACGGCCAGCTCGTCAACGGCCAGCAGATCCGCGAGTCCCTGGAGGCGTACGGCTCCATCTTCCAGTCCACCTCCGACACCGAGGTGGTGATCCACCTGATCGCCCAGTCCCTGGAGGGGCGCTTCACCGCCCGCATCGTCCAGGCCCTGCGCCAGCTGCGCGGCGCCTACGCCTTTGTCCTCATGGACGAGGAGTGCGTGGTGGCGGTGCGCGACCCGTGGGGGCTGCGCCCCCTGGTGATGGGGACGGTGGACGGCGCCACCGTCTTCGCCTCCGAGACCTGCGCGCTCGATCTCATCGACGCCCAGCTCGTCCGCGAGGTGGAGCCGGGGGAGATGATCGTGGTCGATAAAGAGGGCCTCCACTCCTCCTTTCCCCTGCCGCCGGAGGAGCGGCGCTCGTGCATCTTCGAGCTCCTCTACTTCGCCCGCCCCGACTCCCACATCTTCGGCGTCTGCATCAATGGGGTGCGCAAGCGGTTCGGCGCCCAGCTCGCCCGCGAGGCGCCGGTGGCCGCGGACATGGTGGTGCCGGTCCCCGACTCGGGGGTGCCGGCCGCCTTCGGCTACGCCGCCGAGTCCTCCATCCCCCTGGAGCCGGCCTTGGTGCGCAACCACTACGTGGGGCGCACCTTCATCGAGCCGTCCCAGTCGATCCGCAACTTCGGGGTGCGCCTGAAGCTCAACCCGGTGCGCGGCTCCATCACCGGCAAGCGGGTGATCCTCATTGACGACTCCATCGTCCGCGGCACCACCAGCCGCAAGATCGTCAAGATGGTGCGGGACGCCGGCGCCACCGAGGTCCACCTGCGGATCAGCTCTCCCCCCACCACCCACCCGTGCCACTACGGGATCGACACCCCGACGCGCGAGGAGCTCATCGCCTCGGCGCGCACCGTCAACGAGATCCGTGACTACACCGGCGCCGACTCCCTCGCCTACCTGTCGCATGAGGGCATGCTCGCCGCCGCCGCCCGTTCCGGCGCCGGCTACTGCACCGCCTGCTTCGACGGCGCCTACCCCCTCACCCCGGCCGTCGCGCCGCGCAACCAGCTCGAGCTCTTTCAGCCATGATTGATCGCTATACCCGCCCGGAGATGGGCCGTATCTGGACCCTGGAGAACCGCTACGCCAAGTGGGTGGAGGTGGAGGTCGCCGCCTGCGACGCCCAGGCCGAGCTCGGCAATATCCCCAAAGAGGCGGTGGCGCGGATCCGCGAGGGGGCGACCTTTGACGTGGCGCGGGTGGCGGAGCTGGAGGCGGAGCTCCACCACGACGTCATCGCCCTGCTCACCAACGTCGCCGAGAATGTCGGTGACGACGCCCGCTACATCCACCAGGGGCTCACCAGCTCCGACGTCCTCGATACCGGCCTCGCCCTGCAGGTGAAGGACGCCTCCGACCTCATCGAGGCCTACCTCGACGCCCTCATGGCGGTGCTTGCGCGGCGCGCCTTCGAGCACAAGGAGACGGTGGGGGTCGGCCGCTCCCACGGCATCCACGCCGAGCCCACCACCTTCGGCCTCAAGGTCGCCCTCTGGTACGCGGAGATGGCACGCAACCTCAAGCGGTTCCGCGCCGCCCGCCACCAGATGGAGGTGGGGATGCTCTCCGGCGCGGTCGGCACCTTCGCCCACTGCGACCCGCGGGTGGAGGAGCTCACCTGCGCGCGCCTCGGCCTCGCCCCGGCGCCGATCTCCACCCAGGTCATCCAGCGCGATCGCCACGCCCACTACCTCTCCTCCCTGGCGCTCATCGCCGCCTCCATCGAGCGGATCGCGGTGGAGCTGCGCCACCTCCAGCGCACCGAGGTCTTGGAGGTGGAGGAGTCCTTCGGCAAGGCGCAGAAGGGCTCCTCGGCGATGCCGCACAAGAAGAACCCGATCTCCGCCGAGAACCTCACCGGCCTCTCCCGCCTGGTGCGCGCCAACGCCGGCGCCGCCCTGGAGAACGTGCCCCTGTGGCACGAGCGCGACATCTCCCACTCATCCGTGGAGCGGGTGATCTTCCCCGACTCCACCATCCTGGTGGACTACATGCTCGCCCGCCTCACCCGGGTTCTGGACAATCTGGTGGTCCACGCCGACCGGATGCGGGAGAACCTGGAGCTCACCCACGGCCTCATCCACTCGCAGCAGGTCCTTTTGGCCCTCACCCACGCCGGGGTGGCACGCGAGGAGGCGTACCGCTGGGTGCAGCGCAACGCCATGCAAAGCTGGGAGGCCCACACCCCCCTGGCCGACCTGCTCGCCGCCGACACCGACGTCACCGGGGCCCTCACCGCCGAAGACCTCGCCGCCTGCTTCGACCTCGCGCCGCACCTGGCGCAGGTAGACACCATCTTCAAGCGCGTCTTCGGCGAGGCATAGGGCAACAAGGTAGGGCGGCGTCACGGCGTGCCTGCCGCGGCGAGGGTAGGGCTCTCCCTCAGTGTGGCGCAGGTTTGCGTGGGACAGAGAGGTCCACCGCCGCCCCCCACTCCGGCGGCCGTGGCCTGTCGCCATCCCCTACGCCGCCCCGCTCCGTGCCGCCTCGGCGATCATCGGCCGCATCTGCGCCCACTTCAGGTGACCGTAGCGGCCGTGTGCCGGGAGGATCCACTCGAAGGGGTGGTCGAGGAGGAGGCGGACGCTCGTCAGCAGCGCTCCCCAGTCGTACCAGCAGTGGCGGTCGAAGCAGTACGGCCGGCCGGTGAGGCGGCTGAAGGCGATGTGGTCGCCGGTGAAGAGGTAGCGGTCGTCGAGGAGGTAGCAGATGGAGCCCTCGGTGTGGCCCGGGGTCGGGAGGACCCGGACCCGGTCCCACGCGGTCGGCGCCACACCGGCGGTGCCGTCGAGGAGGCTCCCGAGGGGGGCGGGCGCGGTGGGGTGGAGGGGGTGGCGCCCGGGGCCGTCGTAGGCATCGGCGTCCGCCGCCCCGATGCAGACATCGACACCGAACCGCTCGGCGTAGCGCGGCGCGTCGGCCACGTCGTCGCGGTGGGTGAGGAGGATGAGGTCGAGGCCGCCCCGCTCCTCGAACCATGCGACCAGGTGGCGATCCCATCGCGGCGCATCCACCATCACCCGCCTGTCGCCGAGGTCGGCGACGTACGCCTTGCCGCCGAAGCTCTTCTTCGAACTCTGACCGAGAAAGTGGACCGGCCCCTCCAGGTGGAGGGGAAACGCCTCCGCCGCCGCCTTGGGTCGCACCCCGGCGCGGGAGCCGATGCACGCCACCGGACAGACCGCCAACGCCGCGATCGCCTGCTCCCGCTCCGCCGCCGTCTCCGGCTGCCGCGCCACAAAGCTGTACCCGTCCTGCCCCGCGGCCGGCGGCCGCTGGACGAAGACCTCCGGCGCCAGTGACCGACAGTTGTCGCAGTCGATACACCGCGAGTCCACGAAGAACTCGCCGTCCACGTTCTCGGGATAGGCACGCCGCTCGTTCGCCACGGTGGCTCCAGGACGCGAATAGGAGGTGCCGGGAGCCGGCTAGAGTCAATGACGGTCAATGGCCAGGACGACCACCCCAAGTTTCAGCCCCGGCTCCCGATCCAGTGGTGTGCCGCCCGGTTGGCCGAATGCTGTAGGCTCCCGACCCTCCATGCAGAGAGTCCCAGCAAGGAGGGCGAGGGGCTTGGGAGTGCGCAGATCGGTTTCTGATGGCCATTGATTGCGAGTCGTAGTTGGTGTCACCGCCGGACACATTTTTGGCACGCACGGTTGCCGTTGACATCGAGGTTAACGAGAGCGGCGAGCTGTATGCCATCGGCGCGTGCCGCTTCGTCGCGGAAGGGTCGGAGGCAACCTTTGCGCGCCGTGGCCACTTCGATCGGGGTGAGGGGCTCCGTGCCCTGGACGCCTTCTGCTCTCCGTCGGCGCGGCTCCTCGGCCACAACCTCCTGCGTCACGACCTGTCGATCCTGCGCGGCCTCGCTCCGGGGTTGCGGCTACTGGAGATGGAGGCCATCGACACCCTCTACCTCTCCCCGCTCGCCTTTCCCGAGAACCCGTACCACCGGCTGGTGAAGGACTACAAGCTGGTGCGCGATGCCATCAATGACCCGGTGGCGGACGCGCGCCTCGCCCTCTCCCTCTTTCGCGACCAGTGGGAGAGCCTGGCCGGCCAGCAGGCAGGCAACCCCGACCGGGTCGCCCTGCTCCGGTTCTGTCTCGCCGACGAGCGCATGGGGCGCGGCCTCGCCGCCCTGTTTGACGCCTTGGGGACGGCGGTCGTCACTGAAGAGCAGGCTCGCAACCTGCTTCAGCGTGAGCTCACCGCCACGGTGTGCGCCGACGCCCTGCCGCAAGTGGCAGAGGAGGCCCTGGCGGACCCGGACCAGCGGATCGCCCTCGCCTATGGCCTGGCGTGGCTCGCCGTGGCCGGGGGCAACTCGGTCCTGCCTCCCTGGGTCCGTCTCCAGTTCCCGGAGGTCGCACCGCTCCTCACCCGGTTGCGCGACATGCCGTGCGACCAGCCGGACTGCCGCTATTGCCGCACCACCCACGACCCGGTCGGCCAGCTTCGGCGCTACTTCGCCTTTTCAGCCTTTCGCCCGCGGCCGGCCCTACCGGATGGGGGTAGTCTGCAAGAGTCGATCGTCCGCACCGCCATGGGCAGCCGGTCGCTCCTCGCCATCCTGCCCACCGGCGGGGGCAAGTCGCTCTGCTACCAGTTGCCGGCTCTGGTGCGCTACCAGCGGCGCGGCCTGCTCACCATCGTCATCTCGCCCCTCCAGGCCCTGATGAAGGACCAGGTAGACAATCTGTGCGAGAAGACCGGCGCCCCCAACACCGCCGCCCTCTACGGGATGCTCACCCCGCCGGAGCGCGGCACCGTCCTGGAGGGGCTCCGCACCGGCGACGTGGCGCTGCTGTACGTCTCGCCGGAGCAGCTCCGTAACCGCTCCTTCAACGACGCGGTCCGTTACCGGGAGATCGGCTGCTGGGTCTTCGACGAGGCCCACTGCCTCTCCAAGTGGGGCCACGACTTCCGCCCCGACTACCTGTACGCGGTCCGCCGCATTCGCGAGCTCGCCGCCGAGCAGCGGGTCGCCATCCCGCCCATCCAGTGCTTCACCGCCACCGCCAAGGGGGACGTGAAGGAGGAGATCTGTGCGCTGATGCGCCGCGAGCTGGCCGTCGAGATGGAGGTGTTTGACGGGGATATCCGGCGCGACAACCTCGCCTTCGAGGTGCAGACGGTCAACCGCGCCGAGAAGTTTGCCCGGGTGCATGAGGTGCTCGCGGAGCGCCTCGACTCGGGAAGCGCGATCGTCTACTGCGCTACCCGCCGCAACACGGAAGACCTGGCCGACTACCTACAGCGGCAGGGGTGGGAGGTGGCCGCCTTCCACGCCGGGCTGGAGGCGCCGGCGAAGCGCCAGGTCCAGGATGGCTTCATCGCCGGCGCCATCCGGGTCATCTGCGCCACCAACGCCTTCGGCATGGGGATCGACAAACAGGATGTGCGCCTGGTGATCCACGCGGAGATCCCCGGCTCTCTGGAAAACTACCTGCAGGAGGCCGGCCGTGCCGGCCGCGACCAACGCCACGCCCAGTGCGTCCTGCTCTACGACGACCACGACATCGAGACCCAGTTCCGTCTCGGCAGCCGCTCGGAGCTGAGCCGCCGTGACATCGCCCAGATCCTCCGCGGCCTGCGCGCTGCCCGCCGCAACCGTGAGGGCGAGGTGGTGCTCACCGCCCGCGAGCTCCTCCATTCGGAGCGGGTGGAGGCCTCCTTCGATAGCGACGACCGGCAGGCCGACACCAAGGTGCGCACCGCGGTCGCCTGGCTGGAGCGGGCCGGGTTTGTGGCCCGCGATCAGAACCGCACCCAGCTCTTTCACGGCACACCACGGGTCCGGAACCTGGCGGAGGCGCAGGAGCGGATCGCCTGCCTCGGCCTCTCGGCGCGCCAGGAGCAACGGTGGCTGCTGCTCCTGGAGGCCTTGATGAACGGCGAGCCGAACCGCGGGCTGAGCGCCGACGATCTGGCCGAAAACACCGACTTCCGCTGCGACCCGGCCAGCGGCGACCGAGAGGCCGACACCGAGGCCCAGCGGGTGGTGCGCACCCTCCGCGCCATGGCGGAGCACGGCCTCATCACCCTGGCGACCACCCTCACCGCCTACGTGCGCTACAAGGTGCAGCACAGTGCGGTTGAGACCCTGGAGCAGGTCGCACGTCTGGATGAGGCAATGCTGGAGCTCCTGCCGGAGGAGGCTCCGGATGCGGAGGGCGGCGAGTGGCAGAGCCTCTCTCTACGCCGCCTCAACCAGCGGCTCCTCGATCAGGGCCACCCCAGCCACCCGGAGATCCTGCGTAACCTCCTCCACAGCCTCTCCCAGGATGGACGCGGCCTGGCCCCTGGGCGCGGCAGTATCGACCTCCGTTACCGGGGGCAGGATCGCTTCGTGGTCAAGGTGCAGCGGAGCTGGGCCGCCCTACGAAAGATTGCCGAGCGGCGGCGCACCCTGGCCCACATCGCCCTACAGACGATTCTCGCCAAGATCCCGCCGGACGTCCGGCCGAGCGCCGCCCTGTTGGTGGACTTCACCGCCGAAGAGGTGGTCGAGGCGATCCAGCGCGACATGTTCCTCGGCGCGGAGATCCACGACCCCCTGGCGGCCATGGACCGAGCCCTGATGTTTCTCCACGAACAGCGGGTCATTACCCTCCAGCAGGGGCTGGCGGTATTCCGTTCGGCCATGACCATCCGCGTCCTCCCGGAGGCCAAGGGGCGGCGTTACACCAGCGCCGACTTCAAGCCGCTGGCGCACCACTACAGCGAGCGGATCTTCCAGGTCCACGTGATGAATGAGTACGCCCGCCACGGCCTGGAAAAGCTCGGCCAAGCCCTGCGCCTTGCGGTGGATTACTTCCGTCTGGACCGGGCCGAGTTCATCCGCCGGTGGTTCCCGGGACGGGAGAAGATGCTCCGCTGGGCCACCAGCCAGACCTCCTTCCGGCACATCGTCGACGACCTGGCAAACCCAGATCAGCAGGCGATCGTTGCGGCTGGCGAGAGAGGCAACCTCCTGGTCCTCGCCGGCCCCGGCGCCGGCAAGACGCGGGTAGTGGTGCACCGCTGTGGTTACCTCCTGCGCGTCTTGCGGGTTCCACCCACCGCGATCCTCGTCCTCTGCTTCAACCGCCAGGCGGCGGACGAACTCCGCCGCCGCCTGTGGCAACTGGTGGGGGAGGATGCAGCCGGGGTGACGGTGCAGACCTACCACGGCCTCGCCATGCGCCTCACCGGCCACTCGGCGGCGAGGTTCGGGGAGGGGTGGAGGGCGGGGGGCGAGCCGGACTTCGACGCCATTCTCAAGGAGGCGGTAGCCCTCCTCCAGGGGGCCAGGGAGCTCCCGGGGATGGAGGAGGATGACCTGCGCGATCGTCTCTTCGCCGGCTTTCGCCACATCCTTGTGGACGAGTATCAGGACATCGACGAGGTCCAGTACGAGCTGGTCTCGGCGATTGCCGGGCGCACCCTCGACGACCCCGACCGGAGCCTGACCATCCTCGCGGTGGGCGACGACGACCAGAACATCTACCAGTTTCGCGGCGCCAATGTTGCCTTCATCCGACGCTTCGCCGAGGACTACCGGGCGGAGACCCGTTATCTGGTGGAGAACTACCGCAGCAGCGCCCACATCATCGCCGCGGCGAACGGGCTGATCGCCCGCAACCGGGATCGGATGAAGGGTGGTTACCCGATCCGGATCAACCGCGACCGGAAGGGGCTGGAACCAGGGGGCCGGTGGCAGCGGCTCGACCCCCTGGGCCGTGGTCGGGTGCAGGTGGTGGAGGTGGCAGACGGCTATCGGCAGGCGGTGGCCGTGGTGGAGGAGCTCCAGCGCCTGCGCCGGCTCGATCCGGAGACGGCCTGGGCCCGGTGTGCGCTCCTCGCCCGCCAATGGAGCGTCCTCAACCCGATCCGCGCCCTGGCCGAGGCCGAAGCGATTCCCGTGACCCTGGCCATGGATCGCGACCGGCAGCCGCAGCCCTTTCGGGTGCGCGAGCACTGCCGCCTCCTCGACCATCTCCGTGGTCTCGACGGTGAGCTCTGTACCGCCGACGCCCTCCTCGCCTGGCTGGAGGCGGAGAGCCGGGGCTGCGCCGACAACCGGTGGTGGGACAACCTGCGCAGGATCCTCCTGGCCTGGCGTGAGGAGACCGCGAACACCCCACAGCCGGCGCGCTTCGTCGAGGAGCACGTCTGCGACTGGCTGGCGGAACAACGGCGCACCCCGCTCGTCGGTGAGGGGGTCTTCCTGAGTACGATCCACTCGGCCAAGGGGATGGAGTTCGATCACCTCCTCATCGCCGACGGCGGCTGGGGGAGCGCCGGCCCTGCGGGCCGGGTCGAGGAGGAGCGCCGCCTCTACTACGTCGCCGTCACCCGCGCGCGGGAGACCCTCTGCCTCTTCCAACAGGCCGGAGGGAAGGGCAACCCCTATGTGGCGGAGATGGGTGGCGACCACCTCCTCCGGCGCCAGGGGGGTGTGGGCGGGGGGGGCGGATCCCCGGCGGAGGTGGCGCCGGCCGACCGGGAGCGACTCCTCCACCGCGAGTACGCCGTCCTCGGTCTCAAGGAGATCGACCTCGGCTATGCCGGCCGTCAGCCTGCCGGTGCGCCGATCCACGCCGCCCTGCGCGACGCCCCCACCGGCGCCCGCCTGGCAATCGTGCCACGCGGCAACCGCCTCCTCGTCACCCACCAGGGCCACCCCATCGCCGCCCTCTCCCGGGCCAGCCACCACCGCTGGTCCGGACGGCTGGAGAAGGTTCGTGAAGTCCGGCTCCTGGCCATGGTGCGCCGAAAAAGCAGCGACGGCGACGAGGGGTATCGAGCGCGCTATCGCGTCGACGAATGGGAGGTCCCCATGGTCGAGGTCGTCAGCGAGCGGTGAAGGGGAGAGTTATCTGTTGGGTCGCTTGTGGACCAGAGTCTATTTTTCCGGGGTCGAGTTCCGATGGACCCAAAATTAGGAGTGACCGGCTGAACAGGCCGTGAGGCGGTCTCATGGGGGAATCGCTGGTCGTTGCGGGTCACCGCCTCGAATGGTCCCGATGGGTCGGATGAGGGCGACGTCCCCCTGTCGCCGCGCACCGACGGTACCGCCACGGAGCTGCGCTCCACCTACAACGACGCCGCCACGCGGTGATTTTTTCGCGGCGCAAATCAATCAGGTAGGAGGGGGTTGCACCCCCGATCCGCGCCCATGGCGCGGCCGGCCCTTTGGGCCGGGGTCGGGGTGCAACCCCCTCCTACCGGGCCGCGCGGACGGGAAGGTCATCGCTTCGCCTGCCGGGTAACCCTTGGGATGGAGTGCCCCGCCGCCAAGGGCAGCCCCGGCGGCCCCTTGATCCGTCGTCGGGGGCGGGGGAGGATGCGTCCAACTCTTTGGGGGATTTGCGATGAGGGGGGTTGGTGACGGCAACCACATCCGGTTGGAGCTGATCCGCGGTGAAGGGGCGTCCCCCCTTCGGGTGGTGAGCGACGGCGGGAATACGTCGCGCCTCCTCTTGGCCCATGTGGCGAGCTCCGCCGGGTCGATCCAGGAGGTGGTGGTGAAGGTGGGGCGGGATCTGCCTCGCCTGCCCCTGGAGGGGGGGGAGATCACCCAGGCGCAGGCATCGGCGCGTCATCAACGGGAGGCGGCAGCCCTCGACGCCCTCGCCGGCCGGCCCGGGGTGGTCCAGCGGCTCCCCGTCCCCACCACCGACCTCCTCGGCGACGGTGGGATGGCCGTCTTGTGCAGCGAGCGGTGGATCACCTTCGCGCCCCTCTGCCCGACCTGCGGCGCGGAGCTCGTGCCGTGTGTCGACGAGGTCCTCCTCGATCGCCTCTCCCTGGCATCGCCGGCCACCTCCCGCCACGTCTTTCTCTACTGTCCCCCATGCAGCCAGACCGGGACGGCGCCTCTTTACACCCGTTCGCTGCCCAAGGGGGTGAAGGGGGGCGGGGCGGCGGTGGTCGACTTCGGAGGCTGGCGCGATGGGCTGGGGGCGGCGGTGGCCTCCCTGCCCGCGGGGGCGGCGCCGTGTGTGGGGTGCGATGAGGCCACGGCCTGTTTCCCCGCCGCGGGCGAGGGGGAGGCGGCGACGCGGCTGCAACCCATCGCCTTCGCGCCGGTAGCGGCGCTCCCCCTGGAGCCGCTCCACCTCCGCTTCGACGAGCAGATGGCCCTCCTCGGCGGCGACGGCTGGGATTCTCTGATCGCGCGCAGCCTCGCGGGGGAGGGGAAGGCGGCGCGGCGGGGTTTGGTGGAGGGGGCGGCGGCGAACTTGCGTCGCGGTCCTCAGTACCTCTTCGAGGGTGAAGCCGACGGCCTCTTCCAGCTCGAGGTCCTCTATCTGAAGGCGACCGCCTTTTTGCAGTTGTTCGACGGGGTGGCGGCGCTCCACGAGCGGCTGCGGGCGCCGCACCTGCGGTTGGATCCGTCGCACGTGATGGCGCGCCTCGCCTCGCCGGGCGGTCCGGCGCCGGCGCGTTGGACGACGGCGGTCAGGGTGATCGCCCCGGGAGGCGCCGAGCCGATGGTGGCGGGCGGCCTGCCCGCCGGCCTCTTCCTCCCCCCGGCGGAGGTGCGAGAGGCCTACAGCGCGCCGCCGCTGGTGGCGCCCAGCGGTCGCGGCGAGCGGGCCGAGGTGGAGTTGACGGCGGCGGCCAAGGGGCGCTTTCAGGCGGTAGTGCGCGGCGGGCCCATGCAGGCGGTGGCCAATGACGGCCTCACCCTGCAGGTAGCGGGGGAGGTGGCCCTGTTTGGTCGGATCGAGCGGGCGGACGGTGGGGCCCTGCAGGTGAGCGGTACCCTCACCGCGGAGCAGGAGGCGGCGGTGGCCGGACGGGTGGGGGAGCCCCTGGCCGAGTCCGCCTGCCTCCACCACCCGACCCTGCATGTGCCGTGTGACCTCTTCAGCCTCGGCCGCCTCTGGCTCCATGGCCTGCTGGTGAACGACGAGCAGGAGGTGGCGGCGGTGGTGGCCGGGTGCGACCAGGTGGCGGCACGGGCGGCGGTGGCCGCCGGCGACGGGGAGGGGAGCGGCGAGCGGTTTGGCGACGCCCTGGTGCGTGAGATCGACGGCCGGCCGGACCTCTTCTCCCCCCTCGCCCCCCTCTACCGTGGTGCGGATCGGGCGGCGAACGCGGCCGGGACGCCGGAGCTTCTGTGGGAGGAGCTCCTCCTTTTCGGCTTCCGCCTGCTGGTGTGGCGTCCCGGCTTCGGCTTCTGCGCCCACCGGGGTGACTACGACCCCGGCTTCCCGCGCGGCCCCATCGACCGGGCCATCGCCGTCCTCACCGGCCTCGCGGCGCGGATCCACGGCCACCTCCTCGGGAGCGACCCATTTCACCGGGAGGTGCAGGAGGCACTCGACACTGTTTTTTCGCTGCGCGAAAAAACAGATGGGGGGGAGGGAGGCTGAGGGGGGCGTCGCGGGTGGGCAGACCGGGAAGGCAACGAGCGCAACGCAAAGGCGCGGGGGTGCAAAGGGTGGGGGCAGGACGGCAGGGGGGCGTCGAAGATGGCGCGAGGGGGAGCTTGGAGTGGGTAGGGGGTGAACGCAGACCCGCAGAGGGGGGAGCCGTTTTCAAGTACGACATCTCACTCTTCCTCGATCGGGAAATGGACAACCCCTCGAAGGGGAAATTCACCACGGAGACAGAGGGCACGGAGAACTGCAATGGATCGTCAAGGAGGGACGACAACCGCAGACGCTGCAAAGATCATGCTGTTTTCTGATGTAGTTCTCTGTGCCCTCCGTGTCTCCGTGGTGAAATGGCCTTCAAGGCCGGCGCCGTGACCACCTGGTGGTTCCTTCGATCCTGATGGGTGGATCCCCTTCCCCCCTGAGCCCTTGCTGTCTTCCGATTGCCCTTCTCCGGTCATGAGCTAAGGGGATA
>JAJRSX010000187.1 GCA_024278555.1 bacterium | reverse complement strand
CTCCTCCCTGTACCGCTTCAGGGTCGCGCCGCAGGTGGCCGTCTCCAATGGGCCGCCGTCCAGCGCCACCGCCACCCGCACCCGGCTCGCCACCGGCTCCTTGCCGAGGCCGCCCCACAGCTTCCGCTCCGCCTCGAAGAGCTCCCCGCCGTCGAGCCGTTGCCCGCCGCCCGCCGCCAGCAGCCGCCACCAGAAGCGGAGCTGGCCACGGAGGCCGGTGGCGCGGATCGGCCACGCCGCGTCGGGCGAACCCGCCTCCACGCCGCCCCCGAAGAGGGGGGTGACCACCTCCACTTGATAGCTTTCGGACCAACCCTCCTCGGTCCGCGTCACGAACCGATCGGGCGCCACCACCGCAGGCTCTCGCAGCCGCATCCTACCTCCTCCACACGCGGGCTCCCCTCACTGCTCCCCGCTACCCCCATCCCGACCACCGGGCTGCTGCAACTAACCACACCGTTGTCCAGGAAGACAAGGGAGACACGCCCGACCCTTCCGTTCCACAATGAGGCGCCCGGCGGTGCAGGGCAGAGAGGAGGCAGTCATGGCCATCGAGGTCACCCCGCGACTCGCACCCGGCGTCGAGCTGGAGAGCGCCCGGGCGGAGGCGCTCCAAGAATGGGAGGCGCTGGCACCGGGCCGAAAGGCACAGCAACGCTACGACACCCACCTTTTCCCCCTCGCGTGTGAGGCGATGCGCCGTATCGGTGGCGCCGGCCCCGCAGCCGAGGTCGCCTTCGTCCCGGTGGGGACCCAGCCCTACTCCCCCATCCTCGCCGCCCTCGCCAACCCGGCCCGCGTCACCCTCCTGCTCCACACGGAGGGGAGCCGGACCCACTGCGACCAGGTACGCGAGGCCCTCGCCAACGAGCCCCTGCACCTGGAGCCACGCCCCATCGGCGACGGCACCGACGGCCACCGCATCGCCCGGGTGGTCCACGGCGAGCTGGTCGCCGCGGGTCTCCCCGCCGCGGAGCACGTGGTGGTGGATGTGACCAGCGGCCGCAAGGCGACGGTGGCGGTCCTCGGGGCGATCGCGGCGGTGCGCGGCTTCCGGCAAGGATATATCGAGGGCAGCCCGTCACGCCGCCATCCGAGCCTCTTCGTGAACGAGCGGTACGTGGCGGTGACCAACGTGCGTGCCTACTTTCACGACGAGGAACGGGCCACGGCCCTTGCATTCCTGAAAATCGCCGACTTCGCCGCCGCAAGCCGGATCTTGAAAGAGATTGGGAGGCGATCGACACCTGCCGGCGCCGCCTCGCCCTTATCTGGGGACCACCGGGCACCGGCAAGACCTACACCCTCGGGGCAGCCGTCGCCGCCCATCTTGAGGCGGGACGGAGGATCCTCGCCCTCTCTACCACCAACGTCGCTGTCGACCTCTTTGCCCTCGCCATCGATGACGCCTGGAAGGCCCTTGGCCACGTGCCACGACCGGGAGAAATCCTCCGTGCCGGCCGCCCGCAACATCCGGCCCTGCTGGAGGCGGATGACCGGCGCCACCTCCTCCGCTGGACCGATTTTCTCGAAACTTTGAACTGTCGCCTCGCCGCCCTCCACCGAGAGCGAGACACCCTCGGCCGTACCCTACGGGATGGAGATCGATCTGTTTTCCACCGTACCGAGCTCACCTCGCGGGAGGCTGAGGTGGCCGAAGAAATCCGGATCGAGGAGGTACAGCGATCTGCGACCCTTTTCCACCTCGCTGGCGAGGCGCGCTGCGTTGTCACCACCTTCACCAGCTACCTCGCCAACGCTAGCCTCCACGACCAAAACTTCTCGGTCACAGCGGTAGACGAGGCTTCCATGGTCTCTGCCGCCGCCGTCTGCCGGCTTATGGCAGACCGACGTAGTAGCTGGATCTTTGCCGGGGACTTCCAGCAGCTACCACCTGTCTGCCAGGCAGCGCGCCAGTCCACAGAGGCGGCCCACTGGATGGGAAAGAGCTTCTTCGACCACCTCCTGCTCGGCGCTCCCACCGAGCGTGAGCGCCTGCGTCGCGCCGGAATCATGGTAGCCCTGCGGGAACAGAGTCGTATGGTTGCCCCCCTATGCAATGTCGTCTCCAGCACCGCCTATGACGACCTTCTCGCTACCGTGGAGCCCCCACCACCCGCCGCCTTCGGCGCGGGCTGGCCCGAGGCAGCGATCCTCATCGTCGATCCCAGCCACCAGCTTGCTCAAGCCGTTCACCCCACCGCTCCGCGCCCCCAGAGGGCCGGGCGAGGCGCTGTGTGGGATCGCTCGGCACAGCTCATCGGTGCCCTTGTCCAACGCCTCCTCGCAACGCCAGCGCCCCCCGCCACCATCGCCTCAATCACCCCCTATCGGAGCCAAGCACAACTCCTCGACGCGGTGGTGACCCCGCTGGACTCCGAGAGGATCCAGGCTGGCACCATCCACCGGATGCAGGGATCGGAAGCGGACGTGGTCTTCCTCGATCCCGTACGACCCGCCGACTGGTTCCCAAGTCGCAGCCCCGATGCCGCGCGGCTTATGAACGTCGCAACTAGCCGCGCCCGCCGCCAGCTCATCCTCGTGGGCCGACCCGACGAACTGGCCCGCAACCCCCACCTCGCCCCCTTTGTGGCTGCAGCCACGGTGTGGAAACCGGACGACGGGATCATCCAGGGGGTTCCGTGAGGAGAGGCATTCACGGTCCGCGGCGGGCGCGACGACAGGGACCTTCCCCGGGCCGGAGAGGCCACTGCCCCCGCGCGCCATCGGCCCCTCTTCCCATTGTCGAAAAGGGGGGCAGGCCCCCTTTTTCTCGACCGATCGCGAGCCGGAGTGCGCCCCGGCCGCCATCTCTCCCGGTGAGCGCCAGCGCCCACCGGAGATCCCGGCCCCGGGGGGGGGCCAGCCGTGCCAGCGGCACGGTTCGCAAGCGCGGGTTCGCTCCTACCCGCCCTCCTCCGGCCGCTCCGGGAGTGGCTCAGGCAGGGCGAAGTGGATGTCTTCAGGCACCCAACAAAAAAGAACTCCCGTCCTCCCGCTTCACCGCGAGCCCCATGGCACGCACCTGCCCATGCGGATCGAGGCGGAGGAGGTGGACGCGGTCGCTCTCCCCGTCGATCACCCCCGCCAGACGGGTGAGAAGCTCGCGCTTCTCCGCCTCGATAAGCCAACACCCCCGGACCGACTTCTGGCCGCCGGTGGCGTACTCCCGGCACAAATCCAGGGCGCGGGCCAACCACCGCGGCGCGGAGATGTCGTAGCCGACCAAACAGAGCTTGCGGGCGATCATCGTAGTTACCTCTAGATTTTTTTTGCTACGCAAAAAAACCCCAATCGCCTTTAGTTCGGCTCTGGTTGGGTGCAAGGAGCATTATGAGGATGGGGGTCATAAGTTGTCTCAATCGCCTTTAGTTCGGCTCT
>JAJRSX010000186.1 GCA_024278555.1 bacterium | reverse complement strand
TCTCCTTTCGCAGGACGGGGGATCGATCGGCCCGGCGCTCCGGTCGGCCAGTGCCCGACCACTCACCAAGGAGAGAAGCAATCCGTGTGCCTCCCTATTTTTGACACGCTTGTGTCATTTCTAACCCATTGTTTTTCCGAGGGGGGTTCCCAAGGGTAAGTCGTTTTGTGGTCGTCACGGTGATCTCCGGCTCGTGGTGTGGTGTGTGGGTGATGGCCAAGCTCAAATCCGCGCCGCGTGCCGCCGGAGGATGGCGCCCAAGAGGAGCGTCGATCCGACCAGGGTGAGGGAGAGGGGCTCGGGGACCGTCGTACCCTCGGCGGTGAAGTTGTACCCCGCCTCGCCGGGCGTGCCGTCCGGGAGGGTGAGGGTGAGGATGCCGGTCTGGGGGCCATCGGCGAAGGTGACGACCACGGTGGCGTTCTCCGCGGCACCGTTGTTGAACAGGACGGTGCGGAAGTCCTCCGTGGTGTTGGCATCGTCGATATCGATGTCGATCCCGAAGCGGAAGCGGTCGGACCCCTCGAAGCCGGTGAAGGTGTAGCGGAGGAGGTCGGTGCGGGGCCCGCCGTTGGCCGTGTCGCCCTCGACGAGGGTCGGGGTCAAAGTTGCCCCCGTGTCGACCTCGGCCTGCGCACTGTGCACCAGGTCGTAGTTGTAGGCAGTGTCGCCGATGGTGAGGATCAGACCGTTGATTTCGGCGCTCCCGGGCGAGGTGTTGGTCAAACGCACCACGGTGGCGGTGGGGTTGGCGATGCGCAGGAGGAAGGAGATCGGGGAGGAGGAGGCCCGGGTCGGCAGAAGGAGGGTCCCGGCCACGAGGGGCCAGACGATGGTCGGGCGGAGGTGTCGATTCAGCATGTCGGTTCTCCTCTTGAAAGTGGGTCTCGTGTTCGCCGGCGTAGCCACCACTCCCTGCGTGCGCCGCCAAGTGGAGGGGTCGACCAAGCGGCCCAGCCAGTCGGGTGGGATCCGGGCCTTTTGAGGGAATAGATGCAATCGATGTGCCTCCTTATTATTGGCATGATTGCGTCATTTCTAAGTCATTGTGTTTTCTGGAGGGGTCTCTTGAAAGATTGGGTCAAGAAACATGTGTTACCCGGTAAATATGTAACCGATGTTGACACGATGAGCGTGCATATTCCCCATCATGGTGTGTAACTCATTGATTCATCAGTAGGGATGTCGGTGTAACGCGGATGGACGCTCGGAGTGAGGGTTGTTGACAGTGGTGTTCGGCGCCCTGGCCCCTCTTGCGCCCCGCGGAGGCCGCGTCGGTGCGCGGCCTCCGGTTCGCGATCGACGGTCGCCTCCCCCCGCGCGTCGCGCCCCCCCCTGCGGGTCTGAGGCGGTCGAAGGGCGCAAAGGGCCCGCGAAGAAACGATTTTCGCGAGCCCTTGAGACCCTGCTCCGCACCCGCTTCCGGTTCCCAACCGGAGAAACCGTCGCGGCCACTCCCCTTCGTGAAGTTCGTGGCCTTCGTGGTCTTTCCCGGGGGCAGCGGAGCGTGAGACCCCTACCGCTTCGGCGGTCGGTTGCCGCGGATGCCCCTGGGGTCGTTGCCGTCATAGCGGACCAGCCCCTTCATCTCCGCCACCGCCTCCATCAACCCCGCGAAGAGGGCGCGGCAGATGATCGAGTGGCCGATGTTGAACTCGCTGAAGCCGGGGACCTGGGCCAGGGGTCCGGCGGTCTCGTAGCCGAGGCCGTGGCCGGCGTGGACCGTGAGGCCGGCGGCGAGCCCCGCCTCCATCGCCTCGGTGAGGCGGGCGAGCTGCGGCCGGCCCGGGTGGGCGGCGTACTCGCCGGTGTGCAGCTCCACCGCCCGCGCCCCGAGACGCGCCGCCTCCTCCACCACCGCCACGTCGGGATCGATGAACAGCGACACCGGGATCCCCGCCCCCTGGAGGCGGTCGATCGCCGCGGCCACCGTGTCGCGGTGGGTGGCGAGGTCGAGCCCCCCCTCGGTGGTCAGCTCCTGGCGTCGCTCCGGGACCAGGGTGCACTGGTCCGGGACCACCTCCAGGGCAATGGCGATGATCTCGTCGGTGGCCGCCATCTCCAGGTTCAGGCGGGTGGAGATTGACTGGCGTAGGAGGCGGACGTCCGCGTCCTGGATGTGGCGGCGGTCTTCGCGCAGGTGGACGGTGATGCAGTCGGCGCCGCCCATCTCCGCGTGGACCGCGGCGGTCATCACGTCCGGGTCGGCGCCGAGGCGGGCCTGGCGGACGGTGGCGATGTGGTCGATGTTGACCCCGAGGTTGGGCATGGTCTCTCTCCGGTGGGGCGGCCACCACGGCCACGAGGGGGTGGATGAAAGCAGATCTGTGGGGAGTAGGCAGCTCTGAGTTTTCAGCGCAGTGCCTCTACCCTTCGTTCAGGTGGATGGCCCGATGGGAACACGAAGACACGAAAAGTCTTGATGGAGCTTTTTCGTGCTTTTCCAGAAACGCCTATTCCCGTAGCTCATGACCTGCGACGGGCAACCGGAAAGAGGGCAAGATTTCAGGGGAAGGGGATACCGCCAACAGGGTCGAGGGAGTCACGAGGTGATCACGGTGCGAGGGCCTGGAAAGCAATTTCACCACGGAGCCACGGAGATGGGATGAGGAGGCCGCTCTCCTCGCGAGCTCAGGTTCTAACCTGGCTCAATGCTAACCACGGGCTCGGAGCCCACAAGCAAAGGAGAGCGAC
>JAJRSX010000185.1 GCA_024278555.1 bacterium | reverse complement strand
GAGGGCGCTCACCGCCCCATCCCCGGCACGGTGGTGAGACGGCGGGCAAGACGGATAAGCCGCTCCCAGATACGGCTCCCGCGGGTCGGCACGTCGTAGGTGGTGTGCACCATCAGCCACACCGCCGCGGCGGCAAAGACCAGGTTGGGGATCCACACGGCGAGCACCACCGGCAGGGTACCGCTCTGGGCGAGATTCTCCCCCGAGGCCATGAGCAGGTAGTAGACCAGGACCACGCCGATGGCGGTGGCAAAACCCGACGACTTGCCGCTGCGTCGCGATCGCACCCCGAGAGGGAGCCCCATCGAGGCGAAGAGGAAACAGGTCACCGGTAGGGCGTAGCGGCGGTGGAGCTCCACCTCGACGGGCAGCCGTTTTTCCGCATCGCCCACGGTCCTGACCCGCGCCTCGCGCAGCTCCTGCATCGAATAATCCTTCACCCGCTTGCGGAAGCGGTGCGAGTTCGGGTCGATGGCCGGCAGCTCGATCGCCAGGTCGTAGTCGGCGAACTCCACCAGGCGGAAGCGGTCGCTGCCGGCGGCAGTCTGCTGGAGGGTACCGTCTTCGAGGTGGAGGAGCAGACGGAAGGTCCCCGGGTCCTGGCGGATGGTCCCCCGCCGGGCGGTGATCGTCTGCAGCCGATCGGCGGTGCGCTCGTCGTGGATCACCACCCCCTGGAGGGTCGAGCCGGTGACGTCGGTGCTGTTGATATAGATCGTCATCCCGGCGAAGTCGTTATTGAAGATGTGCTGCTTGATCCCGCCGCCGATCCCCTCACGGACAATCTCGTACAGCAGCCGCTTCAACGCCTGGTTCCCCTGCGGTACCAGGTAGCCGGTGGTATAGGCGGTGAAGACGAAGGCGACGAAGGCGAAGAGGTTGACCGGCAGGAGGAGACGATAAAGAGAGACCCCGGCGGCGCGCAGGGCGGTCACCTCCGAGTCCGCCGACATCCGCCCAAAGGCGACCACCACCCCGAGGAGGACCGCCATCGGGATGGTAAAGACCGCCAGCGACGGCAGGGTATAGGCGAGGACCTTGAAGACCTGCCACGTCCCCACCCCCTGAACCAGGATCAGGTCCGCGAGGTGGATGAGCTGGTTCATCAAGAACAGAAAGGTGAAGACCCCCATCCCCAGGAGGAAGGGGGGACCGACCTCGGTGAGGACGTACCGATCAAGGAGCTTCACCATGGCGCACGCAGGGGCGAGGAGCGCCCGGCGCCATGGTAGGCGGCGGGGCAGCGGGCGGAAAGGCGCGGACAGCGGACAGCGGACAGCGGACAGCGGACAGCGGACAGCGGACAGCGGACAGCGGACAGCGGACAGCGGACAGCGGACAGCGGAAACAGCGTCTCCTTCGACCAGCGAACCGGGGGCCGCGGTACGACCGCAAGCCCCTCTCTCTGAAAGCTGAAAGCTGTCCCCATCGTCGTCGGTAGGATCCTCGCGCAGAGAGGCGGAGAACCGTGGGGGTGGGGAGGGGGAGGCAGGCGGGGGGGCGGTGTCGCCGGTGGTGGACCGGGCGGTCGTGCCGAGTGGGGCTTTCAACGCAGAGGCGCAAAGGCACCAGGGCGCAAAGGAGGGGATCGCTTGGGGGGGGGAGGTGTCAACCGTGGTGGACCGGGGGGCTTGTGCTGAGGCTCTGGGGTCAGGCTTGCAAACTTGTAAGTTTGGATCTCGCTGTTGGCCATCAACGGGCAAACTTGCAAGTTTGCAAGCCTGACCCCAAGCCTGCCCCAATGCTGTGAACGCTGTTCGTTGAAAGCCTCCCCCAGCCCCACCGTCAGTGGGAAGATGTTGCCCCTCTCGCGCCTACCCCATGCCCCCCCCTTCGCCCCACCCCGCCCTCGCCCGCTGCGGCTGGCTGCCGCCCGCCGGAAGCCGGGTGCTGGTCGCCCTCTCCGGCGGCGTGGACAGCGCGGTGGTCGCGGCCCTCCTCGCAGGCGCCGGCTACGAGGTGGTCGCCGCCACCATGAAGACGTGGGACGAGTACCGCGACCGCGGCGAGGTCGACCCGAGGCGCGCCGACCAGGGGTGCTGCTCGATGGCGGCGGTGGCCGACTGCCTCGCCGTCTGCGATCGCCTCGCCCTCCCCTACCACCTCCTCGACCTCCAGGACTGCTTCCGCGACGCGGTCATCACCCCGTTCATCGAGGCGTACGGAAACGGCCGCACCCCGAGCCCGTGCGTCCCGTGCAACGCCGAGCTCAAGCTCGGCCGGCTGCTTACGGAGGCGGACCGCCTCGGCTGCGACGTGGTCGCCACCGGCCACTACGCCCGCCGTACCGGCGACACCGAGCCGGCGCTCCTGCGCGGCGTCGACGCCGGCCGCGACCAGGCATACTACCTCGCCACCATCGCCCCCGCCGCCCTCGCCCGCGCCTGCTTCCCCCTCGGCGGGATCACCAAACAGGAGACCCGCGCGATCGCCCGCGACCTGAACCTGCCGGTGGCGGAGAAGGGAGAGAGCCGCGAGATCTGCTTCGTTGCCGATAACTACCGCGCCTTCCTCGCCCGTGCCGGCGGCCCCGGCGGCGAGCCTGGCCCCATGGTGGACACCGCCGGCACGGTGGTCGGCCGCCACACCGGGATCCGCGACTACACCCTCGGCCAGCGCCGCGGGCTCGGCATCGCCGCCACCGAGCCCCACTACGTCGTCGCCCTGCGCCCGGAGACCAACGAGGTAGTCGTGGGGACCGCCGCCCACCTCGACCACCGTAAGATCGAGGTGGAGGCGATGCGCTGGCTCGCCGCGCCCCCCGCGGACGGCCGCTGCACCGCCCAGATCCGCGCCACCGCCCCGGCCACCCAGGCCACCTGCGAGCTCCACGGCGACCGCCTCCTCCTCCGCTTCGACACCCCGGTCCGCGCCCCGGCCCCCGGCCAGACCGTCGCCCTCTTCACCGGCGACCGCCTCCTGGGCGGCGGCACCCTGGCGCGGGTGGTCGACTAATCCATCTCACCTCTCCCGCTTCCCCTTCGCGCTCTTCGTGTCCTTCGTGGTTCCCCCCACCGGCGAGCCCTCCCCACCCCGCAGATAGGCGACGATGTCGCGCAGCTCCGAACCGTGGAGGATGGGCCAGGGGAAGCCGTAGTCGTGCATCTTGTAGATCATCTTCGGGCCGTGGTTCCAGATCGCGTGGGTGATCCGGGTGATCGTGAGCTCCTCCAGGCGGCTCAGGTCGGGGCCGACCTCGCCTCCCTCCACGCCCTCCCGGGCGACGTGACACAGGGGGCACCGCCGCGCCTCGAAGGTCTGCTCGCCGCGGATCGGGTCCCCCGGGGGGTCGCGGTACCGCAGGGCGAAGAGGTAGGAGAGGATGTCCGCCATCTCCTGGGGGGTGATCTCCTCCTTGGGGATGTGGCGTCGCTCCATCATCGCCACCATCTGCGGCGAGTGGTTCCACATCAGCGTCGCCATCCCCGCCAAGGTCCGGGGGAAGCGGACGGTGAGAAAGTTCGGCCCGACGCCGCGCCGACTCCCCCCCACCGGGTGACAGGCGCTGCACCGCTTCGCCGTGAACAGCCGCTCACCGCGAGACGATGAGGCGAGGTCGAGGTGGTGCTCCGGCTGGACGCGACCCCCGAGGCTCTGGGCGTACGCCACCAGGTTGGCCATGTCCCGGGCATTGAGCTGCGGCCAGGCGATCCCCTGCCGGTGCATTGCCGCCTCCATCCGGGGGGCGTGCTGCCACATGCGCTGCGCCCAGACGATCGGGTTGAT
>JAJRSX010000184.1 GCA_024278555.1 bacterium | reverse complement strand
GGATCAGCGGAAATAGCCCCGAGCGTTCCGTCGTCCTTCACACCGCTGGAACACGAAACCACGAAAGGGGGAAAGCACGAAAAACAACCGATTGAATTCTTTCGTGTTTTGAACTTTTCGTGCCTTCGTGTTCCCACTCCCTCGAGGTCTCGGGAACATCGACTTTCTCGCCAGCCATGATTTCCGCTGCTCCTCGGAGAGGCGTCGCTGTTGGTGAACACCAGGGGACGGCCGGCAGGGAGGCGGGTGAACAAGGCCTTCAGTTCGGCCGCAGGGTCTGTTCGTCGAGGGGCGGCGTGCAAAGTGAGAAATCTCTTTTCACCGCTGCAGTTCTCGGTGTCCTCCGGGTCTCTGTGGTGAGCCCCGGCCCTCCTGCCCCTCACGGTACCTTGGCGTACCACCGATGACGCCCGACCCGCGGCCAAACCACCCCCCTGCGTCAAAAAACCCACTTGGCCCCCCCCACCACCGCGGCCTACCCGAGCCTCCTCACACCCGGCGGTGCGTGGCGCGGCCGTCACTCGACCCGGATGGCGACGATTTCGTACTCGATCACCCCCCTCGGCGCCCGCACCTCCGCCACGTCGCCTACCTCCTTGCCGAGCAGGGCGCGGCCCACCGGGGAGGTGACGGAGATGATCCCGGCGGTCGCGTCGGACTCCTCCTCGCCCACCAAGGTGTAGGTGATCTCCTCCTCGGTCTCGCAGTTGAGGAGGTCGACGGTCACCCCGAAGACCACCCGGTCGCCCTTGATCCGCGCCGGGTCGATCACCTGGGCACGGGAGATCTTGTCCGACAGGATCCCCATCTGTGCCTCGATGAACCCCTGGCGCTGCTTGGCGGCGTCGTAGTCGGCGTTCTCCGACAGGTCGCCGTGGCCGCGCGCCTCTTCGATGTCGCGGACGTTCTGCGGCCGCTCCACCGTGCGCAGGTGGTGGAGCTCCGCCTTCAGCCGTTCCAGACCGGCCTTGGTGATCGGTAGGGGTTTGGACATATCAACCTCTCCAAGGATGCGACGCCAGACGAAAACGAGGCCCACTGCTCACGGCAGGGAGCCCCGTCCATCCGATCCGGCGAGGGTTACCTGGAAGCGTAATACCCTTGCAGCGGCCGTACGGTCAACTCGCCGCGCTGGAGCGCCGCGACCCCCTTCACCGCCTCGCGCACCCCGGCCACGGTGGTGAAGTAGGGCACCCCGGAGCGCAGGGCCGACGAGCGGATGGAGAAGGACTGGCGCCGGTCCTCGGCGTCGGAGGTGGTGTTGATGACCAGCTGGATGTCGCCGTTGGTGATCCGGTCGACAATGTGGGGACGGCCCTCGTTTACCTTGTGGACCTCCTCCGCCTCCACCCCGCGACCGCGCAGGAAGGCGGTGGTGCCGCGGGTGGCGATGATCTGGAAGCCGAGCTCGGCGAAGCGCCGGGCCACCGGCAGGACCGCCTCCTTGTCGCCGTCCTTGACGCTGAGGCAGACCGCGCCGGCCACCGGCAGGGCGGTGCCGGCGGCGATCTGCGCCTTGGCCACGGCGCAGGCGAAGTCGGCGTCGATCCCCATCACCTCGCCGGTGGACTTCATCTCCGGGCCGAGGACCGTGTCGGCGCCGGGGAAGCGGAGGAAGGGGAAGACCGCCTCCTTCACCGCGAAGTGGTCCGGGACGATCTCCGCCTCGACCCCGAGGTCGGCGAGCCTTCGCCCGACCATGGCCAGCGCCCCGAGCTTCGCCAGGGGGCGACCGGTCGCCTTGGAGACGAAGGGGACGGTGCGCGAGGCGCGTGGGTTCACCTCCAGGATGTAGACCGCCTCCCCCTTCACCGCGTACTGGACGTTCATCAGGCCGACGACGCCGATCTCCCGGGCGATGGCCACGGTCTGGCGGCGGATCTCGTCGATGACCGTGGATCCCAGGGAGTAGGGCGGCAGACAGCACGACGAGTCGCCCGAGTGGACCCCGGCCTCCTCGATGTGCTCCATGATCCCGCCGATCACCACCGTCTCACCGTCGGCAAGGCAGTCGACATCGACCTCGATCGCCTCTTGCAGGAAGTGGTCGATGAGCACCGGGTGGTCGGGGCTCGCCTGCACCGCGTGGTGCATGTAGTGGCGCAGGCCGGCGTCGTCGAAGACGATCTCCATGGCGCGGCCGCCGAGGACGTACGACGGCCGGACGATGATCGGGTAGCCCACCGTCTCGGCCATCGCTACCGCCTCCGCCTCCGAGGTGGCGATGGCGTTGGGCGGCTGCAACAGGCCGAGCTTGGCCACCACCTCGGCGAAGCGACGGCGGTCCTCGGTGCGGTCGATGGCGTCGGGCGGGGTGCCGATGATCTGCACCCCGGCCGCCTCCAACCGCACGGCGAGGTTCAGGGGGGTCTGGCCGCCGTACTGGACGAGGACCCCGTCGGGCCGCTCCACCCGGACAATCTCCATGACGTCCTCGAAGGTGAGGGGCTCGAAGTAGAGGCGGTCGGAGGTGTCGTAGTCGGTGGAGACGGTCTCCGGGTTGCAGTTGACCATGATCGTCTCGTAGCCGGCCTCCTTCAGGGCGTAGGCGGCGTGGACGCAGCAGTAGTCGAACTCGATCCCCTGGCCGATCCGGTTCGGGCCGCCGCCGAGGATCATGATCTTCTCGCGATCCGACGGCCGCGCCTCGTCCTCGTCGTCGTAGGTCGAGTAGAGGTACGGGGTGTGGGCGACGAACTCACCGCCGCAGGTATCGACCCTTTTGAAGCTCGCGTGCAGGGCGTGGGCCTCGCGTGCCGCCCGCACCGCCGGCTCGTCGGCCCCGATCAGCCGCGCCAGGCGGCCGTCCGAGAGCCCCATCTGCTTGGCCCGCGCCAGGGCCGGTCGGTCGTTGAGAAGGGAGGCCCCGGCCACCGCCACCTCCCCCTCCGCCGCCACCACCTGGCCGATCTGGTCGAGGAACCACGGGTCGACCCCGCTCGCCTCGGCGAGCTGCTCCACCGACAGATCGCGCCGGAGCCCCTCGGCGAGCAGCAGCAGCCGGTCGACCCGCGGGACGCGCAGGCGGCCGAGGAGGGCCTCGTCGTCCTCCGGCGGCTCCGTGGGCGTGTCGAGGCCGGAGAGCCCGGTCTCCATGGAGCGCAGCGCCTTGCCGAGGGCCTCGTGGAAGGTGCGGCCGATGGCCATCGCCTCCCCCACCGACTTCATCTGGGTGGCGAGGGTGTCGTCACAGCCGGGGAACTTCACGAAGTCGAAGCGCGGCGCCTTGACCACGCAGTAGTCGATGGTCGGCTCGAAGCAGGCGGGGGTCTCGCGGGTGATGTCGTTGGGGATCTCGTCGAGCCTGAGCCCCACCGCCACCAGGGCGGCGATCTTGGCGATCGGGAAGCCGGTCGCCTTCGACGCCAGGGCGGACGAGCGCGACACCCGCGGGTTCATCTCCACCACCACCATCCGACCGGTCTCCGGGTGGATGGCGAACTGGACGTTGGAGCCGCCGGTCTCCACCCCGATCTCCGAGAGGATGGCAAGCGACGCGTCACGGAGGATCTGGTACTCCCGGTCGGTGAGAGTCTGGGCCGGGGCCACGGTCACCGAGTCGCCGGTGTGGACCCCCATGGCGTCGAGGTTCTCGATCGTGCAGACAATGATGGCGTTGTCCGCCCCGTCGCGCATCACCTCCAGCTCGTACTCCTTCCACCCGAGGACCGACTCCTCCAACAGCACCTGACTGATCGGCGAGGCGTCGAGGGCGAAGGTAATCAGGGAGTCGAACTCGTCGGCGTTGTAGGCGATGGCGCCGCCGGTGCCGCCGAGGGTAAACGACGGCCGGATGATCACCGGGAAGCCGAGGCGATCCGCCGCGGCGCGGGCCGCCGCCAGGTCGGTGACCACCTCCGAGCGCGGCACCGACAGGCCGATCCGCGCCATGGCGGAGCGGAACCGGTCGCGGTCCTCGGCCATGTCGATGGCGTCGGCGGTGGCGCCGATCATCTCCACCCCGTAGCGCTCCAGTACCCCCTCCCTGGCCAGCTCCATGGCGGCGTTGAGCCCCACCTGACCGCCCATCGTCGGGAGCAGGGCGTCGGGCCGCTCGGCCGCCACCACCTGGGCGAGGAGCTCGGTGGTGAGCGGCTCCACATAGGTGGTATCCGCGGTGGCGGGATCGGTCATGATCGTCGCCGGGTTCGAATTCACCAGGACCACCTCGTACCCCACCTCCCGGAGCGCCCGCACCGCCTGGGTCCCCGAGTAGTCGAACTCGCACCCCTGGCCGATGACGATCGGCCCGGAGCCGATGACGAGGATCTTCTTGATGTCGGTACGTTGGGGCATGGAGAGGGGCTCGCTGCGCTCGCGGGGATGGGGGTGAGGGATGGGGGGTGAGGGGGTGGTCGGCCCTACGGGCCGGATATCTTGTGGACTGGAGGAAAAAACGTCACGCGACTGGCGAGGGACCGAGGGAGACCACGGAGCATGCGACCAATCCGTTCTGCCTCTTGCAACAAACCGGTCGCCCTCTCGAAAGCGATAAACTCTAGGCGCCGTGCAAGCAATAGCTGGGTCACAACCTCCGAGAGGGAGCCGTGGGCAATCGAGAGGTTGTGGAGAAAACCATGGGTCGAGGCGCGTGTGTGACCCTCAGCGATGTTCGATGGCACGGAGACGACAGCACGCCGAAGCTGGCTCGTCAGCCCGTAGAGCTCCTCCCGCGGACACTTATCGGTCGCTCGATAGATCTGCGTTGCCAGCTCCATACTCCCCTGCCACACGTCGAGATCCCGATAACTGCGTACTTCCTTTCCCCCATCCCCCATCCCTCACTCCCCATCCCCCCGCCCGCGGCGGGCGCGTTCCATCATCCCGGTAAACCTCCCAAACAGATAGCGCGCGTCGTGCGGCCCGGGGCTCGCCTCCGGGTGGTACTGGACGGTGAACAGGGGCAGCTCGCGGTGCACGAGCCCCTCGCAGGTCCGGTCGTTGAGGTTGACGTGCGACACCTCCACCGCCTCGCCCGCCGCGCGGATGGAGTCGGGGTCGACGGCGAAGTTGTGGTTCTGGCTGGTGATCTCCACCCGCCTGGTGGCGAGGTCCATCACCGGGTGGTTGGCGCCGTGGTGGCCGAAGGGGAGCTTCACGATCCGCCCACCCAGGGCCAGCCCGGTGATCTGGTGGCCGAGGCAGATGCCGAACAGGGGCTTTTCGCCGATCAGCCCCCGCACCGTCTCCACCGCACCGGCCACCGCCCGCGGGTCGCCGGGGCCGTTGGAGAGGAAGAGGCCGTCGGGGTCGTCGGCGAGGAGATCGGCGGCGGTCGCCGAGGCCGGATAGACCCGCACGCTGCACCCCGCATCCGCCAGCAGCCGCAAGATGTTGCGCTTCACCCCCAGATCGAGCGCCGCCACCCGAAAGCGGGGCGGCGGGGCCTCGCCGAAGCCCCCCTCGATCCCCCACGCCCCCTGGCTCCAGAGGTACGGCTCGCCACAGGTGACCTCGGCGGCGAGGTCACGCCCCTCGATGGGAGGGAGCTCCCGGGCGCGCGCGGCCAGGGCCGCCACGTCCGATTCGGCGGTGGTGATGATCCCCATCTGGCAACCATGGTCGCGGATGTGGGCCACCAGCCGCCGGGTATCGATCCCCTCGATCGCCACCACCCCGTTCTCCGCCAGATACGCGTGGAGCGATCGGGTGGCGCGCCAGTTGGAGGGGCGGTGGGCCGCCTGGCGGACGATGAAGCCGGCCACCCACGGCCGGGTCGACTCCACATCCTCCTCGTTGATCCCGGTGTTGCCGATCAGCGGGTAGGTCATCGCCACAATCTGGCCGCGGTACGAGGGGTCGGTGAGGACCTCCTGATAGCCGGTCATGGCGGTGTTGAAGACCACCTCGCCGCCCGCCTCGCCCTCGGCCCCCACCGAGCGGCCGGAAAAACAGAAGCCATCCGCCAAAACCAACCAGGCGGGGGGGCGATCAACGCCCGGGAGGGGGAGGGGTGGGAGGGTGTTCGCCACGGCACCAGAGACGGAAGCGCGCGGAGGGTAACAGAGGTGGGAAGCGGCGCACAGCGCTCACCAGTCAGCTCTCGGCGGTCGGCCGATCGCCCTCCCCGCGACGCCTCGGCCCCTGTAGCGGCGCCCCCCCGCCCCTCGTCACCATCGCCGAACTCCTCCAGACTCCCGGACTCGCCATGAAGATCGCCGTCATTGTCAGCTCGTTTCCGGACGTCTCGGAGACCTTCATCCTGAATCAGATCGTCGGCCTCCTGGATCGCGGCCACACGGTCCGTGTCTTTGCCTCCAACCGCCCGGAGCAGCACGGCAAGACGGACGATGACATCGTTCGACTCGATCTCCCGCGCCACACCCGCTATATCCCGGGACCGGCGAGATCGCTCCTCGGGGCCCGGGCGGCGTGGCTCCAACTCCTCGGGGCGATCCGTCCGACACACCTGACCACCCTCTACCGAGCCCTCCGGATCCGCCAGGCGGGCGCCACCCTGGAGTCGGCCCGCTTCCCATTTGCGATCCGCCCCTTCCTCGACGGCGACTACGACATCGCCCACTGCCACTTCGGCAGAAACGGGGTGCTCGCCGCCCTGTTGCGGCAGGCCGGGGCCCTCTCCGGGAAGATCCTGACGACCTTCCACGGCAGCGATGTCCACACCTTTCCCCGCAATCATGGAAGAGATGTGTACAAGACGGTCTTTCGCCACGGCGACCGGTTCACCGCCAACTCCAACTTCACCCGCGAGTGCGTCATCGCCCTTGGCTGCCCGGCGGACAAGATCACCAAACTGCCCGTGGGGCTCTATCCCGCTCGTTACCCATTCAACGAGCGGAGGCTGGCGACCGGCGAGCCGCCCCGCCTCCTCACCGTCGCCCGCCTGGTCGGCAAGAAGGGGCTGCGCTACGCCATCGAGGCGATCCCCGCAGTCGTCGAACGACACCCCAACCTCACCTACGACATCCTCGGCGACGGCCCCCTCCACGACGAGCTGCATGGCCTGATCACCCGCCTCGACCTGTCCGACCACGTCCACCTCCTAGGATGGAAGACCAGCGAGGAGGTCGCCGCCCACTTCGCCCGCAGCCACATCTTCATCCTCCCCAGCGTCACCGCGGACAACGGAGACATGGAGGGGCAGGGCCTGGTCCTGCAGGAGGCCCAGGCATCGGGACTTCCGGTGGTCTCCACCCTCCACAACGGGATCCCCGAAGGGGTGGTCGACGGCGTCAGCGGCCACCTCGTTCCGGAAAAGGACAGCGCCGCGTTGGCCGATGCCCTGAACCGGCTCCTCGACCACCCGGAGCGCTGGAGCGCCATGGGGCGGGCGGGGAGGCGGCTCGTGGAGGAGCAGTTCGACATCGACAAGCTGAACGATCGGCTGGTGCGGATCTACCGCACCCTGCTGGCGGAGGAGCGATCTGTCGGGACCACCCCATTTTCACGCTGACACCCCCGCGGATAGATTTGATAGCGTCCATCCACACGGCGTCCGTTGACGCAGGATCCACGGCGAAGGAGGAGAGACCCATGGCGATCGAGTCGATCAATCCGGCCACCGGGGAGCTCATCGAGCGGTTCACCCCCCACACCCCGAGCGAGGTGGCGGCCACCCTCGCCGCCGCCTTTGCCGCCTGGCAGGGGTGGCGCGAGCACCCCATGGCGGCGCGCGCCCCGCTCATGCACCGCGCCGCCGAGCTCCTGCGCGAGGGGGTCGATCACCACGCCCGCCTCATGTCGGAGGAGATGGGCAAGCCGATCCGCGAGGCGCGTGGCGAGGTGGAGAAGTGCGCCTGGGTCTGTGATTACTACGCCGACACCGCGGCCACCCACCTCGCCGTCGAGCCCGCCGAATCGGACGGCTCCAAGGCGTACGTCCGCTTCGACCCCCTCGGCCCGGTGCTGGCGGTGATGCCGTGGAACTTCCCCTACTGGCAGGTCTTCCGCTTCGCCGCCCCGGCGCTCATGGCGGGCAACGGGGCGCTGTTGAAGCACGCCTCCAACGTGCCCCGCTGCGCCCTCGCCATCGAGCAAATCTTTGGCGACGCCGGCTTCCCCGCCGACCTCTTCCGCACCCTGCTGATCGGCTCAGACCAGGTTGGGGCGGTGATCGACGATCCGCGGGTCGCCGCGGTCACCCTCACCGGCTCCGAGCCCGCCGGCCGCCAGGTGGCGGCGCGCGCCGGGGCGGCCCTGAAGAAGAGCGTCCTGGAGCTCGGCGGCTCCGACCCCTTCGTGGTCCTCGACGACGCCGACCTCGACCCCTGCTGCGCCGTCGCCACCACCGCCCGCTGCCTCAACTCGGGGCAGAGCTGCATCGCCGCCAAGCGGTTCATCGTGGTGGAGAGCCGCCTGGCCGAGTTCACCGACCTCTTCGCCGCCCGCCTCGCCGCCCTGCGGGTCGGCGACCCCATGGCAGAGGAGACCCAGGTGGGCCCCCTGGCGCGGCCCGACCTCAGAGACGAGCTCCACGACCAGGTGGTCCGCTCGGTGGAGGGCGGCGCCCGGATCGTCACCGGCGGCACGATCCCGGACGGCCCCGGCGCCTACTACCCCCCCACCCTCCTGGCCGACGTGGCGCCCGGCCAGCCCGCCTACGAGGAGGAGCTCTTCGGGCCGGTGGCGGCGGTGGTCTCTGCACGAGATGAGGCCGAGGCGGTGGCGATCGCCAACGACACCCGCTTCGGCCTCGGGGCGTCGATCTGGACCGGGGACCGCGAGCGGGGCGAGCGCATCGCGGCGCAGATCGAGGCGGGCGCCGTGTTCATCAACGGCATGGTGAAGTCCGACCCGCGGCTGCCCTTCGGCGGCATCAAGGCCTCCGGCTACGGCCGCGAGCTCGCCGCCTACGGCATCCGCGAGTTCGTCAACATCAAGACGGTATGGGTGGGCTGACCCGGCCGGCGCCGGCGCGGCCGGCGATCCACGGTGAGGATCGAGGCCGGCGGCGCCTCACCTCCCCGGATTTTTTGCCACCCAGCAGGGTAATTTGCCACGGAATCCACGGAAGGACACGGAAGGGGCGAGAACGCGTGGGGTGGAGCAAGAAACGAGGTGGCGCCTACCGTGTTTCGAGCAGAAACGGAATCCGGGTCGCTCACCCAACCCAACGGGAGCCCCCTACTTCCGTGCCCTTCCGTGGATTCCGTGGCCAAAAAATCGCCTT
>JAJRSX010000183.1 GCA_024278555.1 bacterium | reverse complement strand
GGACAGCGGACAGCGGACAGCGGACAGCGGACAGCGGACAGCGGACAGCGGACAGCGGACAGCGGACAGCGGACAGCGGACAGCGGACAGCGGACAGCGGAAACAGCGTCGCCTTCCAACAAGCAAACCGGGGTCCGCAGTACGACCGCAAGCCCCCCCTCTCCACCGCCCCCTCCCGGCGCCCCTCCGCTGAAAGCTGTTCGCTGAGACGCGTCACTCACCAAGGAGCGCCCGCGCCGCCTTCGCCTCGGCCCCCTTCAGCCCCATCTCCAGGGCCACCGACACCTCCGTGCGGCCGCCCTCGGTGTCGCCGGCGGCGATCATCGCGGCGCCGTGGTGGTAACGGACCGCCGGGACGTCCGGGAGCTCCTCGGCCACCTTGGCCAGGGTCGCCACCGCCTCCTTCACCTTGCCCGCCTTGAGCTGCGCCCAGCCGAGGGTGTCGCGGACCGTGGGGCTCTTGGCCACCACCTCCGGGTCGACCCGGCCGAGGAGCTCCAGCGCCTTGTCCGGCGTACCTAGGACATCGGAGTAGAGGTAGGCGAGGTTGTTGAGGGCGACCGCCGCCTTCGGGGCCAGCGCCAGGACCGATTCGTAGCTCTTTGCCGCCTCCTCAAAGCGGCCGTCGGCCATCTCACTCGCCGCCTTGCGCATGATCACCTGGGCCGCCTTCGGCTCCTTGGCGAGGATCCGGCCGTAGAGGGCCTCGGCCTTGGGGCCGTTGCCCTGGCGCCGCTCGAAGTTGGCCTGCAACAGGAGGATGGCGAGGTTGTCACCGAGGCGCTGGCGCCCCTGGGCGAGGATCTCCCGTGCCGCCGCCGGCCGCTTGCGGACCTCTGCCTCCTCGGCGGCGAGCTGGTAGGCGGCGACCTGTTTCGGGTGGGCCGCGAGGTAGTCGGCAGCGAGACGGTCGGCCCGCTCGCCGCTGCCCGCAGCCAGTTCGGCCATGATCCGCCGCTGGCAGACATTGGGATCGTCCGGGGCGAGGGTCGCCGCCTTTTTCAGGTGGCCGCGCGCCTCAGCCCACCGCTTTTGGGCTCCGGCCACACCGCCGAGCTGATACCACACCGCCGCCGACTTGGGGGCAAGCTCCGACGCCTTTCTGAGCCGCGCCTCCCCCCCCTTCAGGTCGCCCTGGGCGAGGGCGATCACCCCTGCCTGGAGCCACGCCTCTCCTGCCTTCGGAGCGATCGCAGTGGCCTTGTCCGCGGCCGCCGCCGCCCCGGCCAGGTCGCCCTTTTGCTGGAGGGCGGCGGCCAGGGCCATGGCAACCAGCCCGTCGGCGACGCTCGCCAGGGACTGCTCCAGGTGGGCGATGGCGTCGTCGAGCTTGCCCTCCTTCAGGTCGAGGATGGCGAGCTGGCGGTGGGCGACGCTGTGCTTCGGGCGCACCACCAGGACCGCCTGGTACTCCCGGCGGGCCTCTCCCCACTGCTCATCTTTTTGATAGATGCCTGCGAGGTTGAGGTGGGCGGCGACCAGCTCCGGGTGGGCTGCCACCACCTGGCTCCAGATCGCCTTGGCCCCGGCCTTGTCCTTCTTGGCCATCAGCGCCGCCCCCTTGAGGTTCATCCACATGGGGTCGTCGGGCTGCTTCTCCAGGAGGCTCTCCATGAGGCCGAGGGCGCCGTCGAAATCGAGCTGGCGCAGGCGGGTGTAGAAGAGGCGGATCTGGGCACCCCGTGCCTTTGGGTGGGCGGCGGCCGCCGCCTCGAAGCGGGTGGAGGCCTTGTCGAGCTCGTTCATGGAGAGGTAGAGGCTGCCGAGGGCGAACTCGAGCTTCTCGTCGGGGGCGAGCTCCTGCGCCTTTTCCAGGGCCTCGGTCCCTCCCTCTGCCTTGCCCTGGGCGATGAGTGCGCCGCCGAGGACGCGATAGAGGAAGGCCGACTCCGGCGCCAGCTTCAGGGCCCGGCGCGCCTGTTTCTCCGCCCCCTTGGGATCGCCGGTACGCAGGAGAAGCTCGGCGGTGAGCATCTCCACCGGCTTTACCCCGGGGTGTTGCGCCTGCAGTACCTTGGCCGCCCCGAGGGCCTGCTCCCACTGCTTGCGCTGATACTGGGCAAGCGCCAGGTAGAACTCGGCGCCGGCGTGGTTCGGCGACTTGGCGAGACACGCCTGGAGGTCGGTGGCCGCCTCGTCGAACTGCTGCTGCATATAGCGGGCGACACCGCGAACGAAGTAGCCGTGGGGGGCGTTGGGGAACTCCTTGACGAGCTGCTTACCCTGCGCCAGCGCCTCCTCCACCTCCTTCAGGGCGAGGAGGTCCTGACCGAGGCCGAAGCGGGCGGGGAGCTCGACGCGCCGGTCGTTCTTCAGGGCACGACGGTAGACCTCCACCGCCTGCTTGCGGTCCCCCGCCTGCTCGGCGAGGTTTGCCTGCAAGAGGTAGGCGCGGCCGAGGTGGGGATCGGCCGCCACCGCCTTCGCCGCGGCCTCGGCCGCCTCGTCGTTGCGCTGCAGGCGCGCCAGGACCACCGCCTTACCGAACCAGCCGCGCGCCTGCCGCGGGTCCTTCTCCGTGGCTCGACCGTAGGCCTCGATTGCCTCGGCCCACAGCTCCTTGGCGGCGTGGGCGTCGCCGAGGACGACCAGCGCGGCGGCGGTCTCGCCGTGGACCCCCATGTAGCCCGAGAGGAGCTCCAGGGCCTCGTCCGGCTTCTTCTCCAAGAGCAAGAGGCGCGCCTCCAGAAGCGGCAGGGTGTCGTCGTTGGGGAGCTCCTTCTTCAGTCCGTCGACGAGCTTGCGCGCCGGCTCTGCCGCGCCGCGCTGGAGGTAGCACTCCACCAGGAGCTTGCGCGCCGCCGGGTCGTCCGGGTGGGCGGCCAGCGCCGACTTGAGCGACAGGATCGCCCCCTGGAGCTGCCCCTCGACGAGGTAGCTCTCGGCGTTGCCCATGTGCTTCGTGTAGCGGGTATCGGCGGACTCGCACCCCACCGACAAGAGGGCGACCCCCAACAGCAGAACAGGCCAAACGGATCGAAACACGGACTCCCTCCTCTCGCGACAGTGACGTAAGAGCTCGCGAAAAAAGAACTCCATGTTTTGGCGCCCAGATTTGCGTCGAATTTGGTCGCGACGATCGAGCGAAACCGCAAGCGTAGCCGGGCTACGGTGAGGATTTCGCGATTGAGGAGCGGCCGAAGACGGCGTGAAGATGGGATGCGAAAACATGGAGTTATTTTTTTGTGAGCCCTAAGCTCACGGCCGCCGAATGACGACGGCCTCCACTCCCTTCGGTGGAGAGTCCCCCACCCCCAAGGACCATGGCAACCCCATCCCCCCTCCTGCTCACCCCCCTGCTGCTCCTCTTGCTCGCCCCGCCGACACGCGCCGCGGAGCTCCCCCCGGTTGCGGGCGTGGGGACAGCGCCCCATGAGCTCCTCCTCGCCTGGGATTTTCGCTCCCTCTTTCACCGCCACAAGCCGCCGGCGGAGGAGGAAAAGAGAGGGGAAGAGGCAACGACCCCGCCCCCCGCCGCCGCGCCCGCGCCCGAGAAGGGGATAACCCCCTCCCCTTCGCCGACGCTGCCACGGCCGACGGTCGAACCAAAGAGGCCGACCCAACCGGCCCCACCCCACCTCCCGCCCCCCCGCGCACCCAAGCTGCCATCGTTGCCGCAGCCGGCCACCCCGCCCCGCCCCAGCCCGCCCCCCCTACCGCGGCCAAAGGTGCACCACCCTCGGCCCGCGCCGACCCCGGCGGTGCGTCCGCGACCCGCCCCCGCCCCGGCGACCCAGCCTCCTCCCGCGGCCGCACCCAAACCCACTCCCAAGCCGGCGCCGAAGCCGCTCCCGCCGCCCAAGCCCGCCGCCCCGGCCCTGCGGCCCACGCCCCAGGCGGTCGCCCCGACCCCCTCGCCCGCGCCGGTAACACGGCTGCAACGGCCGCCGCGGGACGGCGACGAGCTCGCCCAGTGGATCTACGATCGGGACACCGGCCGCGACGCCGTGGCCACCATCGAGATGGTCCTCACCAGCCGCTCCGGCCACCAGCGGGTGCGCCGCTTCGAGAGCCGCATGGTGCGCCACGACGGCCTGCAGGACTCCCTGATCCGCTTCACCTACCCGACGGATATCGACGGCACCGCCTTCCTCACCCTCGAACGGAGAGGAGGGGATGCGCAGCAGTTTCTCTACCTCCCGGCCCTGCGGCGGGTCCGGCGGATCGTCGCCAAGCAGAAGGGCAAGAGCTTCGTCAACTCCGACCTCTACTACCAGGACCTGGAGCGACGCCGGCCGGACAAGGACCGCCACCGGCTGCTGGGCGAGGCGACCGTGGACGGCCGCCGCTGCTGGATCCTCGAATCGATCCCGAAGGAGAAGGGCTCGAGCGCCTACGGCAAGAACATCGCGTGGATCGACCAGGCGACCCTCCTGCCGGTGAAGGGCGAGTCGTACGACCGTAAGCTGCGCAAGATCAAGGTGAGCCGAATCCTGCGGATGGAGCAGATCGAGGGGATCTGGACCTCCATGGAGAGCGAGGTCACCACCCTCAAGCACCACCACACCACCCGCCTGCGAGTCGAAGAGATCCGCTACAACGTCGGCCTCAAGGCGAGCGACTTCAACAAGCGGGCGTTGCGGCGGTAACCGCCGCGGCTCTCTCTACCTCCCAAGGCCGCACCCCCACGAAGTCGTTCCCAGGTCGTATCGACTCCCCGCTCCCCATTCCCCGACACAGAGGTCGCCATGGCGAAACTCACCCCCCTCTCCACCGCGCTCCTGCTCGCTCTCGTCCTCGCGGTTCCCGGCCACGCCACCGAGCTGAAGTCGGTGCTCACTCTCCAGGGCGCCTCCGACCTGCGCCACGACGAGGCGTTCGAGGACCACTGGGACGCCCGCAGCCAGCTCGATGTCACCGCCGACGGCGCCCTCGGCGACCCGTGGCGGTGGAAGGTGGAGGGGCGGATCCAGGGCGACTCCTTCGGCGACGGCGGCTTCTTCGGCAAGGGAGACACGCGCAACGACGTCGATATCGACCTGCGCGAGGCGTACCTCCGTTACGAACAGGAGCGGTTCGCCGTGAGGGTGGGCAACCAGATCGTCAAGTGGGGAAAGATGGACGAGCTGGTCCTCACCGACAACGTCAACCCGCAAGACATGGACCAGTTCATCATCCCGTGGCTCGACGACCGCAAGCTCGCCGTGCCGATGGTGGAGGCGGAGGCCTACTTCGGTGACACCACCGTCGAGCTCCTCGTCCTGCCGCGCCCCTTCATCCACCGCATCCCCTTCTTCGACTCCGACTGGGCCCTCTTCCGCCACAACCGGCAGGCGGGCGCCGCGGCCACCGCCGCCGACGTCGATCTAGCACGCCGCTTCAACGACCTCGCCGTCGACGTGAACGCCCCGGGCTGGGGCGACACGGAGGTCGGCGCGCGCCTCCGCTCCACCATCGGCGACGTCGACTTCGCCATCGACGGACTCGTCTACCACCAGCGCTTCCCGGTCTTCCGCGGCGACGCCCCGACGCTGGCCGCCCTCTTCGACCCGGAGGCGACCGCCGCCACCCTCGCCGACCCCCTCGCCGGGCCCGCGGTGCGGGCGGCGCTCCTCGCCGCCGACTCGGCGGTGGCCGCCGACTACCCGTGGGTGGTCACCGTGGGCGGCGAGCTGGAGACGACCCTCGGCGACTACGGCGTCCGCGCCGAGGTCGCCCGCACCCTCGGCGCCCAGTACCAGGGGCAGGCGGCGGACGGGAGCATCACCGTGTACGAGGCGGACCAGACCCTCATCGGCGTCGGCGCCGACCTCACCCGGGACGCCTTCTACGGCAACCTCCAGGTCGTCCAGCAGTGGGTGGAGGAATCCGGATCGCTGCTCTTCGTCGGCAAACAGGCGGCGACCGTGGTCGCTACCCTCCAGTACGACCTCCTCGCCGGCACCCTCACCCCCGCCTTCTATGCCGCCTGGGACCTCGGCGACAACGCCAGCTACCTGCGACCGCGGGTCGAGTACAAGGTGAACGACCACCTCACCGTCGAGGCGGGTCTGGAGCTCTTCACCGGCAACAAGCACACCGCCCTCGGCGCCTTCACCGCCAACGACCAGGGGTACGTGATGGCGACAATCGGGTTTTGAGCCGAGGGAGACGGGGCTCAACGGTAATCCTGGGGCCGTTCACCCACAGGGTGAAGGTCGAGACCACCGGCGTCGTGGGGGCGTGGCCCCTTGGCGAGTCACCTGAAAGGGGACAAAACCACGAAGAGCACGAAAGTCACGAAGGGGAACAGAAACCTCAGTAGGGTGCGCCAAGCGCAGCGCGGCGCACCGACGTCGCCACGGAATCCACGGAACGACACGGAAGGGCGGAACGGGGGTAGGGAGTAGAGGGTAGAAAAGTAGAGGGGGGATGGCGGAGGAGCGAGCTTCGACCTCGAACCCGCCCGCCAGTCGCCCTGGCGCTTCGGCCGGTTGGGTTGTCCACGAAGGGACACGAAGAGATACGAAGAGGGCCCGGTGCGCCGGGGGGCGCTTTTCGCCGACCGGCACAATCAATGCCCTTCCAACCACTCGCGGCATGCCGCCACGAGGGCAGCAGCGACCTCCACCCCCTGGAGCCCATCACGCTCCCGATAGACATCGGCCGGGGTGAGATCGGGCAGACCGTTGGGATAGCGGGTGGGGATATAGAACTTGTCGAGGATGGCCGCCTGTTCCACCCAGTGATCCACATCGGGGAGGTCATCACGCTCGGGGAACGCCTCCACCAGCTTCTGGACCGAGTGGCCCCAGGGATCTCCATCCACCAGGTACCAGAGGGCCTTCAACGCCTTCTCTCCCGCCTGCTGGGCGTGAAAACAGGCGTGGGCATACACCCCCTCCCGGAGCAGGATCTTCGCGGTCTCCAGGTCACCTTCCGCGGTCACCAGCCATCGCTGCGCCTGGTGTCGACTCTTCTCACGACTCATAGACCACCTCTCCCTCCTCCAATGCCGTCGCCACGAAGGGGCGGTCGGCGACCGCCGCCAGCTCCTCGGGCGTGTAGATGAGCAGGTCCACCGCACGCCCCCCGAGTGCCGTCGTGATCTCCGCCAGGATCCCGTCGTACCGATCGAGGAACCGCTTCTCCGTCTCCTGCACGAGGATCAGATCGACATCGCTGTGGCGCGACAGATCACCGCGCGCCATCGAACCAAAAAGTATCGCTCGGCGGATGCCGTAGCGCTGCAAGATCGGCCGAAGGGTCTGCCCCAGCCTTTCGCGTAATGGCTCGTTCACGGGCACCTCGAGTCTACCTACCACTCTCCAACAGTTGGCGCTGAGTCTACCGTAGATAGCTCACGCAAACCCGCCTTCCAGGCTGCTGCCCTCCTGACCGCTCCACCTCTTTCGATGCCCCCGCCCCCGGGGGTCCGATTCGCGTGCAGGCGGCATGCAGATCCCTGCCGGCTTGCCCATCCTCCCGGGCCTCTCCCACCCACCACCCTCCCCCTTCGCACTTCCCGCCCCGTGGAAAACCTTGCGCTCCACCGATAAGGAAAATGACCCGCCTTGACTCCCCTGACACGACCCCCTACCACACCCGTATCAGGCTCCCGCAGTCCTCCCCCCACCCGCGCCCCCCCAACCCCCACCCATGAGCACCCCTGCCCCACCGCGGTGGCTCACCTGGCCGATCCGCCACCCGTGGTGGACGCTGCTGCTCTGCGTCGTGGTCAACGGCCTCCTCGCCGTACCGGCCTCACAGGTCCGCTCGGACAACTCTTCGAAAATCTTCGAGCTCGCCGACGACCCGGATCAGCAGTTCTTCGACGCCTACAAGGAGGCCTTTGACACCCACGACTTCTTCGTCGTGACCATGACGTGCGGTGAGCTCTTTACCCACGAGAACCTCGCTATCCTCGCCCACCTCACCGACTGGCTCGCCGACCTCGATGGGGTAGAAAAGGTCACCAGCCTCACCAATGTGGAGGATATCCGCGGCGGCCGGGGAGAGTTCCTCGTGGAGCCCTTCCTTGAGGAGATCCCCGATGACCCGGCAACGCTCGCCGCCCTGCGCCACCGCGCCCTGAGCAAGCCCCTCTACTTCCGCGGCGTCGTCTCCGCGGACCACAAGAGCGCCGGAATCATCGTCGAGATGGCGGCGGAGGCGACCACCGACACCGCCCGCGCCCGCCTTGTAGAGACGATCGAGGCACAGCTCCGCCCCCTGGAACATCCCGAGCGGAGCTTCGCCATCGCCGGCCGGCAGGTGACCGACTATTACCTCGGCGCCTACCTCAACCGCGACATGGGCCGCCTCATGCCCCTGTGCGTCGGCCTCATGCTCCTCATCCTGCTGCTCCTCTTCCGCCACCCCCTGGGGATCCTCCTCCCCTCGCTTCTGGTGGGGTGTGCCATGGCCGGGGGGATGGCCGCCCTCGTCCTCGTAGGGGGGACGAACAACATGGTGACCTCGATCCTCCCGGCCCTGATGATGGCCACCGGGATCGGCCTCGCCATCCACCTCCTCACCGACTACCACGAGCAGCTCCTCACCGGGGCACTCCCCATGGGGGACGCGGCGCCACTCCCCGCGGAAGCGCCCGCGGACCCCACACCCGGCGCCGCAGAGCTCATGAGCCAGTGGCAGGGGCGCCTCGCCGGCGGGGTGCCCGACACCCAGCCGGCCGATGTCGAACCACCGGCCGACCCGGCCCTCAGCGCCGAGATCGCCACCTGGCTCGACCACCTCGGCCGCATCGACCACCTCGCCCGCCACAACACCCACATCGTTACCCACGTAGTCGAGGACCTGTGGCGTCCCTGCCTCGCGGCGATCCTCACCACCATGGCCGGCTTCGGCTCACTGGCAATCAGCCAGGTGGGGCCCATCCGCCACTTCGGGCTCGCCGCCAGCCTCGGCGCCGGGTACACGCTGGTCATGGCCTTCACCCTCCTGCCGGCCCTCCTGGTCATCATCCGCCGCCCCATCTCCCGGCGCCACGCCCAACCCCTCAAGAGCGACATCCTCGACAACCTCCTCGGTGGCATCACCCGCCTCGTCACCCACCACCCGCGCCCCATTCTCCTCGGCGCCGGCCTGATCGCCGCCGTCGCCGCCGCCGGTATGGCCCGCCTTCGGATGGAGACCAACGGCCTCGAGTTCTTCTTCCCCGACGCACCGCCGGTCACCCAGACCCTTGAGGTAGAACGGCGGCTTGCGGGGACCGAGGACCTGCACATCTCCCTGAAGGGCACCGAACCCGACGCCCTCCTCACCTTGGAGGCGGTGAAGGCACAGGAGCAAATCGAAACCTGGCTCCGCGACCGCCCTGAGGTGGACAAGGTGGTAGGCCTCCCCGACTACCTGAAGTCGATGAACCGCGCCTTCCACGACGACGACCCGGCCCACTCCACCCTTCCTGACTCAGCCGACCTCATCGCCCAGTACATGCTCCTCTACGACGGCAACGACATCCGCGACGTCCTCACCGACGACGCGAGCTGGGCGAGCCTCAACGCCCGCGTCCACGTCCACGGCGTCGCCGAGCTCAAGGGGCTCGTGGAGGCCACAAAGGAGCACCTCGCCACCCTCGACCTGTCCAGTCAAACCCGCACCACGGGCCACTCCCTCCTCGCCGTCAACCTCATCAACGCCATCATGAGCGCCCAGATCCAATCCCTGGCCCTGGCCAGTCTCCTCATCTTCGCCATGGTGGCCGTCATCTTCCGATCGCTACGCGACGGCCTCATCGCCATGCCACCGAATCTCCTCCCGATCCTCCTCAACCTCGGCCTCATGGGGTGGGCGGGGATCCCCCTCAACCCCGCCACCGCGATGATCTCCGCGGTGGCCATCGGTATCGCCGTGGACGACACCGTCCACTTCCTCGCCGAGTACCGCACCACCCGGGCCAAGGGGGCCGACGCCGTCGAGGCCGTCCGCCACACCCTGCTCCTGCGCGGTCGCGCCATGGCCTCCACCTCGGTGGTCCTCTTCTTCGCCTTCGTGGTCCTGGTGGTCTCCTCCTTTATGCCCGTCGTCCACTTCGGCCTTCTCACGGCGACCACCATGGTCTCGGCG
Source organism: bacterium (assembly GCA_024278555.1). Classification (GTDB taxonomy): domain Bacteria; phylum CG2-30-53-67; class CG2-30-53-67; order CG2-30-70-394; family CG2-30-70-394; genus CG2-30-70-394. Next base: position 63,301 of record JAJRSX010000183.1, on the reverse strand, counting down.
TTGGTGGCGGACCTGCTCTTCCTGCCGGCGCTCCTCGTCACCCTCCGCCCCCGGCGCCATACGATTCCCGCAGCCCGGACAGCCGTACCATAACTCCTTGCGGAATAAGTCGTTCCCACCCCCATGTCAGCAACACTGAGGCCAATGTCGACTCCCTTTACACACACTAACGCATTGATTTTTAAGGCTTTAACAGACCTCCCGCCATTTTTCCCGATAGACATGTCGACATCCTTTCCAATTTTTCCTCTCCGGCGGCCATCGCCGGGGAGCAGAAATCGCGTCTCGCCCTTCGCGCACCCAAGTGAACCGCATCTAAATCTAATAATACCAATGCGTTACAACAACTCCGACGCACAACCCGAAACTCACCCACGACCTGGCACGCAATCTGCATGAGTGGGTGTATTCACTCAATCGCAGTTCCCAACCACGGGCGATCCACAACCCATCAAAAGGAGAACCATCATGAAGAAACACCTATTCCTCGCACCCGCCGCCCTGGCGGCAGGTTTGGCGGTGAGCACCACCGCCCAGGCCATGCCGAGCTTCTCGTTCGGGAACAACAACCAGATCTTTTTCAAGAACTTCGAGGTTCTCTACGATTCAGCGGGGAATCTTCTGACCGATCCCTTTGCGGTGGCCCATGGCGGCCACCAGGCGCAGGCCGGCGACTATCTGGTGGGGATCATTGACGTCCAGGAGATAACGGTCAACGGTGTTACTACGTGGAATAAATCCAATACGGACCAGTTCTCCGGCTACTTCGTGCAGAAGATTACAAGCACCGCACCGGTGCCAGGGAGCCCGACCGACACCCATCTTGAGCTTGGGACGTCTGATTTCGACCCGTTTGGCAAACTGGATCTGGCTGCCGGCGAGATGATGCGGTTCTACGTGGACAGCGGCGCCGGTGCCACCCCCTTCGAGTCCAACGGCACGGTCCCGGTTAACGGCGTGGGCCTGGGTGCCGGCCTCGGTGCCGAGGTCACGACCGCCAACCTGAAGGACGATGTGGACAAGGCCACCGACGGTACCGCCTGGCTGAGCTTCGGCGTCGGAGCCGACGGTGATGACACGGACGGCTTCGCCTACAGCCATCTTCCCATTGCCTCCGCCTTTGGCGGTTTCGCGGGTGAAGCATGGCTTGCAATGGACAACATCCTTAACGTCCCCAGCTACATGTGGGGAGACTTGGTCGACCCCAACGAGGTGGGAACCGATGGCCGCAGTGTTGCTCCCGGATACCACCTGGTAGGCAATAGCGAACTCACCCAGAACAACGACTTCGCCGGATTCGATGCGAACCTCGGTGCGTTCATGGGCGGTGCGTGGCAGGGCACGGGCGACGAGACGTCTCCCTGGTACTTCGCCTCCAACGATCCAGTCCTTGTCGCCCCCACGGGCATTCCAGAGCCTGGCACCGTGATCCTCATGGGCCTCGGCCTCGTTGGACTGGCGGGCGTCGCCCGTCGGCAGCGGCGGTAATCACCCCGACAGCGTGTGTTCCCGAGGAGGGGCGGCCCGAAGGTCGCCCCTCCTTTTTTGTTTTTGCTCTGTCGAAGAAATCCGCCGATAAGGCTTTCAGTGTCGCGGTCTGACTCGCACGCCACGGAAAGCCGCCATGTCTATCCATCTGAGTATGATCCCTCTGGTCTTGACCCTCCTCATGGGGTCGATTCCCCTGCTTCTCACACTCTCCTTCCGCCGTCGCATCCGAGTCGTCCCTACGCAAGACCCCACACCACCCGATGGACTGGCAACTCTCATCATCCCCTGCAAGGGGCTGGACCCGGGATTCCGAGAAAACATCAGCGCCTTCCTCCAGCAAGACTATCCGTCCATACATCTTATTTTTGTCGTCGCCCACGCAGAGGATCCCGCCCACTCGACACTCAAAAAACTCCTGCAGGACACCACGGTTGATACCCAACTCATCGTTGCCGGCGTCAACAACAGACGGGCACAAAAACTCACCAACCAACTGGCTGCCCTGCGCGAGGCCCCCCACGACACCGAATACCTCGTCTTCCTCGACTCGGACATTCGCCCCGATGCCGGCTTCGTCCGTCGGCTCATCGTTCCCCTGTCCAACCCCCAAGTTGGCGCCACCACCGGCTTTCGCTGGTACCACCCTCCTCGCCCCACCCTCGGCTCCATCCTGCGAAGCACGTGGAACGCCGGCGCCCTTCCCTTCTTGGTCGACCCCAAACGCAACTTCGCCTGGGGCGGCGCAATGGCAATCCGGTACGACACATTCAGACGTGCAAGAATCGCCCAGCGCTGGGAGTACGCTGTCTCCGATGATTTCCCCTTCACTCTCGGCGTACGGGAACTCGGGCTACAACTTCACTTCGTACCGACCTGCATTGCTGTCTCCTACGAAGCCTCCACGCTCGCCGACACCATAGAGTTTACCAACCGTCAATCGGTTATATCGCGTGTCTATTTCCCTCCCTTGTGGTGGGGCGCAGCAATTGCCCACTCGGCCTCCAACCTCCTACTCTTCTACGGCGTCGTCAGCCTGTTGATTTGGGTAACCAATGGAGGGCAAACCTCCGCAATCGGTACCCTGTGCCTGCTCCTCGCCCCTCTGGAGATCGCCAATGCGGCGCTTCTCTTAAAGCCCATTCAGAACTTGTTACCCCAACTAAACGAAGAGCTTTCACGCCTCCGATTTCACTACATGTTCGCGGCGCCAATCGCTTCATTACTTAGCCTGATCAACACCCTCTACTCCCTTGGAACACGTAGGATCTGCTGGCGCGGAATCTGCTATGAACTTCGCTCCACCACCGATACCGTGGTCATCACTCCGTAGGGCACTGTAATGGACAACTCCCCATCGCCACAGCGCGAAAGCCTCCATCTCACCGTGCTGAAGGAAGCCATCGAACGCAACCCCTACCGGACAAGTCTCCGTCCGAAGCTCGCAACTATCGCCGCTGTAGCCGAGTCCAACGATCAAATTCGAACCATACTTGAGCAACTCCAGCATCCATGCGCCTTCGGCCCCCTTTTACGACCGAATAACTGGAGGTTGCGCAAGCAGCGAAACAAACTACATTATTTTCTCACCTACATATACTTCGCCTCTGACGACTTCGCGCAATCCTGTGCCGTGACCCCCCCCCCCACAAAGGACAGGTAAAACGGCGACACGACTTAGCACGACAAGCAACTGCTACGGTAGCCGAAATAACCTAGAGATCAACCGACTGCACATCAAGCCAGCGCATCTCTTCCATGCTGAGATCAACCGAAACCGCGGCTGCATTTCTTCTTATATGTTCCGCGGTCCCGCAACCGATTATCGGAAACACCTCTTTTCTGCTCCCTAACAAATAGGCAAGCACGATCTCTGCACTACCGACACCGTGCCGGTCCGCCAGCGTCTCGACCCTCTGTCGGATTTTTCTATTGTCCTCACAATCAAAAATCCGCTGCGCCTGAGAATACCGCCTTTTCCTCACCCACCCTCTCGGGTGGGTTGTCCTTCCAGACAGGTAGCCCGCAGACAATGGGGACCACGCCAGGATGGAAATCCCATGCTGGCTGCAATATTCAAGAGTCTCCTCTCCCTGCCTGCCCGCGAGGCTCTTGGCTTTCGGCCACATTGGCTGCGTCCACTCAACCAAGCCACAGTACGCGCTGACGGCCGCCAATCCGCTGGCACCATTATCCGCCGCACACCTGTGCGCCTCACGTATACGATAACCATCCCAATTCGACACCCCATAGCATCGAATATTCCCCGCGACCCTGTGCATCTCTAACCAACCGACAATCTCGGAAACCTCGATTTCGTCGTCGTCGTAATGCATCAGCAAGACATCTATCTCAGAAAGATCGAGCCGCCTGAGAGACCTGTGGATATCGGCAGTGACAGCCCGCAATGAGGTACGCGAACGACCTGTAATCAGGCTTGGGTGACCACACTTCGTCACAACGACAACTTCGTCACGGCATCCTCTGGATCTGATCCAGGACCCGATTAGCGGCTCACTCCCGTACACAGCGGCTGTATCAAACGTGTTAATACCAACCTCCACTGCAACATCGAGAATATTCAAACAACTACATTTCTCTAACCTACCGAAAACCCTATGAAACGGATTCAGCCACAGAGAATCCGTACCCAGGACCAATCGCGAGGCCCGCTTATCCAAACCGCGAATCTTACCATACAGCATTACATTCTCTCGCCACGCGCGACACCGTCATTACCTATTCCTTCTGCAGGGATATCAGATGCTCTGCCAGCCTGTCGGCGAGCGCCATTATCGTCAGTGTGCAGTGTTTTGGGGGTAATGTTGGCAAGACACTACCGTCGCAAATATATAGGTTTGGATGGTTGTGCGCCTTGAGGTTCTTGTCGACGACACCTTGTTCTTCCGCGTCCGACATACGGCACGTTCCGACATAGTGGATACCGGAACCAGGAGGCCTCGGGAGCTCAACAGAAACCAACGCCGATGCCCTTTTCATGACGCGTCTGGAGAATTTACGCAGCACCGCCATCCTTGCGCTCTCCAGTTGTGAGCAGCCGTAAGAAACATCAACTTTACGAACCCCATAACAGTCCCGCTCGTCTGAAACAGTGAGCATGTTTTCTCTTGATGGATCGGCCGAGGACCACAACACGAGACCAATCGTGCTCCCAAATATCTTTTTCGCGACCACCGACCGCAACCACGATGGCAGCCAGTAAATATCTTTCAAATACAGCGGCTCCCTACAGAAGTCATGGTACAGCTGACCAAATACCGAAAATTCCTCGTCGACGTCGCTGCCCCCCGCATCTCCCAAGACGCCAGAGATGAGCATGTGCTCACCATATCCGACATCGTATGGTACGCCTCGTACCCACAACTTCATCAACGATCCGCCGTACATAACGCTTGGGTTATCCTGAAGATACCGTCCTACCAGACCAGACCCGTTTGCGACTGCGCATCCCGAACGAGACGATTCCGAATTCAGCAGCACCCGGGGCGTTTCGATGGCGCCAGCAGACATTATGTATAGACCTGCCTCTACGCTGAACCGACGCAGCGTCTTGACATCTATACAGTCAAGGCCACAGATGGCGTTTGATGCTCCGCAGCGCAGCGCCACGACCTTTACGTTTTGCTTTAGCAGATAGTTCTCTTTATTCTGTATTTCCGGCAACAGCCTGCTGCCGAATGTATATACACTTCCACGCTGACACCCCTCGTAACAGTGCCCGCAGCTACTACATGCGTTTCCCCTGTCCTTCCGCGTCTCCACGGCCTTTCGGCATGGAACTGCTTTCACTGTGCCACCGGAACATCGCTCAATCGCACCGGCAACGAGTAGATCTGGCGGTCGTAATGGCTTTGGAGGAATGAACTTACCATCCGGAATGTCCGCGAGATTCTCTCGTGTACCGCAGACCACGATACGGCGCTCAACAGCCTCGTAATGATCCGCAATGTCCTTGTAGTCAATCGGCCAATCAGGTCCTTCAAGACCAAGCACTCTGGTGCTGAAATCACTCGGGGAAAATCTAACACTCACGCCACTCCACAGATTCTGGAGACCACCTACTGCGTAGATTTGATACTGCTTAAAAACAGACTCACTCCCGGAAGAGGTTGACCTTGTACTCAGCCCCGCATACAAACCATGCTGAAGAACGTCCGGGTCTACTTCTGGAAACTTGGTGTTCCTCGTGATTCCGAAGTTTCCTTTCTGCTCCGGGGTTAGTTCATTGTGAAATTCATCCTGGTTGACAATTTCCCCCTGCTCCAGAGAAACGACACGCAAACCAGAGCGCACTAGTGCGTGAGCCAAAATCCCTCCAGCAGCACCGGTGCCGACGATGCACACGTCGAAATGTTTGTAGTTCGTCAAACCTTGTTCTCCTTCACTATCACTCAGCTGATCGTCTGTATAGTGATAGCTTCATGGACGCGCAGGATTGGGTTATATGGCTCTACGGCTGAAGATCCACACACGAACGATCTACTTCTCCTCATAGGCGATGAGGCGGGTGTTGATGGTGAGCGGCTGGCAGCCATCTCAGATCTAGAGGGGATCGGCCAGAGCATTCACCCGTGTAGCGGCTACCTCACGAACTTTTTCCTCGTTCGAGCACGACAGTATCTCCTTCCGAACGGCAGCTCGGCACATCCGGGTCCCTGGGCGCCGTAACCTGTGGCTCGCCCAAGAGGCTGCTGTGGTCTGACGATCGGCACGACGTGAAACGGGTTCGTAGTCCGGGTTGCCTCCCCTTCTCGGAACGCAGGAGGCCCATGCGCCGTAGGGCGGGATGGCGACCGGGTCCGTAATCCCTCTTTTCGCAGTAGATCGGGGCCAGGTCCGAAAGCCCCCTGACAAGAGCTGGGGAGCGATTGCATTCCCCCATCGCCGGCTCTCCGGCTCCGCCGATCGACGCGGCAGCACGGCGACTCCGGAAAACACGTCGGTCGCCACACGGCCAGCCCCCGCGCCCATTGATGGGATCGAAGCCCCCCTCTGCCCCCGCACGTGGCTCATCTGCGAAACCTCCATGGGCCGGACATCCTCCACTATCGCGTACCTCCGGGAAACCGGGCGTGACAAATCTTGAGCCTCGCAATGGTTGAACGACAACCACCCTCGGCAACCACCCTCGGCGGCCGGCGGCAACAATTCTTGTATCGTCGCCAATCGCCACCACGACTCGACCGACTCCGGCGCCCTCTTCTCGGTGTGCCGTATGTGCCGCGCCCGTCTCATCCAGAAAACTCCGGGAGGAGAACTGTCAAAGAAATAAACAACTGCTTTGCGCCCATAACTAGCGGTAAACACGAGAAATGCAGCATCATCCATGCAATAGCACGGCGGTAAAGTGTCCACAGCGTTTACAACTTACTCGCGACCCGACTCCTGCTGTCTGTATCTATTAGCGACAGCGCCCCCCTCAATGGACCCGGACGGCACCAAAGGCGCTGCCTGCAACTATATAATTTTTCAGGGTTTCACTCCGCCACAACGCCCTCGACAGAGGGGGGCTCGCGGCACACGGCATCAAACTTGCATGCATTGAACATTGAGAGTTCAACTTCAGAGAGCATCTGTCGGATTTTCTCCATGTGGGTTTGTTTTCATTGAAAGTGCATCATTGGATTCTGAAACACGAACGCAATGGTTTCAATGAGTTACGAAGCCCTTCCGGGCCGAGTCCGACAGACTCCCAGAACCAAGTACCGGCTCTTCTCTCGTTCACCTTCCAGCCGTACCCTTTCAGAAAGGAATCCACCGTGAGGATCAACCAGAAAACGAACCGCTCCATGTTGCTCGTGTTGTTTCTTCTGACTATGGGGGCAACCTCAACCCCGGTCTCTGCCCAAGTGCTCGTCCCTGACGCCGCGAACCAGATTTTTTTCAAGAATTTCGAAGTGCTCTACAAGGCCGATGGCACCCTGTTTTCAGCACCGTTTTCCGGAGTTCCCATCGAGGTCGGTGACCACATTATTGGCATTCTCGATGTCCAGGAGATCGTCACCAATGGCGTTTCATCGTGGACTAAATCTGCAACCGATCAGCTTACCGGATACTTTGTACAAAAGGTCATCGCAATCGATGGACCTCCAGATCCATTCTCTGCTAATCCCGGGCTCAACCCTCACCTGACTCTTGGGCAGCCCACGTTCGATCCCTTCGGCAAGCTCGACCTGGCTGCTGGAGAAATGTACCGGATTTGGCACGATAGTGGACCCGGAGCAACGCCCTTTGAGTTCAACGGGACGGTACCCACAAACGGCAAAGGAACCGCCCCGGGACGGGGCGCTGAGATCACCGTAGCCAACCTCATGGACGATGTTGCCAAGGCAACAGACGGCCTCCTTTGGCTCAGCTGCGGGGCCGGCGCCGACAACGATCCGAGCGATGGATTCGCCTATAGCCATGTCCCCATTAACGCCGCATTTGGTGCCTTTGTGGGCAATGCACAACTGGCACTCAATGCCATCATGAACAATACCGGATTTGCCTTTTCCGGCTTGAATGACCCGAACGAGATCGAACTTGGCGACACCACTCCCCAGGTACTGACGGATCTTGTCGGGGCATCAGAGTTGCAACAAAACAATGATTTTGCGGGCTTCGACGCTGTACTCAACAGTGGCGACGAAACCTCTCCATGGTATTTCTCGAGCAATGATCCGGTCATCGTTTATCCTATCATTACTCCTGTCTGCGGTAACGGCATCGTCGATCCAGGCGAGGAGTGCGACGACGGAAATCAGGACAATTTTGACGCCTGCCGTAACGACTGCACCTTGCCCTTCTGCGGCGACGGGATCGTCGACGCCGGCGAGCAGTGCGATGACGGCAATATGGACAATACGGACGGTTGCCGAAATGACTGCACCGTGCCGGTCTGCGGTGACGGGATCGTCGATCCCGGCGAGGAGTGCGATGACGGCAACTTGGTCGAGACCGATGGCTGTCACAGCGACTGTACGGTCGCCCGTTGTGGCGATGGTTATCTCGACCCGGGTGAGCAGTGCGATGACGGCAACAACATCGACGGTGACGGCTGCCAGGCCAATTGCATGTATCCCATCTGCGGTGATGGGATCCTCGATGCCGGCGAGCAGTGCGATGACGGCAACAACATCAGTGGCGACGGCTGTAACGCCAACTGCGGTAACGAGTTCTGCGGCGACGGCATCCTCACTCCGCCCGAGCAATGCGACGACGGCAACAACATCGACGGTGACGGCTGCCAGGCCAATTGCATGAACCCGCGCTGCGGCGATGGGATCCTCGATGCCGGTGAGCAGTGTGACGACGGCAACAACATCAACGGCGATGGCTGCCAGGCCGACTGCATGAACCCGCGCTGCGGCGATGGGATCCCCGATGCCGGCGAGCAGTGCGATGACGGCAACAACATCAACGGCGATGGCTGCCAGGCCAACTGCGCCCTGCCCGTCTGCGGCGACGGCATCGTCGATGCCGGCGAGCAATGCGACGACGGCAACAACATCAGCGGCGACGGCTGCCAGGCCGATTGCTCCCTGCCCTTCTGCGGTGACGGCATCCTCGACACGGGCGAGCAGTGCGACGACGGCAACAACATCAGCGGTGACGGCTGCCAGGCCGATTGCAGGCTTCCCGCCTGTGGTGACGGAATCCTCGACCCGGGTGAGCAGTGTGATGACGGCAACAACGTCAACGGCGACGGTTGTAACGCCAACTGCGGCAACGAGTTCTGCGGCGACGGCATCCTCACTCCGCCCGAGCAGTGCGACGACGGCAACAATATCGATGGCGACGGCTGCCAGGCCAACTGCATGAACCCCACCTGCGGCGACGGGATCCTCGACGTGGGCGAGGAGTGCGACGACGGCAACACGATCAACGGTGACGGCTGCTCGGCGACCTGTACCATCGAGACGTGTGATCTGACGGTGGTGAAGACCGCCTCTCCCGAGGTCGTTGACTGCACGACTCCCCCCCCGCCGCCGGCCGAGTGTGGCTGCGAGGGCAAGGTGACCGAGCTGAGCCTGCGCTACAACGGCAGCGACCCGGCCTTTGTCGCGGTCCAGCAGAAAAAGGATGGTGACGTGGTCTTCAGCGGTACGGTGGCACCGGGAGAGATCTTCTCCTTCATCGGCACCGACAAGCACTGGACCCTCGGCACGGAGATCCAGATCTACGTCAACGGCGCGCTGCACACGAAGATCCACACGAGCTGCTCGCAGCCCATCGGTCCGGGGCTGGTAAGTGGCGATTTCGAAGTGGTCGACGGATCGAGCAAGGAGGGCGGCAAGCTGTGCGCTATGGATGTCTCCGGCAGCACGGCCGACAGCGACAGCGACTCCGGCATCGACCGCGACGGTGACGGCGATAGCGACTCGGAAGCCCTCCCGGGCGATTCGGACAGCGACTCCGGCATCGACCGCAACGGTGACGGCGACAGCGACTCCGAGGCACTCCCCGGCGACTCGGACAGCGACTCCGGCATCGACACCAATGGCGATGGTGACTCCGACTCGGAAGCGACCGGCGGGACACCTCCGCCGGCCCCCGCCTGCACCGGCGACAACGTCACCTACACCTACGTGGTGACCAATAATGGGCCGCCGGTGGCGAACGTGCAGGTGGTCGATGACAAGCTGGGCGTTGTCGCCACCATCCCGGTGCTGGCGACCGGCGAGAGCCAGACGGTCTCGAAGGTAGCCTCCGTCTGCGCCGACACCACCAACACGGTAACGGCGACCGGCTCTTTGGCCACCGGTGCCGTGTGTGAGGCGACGGACACGGCCACGGTCACCTGCCAGCAGACTCCGCCCGAAGAGCCCTGTGGCTGTGAGGGCAAGGTGACCTCCCTCACCCTGCGCTACCTCGGTAGCGCCACCGCGGCGATCCGCGTGGAGGAGAAAAAGGACCACACGGTCGTCTTCGAGGGGGATGTCGATCCGAATATGAGCTTCTCCTTCACCGGCACCGACAAGAAGGGCACTCTGGGGACGGAGATCAAGGTCTACGTCAACGGTGAGCTGCAGACGAAGATCCACACGAGCTGCTCGCAGCCCATCGGGCCGGGGCTGATCCGTGGTGACTTCGAGGTGGTCGACGGTGCGAGCCGTGAGTTCTCGCTCCTCTGCCCGGTGGACTCGCCCTGCGGTACGAGCAGCGCGGGGGACTCGGACAGCGACTCCGGGATCGACACCAACGGCGACGGCGACAGCGACTCCGAGGCGGCCCTCTCCGGTTGCCCCGATTCGGACAGTGATTCCGGCGAGGATTCGAACGGCGACGGCGACAGCGACTCCGAAGATGTCGCCATGCCTGAGCCGCCGTCCACTCCGCCGGCCGCCTGCGGCTGCGACGGCAGGGTGACCAACCTGACCCTGCGCTACAACGGCGCCACCGCGGCGTTTGTCGAGGTGCAGCAGAAGAAGGGGAGCCGCGTCTTCCAGGACACGGTTGTCCCGGGCGACCTGATCAACCTGGTGGGGAACGACAAGAAGGGCACCCTCGGCACCGAGATCAAGATCTACGTGGAGGGAAAGTTCCACGCCAAGATCCACACGAGCTGTTCCCAGCCGATCGGCCCGGGACTGGTGCGCGGTGACTTCGAGGTCGTCGATGGCGACAGCCGTAACGGTGGTCCCCTCTGCCCGGTGAAGTAGCCGCCGGGGAGATCACACCAAGGAGGCGGGGCGTACGTTGCCCCGCCTCCTTCGCACCCTTCAGAGGCCCGCTCCGGCGGGCCTCTTTTTTTTCGGCCTGGATTGCAGCCTGCCGGCAAAAGCCCACGGCGATTGATCTTCGATCAGCGGGTTCCGCCACCCGCGGCACCCGTGGTGCAATGGCGGTACGCCCACCGACACGAGCCTCGCCATGAATCGACGCAGCTCCGTCCTCTTCGTCTACCTCCTCTTTGCCGCGATCGTCACCCTGTACGGGGTCCTCGCGGCCTACTTCACGATCGCCTACCTGTGGGCGACCTACGAGGATCTCGTCGGCGAGTGGGCACAGTTCTGGTTCTTCGCCACCGCCTTCCTCTTCGCCCTCCGACTCGCCCGGGTGCGCTCCCCCTACCGGTGGTACTTCGCCCTCCTCGCCGTGTCTCTCTTCTACGTCTCGGGAGAGGAGATCTCCTGGGGCCAGCGCATCTTCTCCTTCGCCACCCCCACCCTGCTCCAGGAACACAACCTCCAGCACGAGGCCAACCTCCACAACCTTTTCACCGGTCCCATCGCGACCCCGCTCAAACAGGCCATCGAGTACCTGATGGCGGCCGGGATGGTCCTCTACGGCGCCATCTACCCCTTTGCCGTGCGCCTACGATTCCCGCCGGCGGCCTGGCTTGACCGCCTGGGGGTGGCACCGCCGCACCCGCACCTGTGGCCCTTCTTCGTCACCGCGGCGGTCCTCGAGCTCGGCCCCCTCCACTTCAACGAGGCAGAGCTCGCCGAGGTGCTGATCTCGTGCGCCCTCGCCCTCATGGCCATCACCTACTGGCACGACCACCGTGGCCACGCCGCCACCGAGACAGAGGGGGGTGCCGGGAGGAGCTCCGTCGGCCTGACCGCCCGTCTCGCCGGCGCGGTGGCGGTGGTGGCGCTTCTCGCCGCTGCCTCCACCTACGGCTCGTACGCCACCCCCCAGGGCCGGGCACGAATCGACAACCGAATCAGCAACGGCTTCGAGAAGTTCGCCGGACGCTACGAGCGCTACCAGCGGTGGGAAACGGCGGCCGATCTTTACGGCCGGGTCCATGACCAGGAGCCGGATCGGTGCTCCATCCTCCGGAAGCTCGCCAACTGTTACAGCCACCTGGGCGACAAAGAGGTGGCCCGCAAGTACCTCGTCCAGGCGATCACCCTCGACCTCAAACGCATCGCGAAAAAGCGAGAACGGGGGCGCGAGAGCGTCTCCGCCAACCTCTCCCTGGCACGGAGCTACCGACAGCTCGGAAATGCGAAAAGCTCCGAGATCCACCTGCGGCGTGCCCTGCGGATCGCCGAAGGCCGGGTCGCAGGCAAGCCGAAAAGTGGCAGCGCCGCCTACTGGCTCGGGAAGTGTTACGAGCTTCAAGGAGACCGTGCCGCGGCGATGCGCGAGTACCGCCGCGCCATGGAACTCCGCCCCACCCGTGTCGATTACCAGAAGGCGTACTACCGGCTGGCGGTTGATTCCTAGACGTTGCCGATCTAGGAGTCTGTCGGACTTATGCGATCGTCACGACGGAAAGCGGACTCGAGTCCGGATTGCGACCCGTTCGAGGAGCGGTAGGAGCGGGCTCCTGCCCGCGATTCGATGCAACGAAGAGCGGGGCGCGATCCGGGCCGAGATCGGCTTTTCCGCAGTAGATCGTGCATAAGTCCGACAGGCTCCTAGTGATCATCGACCTCTTGCCGTAGCCTCTCCCCTCCTCCCCTGGGAGCCTCCAGGCAACACCCCCGCCACCCCGGACCGCCCGTGTACTCTCGCAATCGTGGCCTGATCGATGAGGTGGAGCAGCAATTGCTCGCGACACGATGCATCGCGATCCCAGGTCTCGGTGGGGTCGGTGGCATCCACACCGCCACCTTCGCACGCCTCGGGATCGGCCGCTTCCACCTTGCCGACCTCGACCTCTTCGAGGAGGCGAACTTCAACCGCCAATTCGGGGCAAGCGTGGATACGGTAGGACGGGCGAAGGTGGAGGTGATGGCGGAGTGGGTGGCGAAGATCAACCCGGAGTCGGAGGTGGTCTCCTTTCCCGAGGGGATCCACGCGGGGAACATCGATGCCTTCCTCGACGGCGTGGATCTGGTGGTGGACGGACTCGACTTCTTCGCCCTCGACGCCAGGCGACTCCTCTTCCGGGAGGCCGCTGAGCGTGGCATCTACGTAATCACCGCGGGGCCCATCGGCTTCTCTTGCGCCATGCTGGTGTTTGACCCCCGCGGGACCACCTTCGATGACTACTTCGACATTCACGATGGGCAGGAGGTGTTCGATCAACGCCTCCGCTTCGCCCTCGGCCTCACCCCCCGGGCAACCCAGCTCGCCTACATGGACCTCGGCCACGTGGACCTGCGCTCGGGCAAGGGGCCTTCGCTGGCGCTGGCCACAGACCTGTGCGCCGGCATGGCGGCCACCGAGGCGATCCGAATCCTCCTCAAGCGCGGCCGGCCGCCCTGCGCACCCCGCTACTTCCAGTTCGATCCCTACTGCAGGATCTACAAGAAGGGGGTAATGCCGTGGGGCAACCGCAACCCGATCCAGCGGGCGAAGCTGTGGTACCTGCGTCGGAAACTCGGATGACGGGAATGGACGAGGCGACCCGGCAAGCCCTCCTGGCGGCGGCGATACGCGCCCCGTCGGGGGACAACTCGCAGCCGTGGCGGTTCCGGTGGCAGGGAGAGAGCCTCTACCTCTTCTTGGACGCTGAGCGGAGCGACAACTTCTTCGAGGTAGACCGAGTCGGGGCGCTGGCCTCGGCGGGCGCCGTGGCGGCCAACGTCGAGCTGGAGGCAGGGGCGCGGGGGTTTGGCGCCGAGATGGCATGGTGGCCCGAGGGGGGGGAGGGGCCGGTGGCGCGCCTGACCTTCGAGCCCGCAGAGCCTCTTGACTCGCCGCTCGCCGCGGCGATCCCCGGGCGGTGCGTGAACCGGCGGCCCTTCGACCGGCGGCCGTTGCCTGCCGACTGGCTGGCGAACCAGGTGGCGGATGCCGCCACCTCCGACACGACCCTCACCTGGCTCACGGAGCAGGCAGCGCTCTCGAAGATTTGCCATGTGATCCGCCTCGCCGACTGGGTCCGCTACACCCATCCGCTCGCCCACGAGTCGCTCATGGCGGAGCTGCGCTTCTCCCGCGCCGAGGCGGAGGCGACCCGCGACGGCATGGCGATCCCTACCCTGGAGGCGGGCCCCTTCGCCGGCCCCTTTCTGAAGGCGGTGCGACCGTGGCCGCGTATGGCCGCCCTCAACCGCCTGGGCGCCTATCGCGGCCTCACCCTCCCCACCACCCGTCTGGCCGTCTCCGCCCCGGCGATCGGGCTCCTGTGGTCACCACAGGAGGGGGAGACCACCTTTCTCAAGGGGGGGAGGGCGATGGAACGCATCTGGCTCGCCGCCACTGCCGAGTCGATCCGTTTCCAGCCGATGACCGTCGCCACCCTCTTCATCCGCCGGCTTCTGCGCCACGGCCCGGACGCCTTCGACGGTCGCCAGCGGCGCTGGCTGGAGGAGGCGTGGAAGCTGCTTCGCGGCCTCTTCCCGGTGGACGAGGCGAGCGCCATGGTCCTCCTCTTTCGCGTCGGCCACGGCCCCCCCGCCCGCGCCCGAAGCCTGCGGCGGCCGGCGGCGAGCTTCCTCGCGGGGCCGTGATCGGGGACGGCCGGCGAAGCCGATCACAGGCAGGGGGAGGCGTGGATCGACGATCGGGCGACACGACGGGCTCATCCACCAGGGTCAATATTTGTATCGTACGTAATAATTCCTCTTGTTTCGTGGAGTGATGGCGTCGACTTTCACGTACGGTAATAATTTGTTGCAACAGACCATAGTACGTGCTAGTTTTTCCCGTACAGTACATTTTTGAGGGCGCACATGCCCAAGACAGATCTCCCTTACGGCCCCATCCGCACGATCGAGGAGCTCGGCTACCTGCTGCGCGCCCACCGCAAGCAACGAAAGCTGACCCTGGAGGTGATCTCGGGGCTGGGTAATCTGAGTGTGCGATTTCTCTCCGAGCTCGAGCGGGGCAAGGAGACCGCAGAGATCGGCAAGGTGCTGAAGGCGTTGCGCACCTTGGGGCTGGAGGTGATCGTTCGGCCGCGCGGGCAACCGGAGGCGCGGCCTGATGACGAGCGCGTGCCAAGCTCATGAGCGACCTGGATTCGCTTCACGTCTGGTACGAACGGCGCCGGGTCGGCACCCTCTGGCGCAACGCCATCGGCGCGATGGGGTTTCGGTACGACACCGAGTGGATCACGAGCGGATTTGCGATCTCCCAGAGTCTGCCGCTGGCCACCGGCGAGTTTCCGCCCGAGGCGGCCATCGCCCATCGCTTCTTCGCCAATCTCCTGCCCGAGGGGGGCGTCCGCGACCAGATTGTCCACGACCTCAAGCTGCCCAACACCGATTTCGAGCTGCTGCGCGCCATTGGCGGCGAGTGCGCCGGCGCGTTGTCGATCCTACCCCTGGATCGGGCTCCCTCGCGGGAGCGACGTTACCGGCCCCTGAGCGACGAGGATCTGGCCGGTCTGGCCGCCCGGCGCGGCCAGATCTATACGACCGATCCCGCCGTTGAGCGGCCACGACTGTCCTTGGCCGGCGCCCAGAACAAGTGCCCGGTGTTGCTGCAAAACGGCCGCTACGGGTTGCCCCGAGGCGAGGCACCCTCCAGCCATATCCTGAAGTTCGAGCTGGCCGACTACCGTCATGTGCCTGCCTACGAGACCTTCACCATGCACCTTGCCGCTGCCGTGGGCCTGCCCGTGGTGGAGATCCATCTGCACACCATCGGGGAGAACCGGTTTGCCGAAATTGGTCGCTATGACCGTTTCTTCGACGAACAGGGTGAGGTGCAACGGCTGCACCAGGAGGATTTGTGCCAGGCGCTGGGGTATGGGCATGAGCACAAGTACCAGGAACATGGTGGCCCGACCTTTGCCCAGTGCTATCGCCTGGTGCGGGAGGTCTCCAGCGAGCCGGCCATCGACGCACAGCACCTGCTGCGCTGGCAGATCTTCAACGTGCTCGCCGGTAACTCGGATGGACACGCGAAGAATCTCGCCCTGTTGTATCACCCACACGAGGGCATCCGGCTGGCGCCATTCTACGATCTGGTGTGCACCCGCGCCATCAAGCGCATCGATGAGCATCTGGCCCTCGATGTCGGCGGCGAGCGCAACCCCTGCCTCGTCACCCGCGCCCACTGGGAGACATTGGCAAGGGCCTGCGATATCAGGCCACGGTTCCTGCTGGGGCTGTTGGGCGGAGTGGCCACCCGTCTGCGGGAGCAGCTCGCGCCGGTGCGCGAGGCCTTCACGGAACAGGTGGGTGAGTACCCGGCCTTGCAGCGCATTGAGCAGGTCGTCAGCCGGCAGCTCCGGCGAAACGCCCAACGATGATGTATTGAACGACCATTACGCTGTCCGGTCGACGACAGTGACCCCAAGGCCCAGCTCCTCGCCCGGTTCGCGGTGGCTCCCCAAACCCGTGCGGATTTCGCATTTGATCTTATATTCGCGCACGACCATCCTCTGCCGGTAGCGAAGGGGCTCGTCGAAGATGGCCAAGACATCAACCTCTGCTCCCGCTACCCCGCCTCCTCCCGTGGGTGGTGGCGAAATTGTCCCCATCCTGAGCGGCGGTGGAACCCGCTTTCCTGCCCATGTGGGGGTGTTGCGGGCGCTGGAGGAGTTGGGCGTCGAATTCCACCGTCTGGTGGGGCTCTCTGGAGGAAGTATCGTTGCCTCCCTCTTCGCCGCCGGCGCCACGGCCACCGAGATCGAACAGTGGGCGTGTGAAACCGACTTCCGTAGCCTCGTCCGCTTCACCCCGCCCCGCCTCCTCTTACGGGGCGGGATGTGCTCGGGGAAGACCTTCGAGGCATGGCTGGACGAACGGCTCCACGGCGCCACCTTCGGCGACCTGGATCTCGATCTGGCGGTGGTAGCCACCGACATCCGCCTCCGTCGAGCGGTGGTCTTCTCCCGGGACACCACCCCCGAGCTACGGGTGGCACGGGCGGTGCGTTTCTCCACCGGGATCCCCGTGCTCTTTGATTACCAACGATATGGTGCAGCGGTATTGGTGGATGGAGAGATCCTCGCCAACGAGATCTTACTGACCGAGACACAACGGCAGGAGACTCCCGCCTTCACCTTCGAGGTGGAGGCCGCCATCCGCCCCCCGTCGCCCACATCCCGACGGTTTCGCCTCGCGGACTACTTCTCCCTCCTCGCCGACACCTTTACCTACGCCACCTCTACCCGCAGGCTCGGCCCCTGGGCGTGGAACCACACGGTCCTGATCGACATCGGCACGGTACCGCCGGTCAAACTCAACCTCTCCGTCGAAGAAAAGAGCGCGCTCGTCCAACGCGGCTACCAGACCACCCTCGACGTCCTACCGATAAAGCTGAGAAACCACTTCAGCAACCCCTCAGAGGGCGGCGAGGGTGGTCCAGGGAGCTCTCCACCTCGGGGCCATGGTGCGGCTCAACCGCGATGCGCGCCGCACTCCTCCGGCCAGGGGAAGGTCGGGAAGAGGTGACGGAGGTAGTCGCAACCCGTGTGGGTGACCTCGTTGGCCACTAGGCGAAGGGTGTCGGCCCAGTCGATGAGACGGTGGTCGTCCCAGGTCCAGCCGGGATCATTCGCCAGCAGGGAGGCGATGAGCCCCTGGCTCTCTTCCTTGGCGCGCTCCCACCAGGTGAGGTGGGTGCGGTCGACGTCGGCCCGCAGGCGCATGAGCACCGCATCCGCCCCCTGAACTTTTGGATGGGGACGCGGTCCGGCGATCACCTCGAAGCCGAGTCGACGATCATAGAAGGCGACGTGACGCGGATTGACGGTGATCAGGAGGTCATCGACCCGTCCCTCGCCACGCACCTGCGCCTCGATCGAGTGGAAGAGCCAGCGGGAAAGGTGGGGGCGATCCTCGATGCGGATCTGGTCGGCCACCGCCAGGGCGGAGAGCTCGGAGAGGTGGCGTCCCTCCGATCGCAACGGGGCCACCTCGTCCCGGAAGACCTGCTCGGCAGGCAGGCCGAGGGGCGAGTCCGGAACGAAGGTAACGGTGGCGAGCACACGCGACAGCGCCTTCACCAAGATCGTCCGGGTCTCGGGGAGGACATGATAGAGGGTCAGTTCCGCCCGCTCCGGGCCCTCCGGGGTGTAGCCACGCATCTCGTAGCGCGACTGGACCAGCCTGAGGGCCTCGGCGAAATCGTGGTCGCTCCGGGCAAAGTGGACGTTCCACACCTCTTCGACGGAATGGGCGTGGCGACGCTCCTGACGGGGGACAAGGGAAAGCTCCATCGAGATATCCAGGAGGGGAGGGAAGAACTAGGAGGGGTTCCGCGGTGCAGCTTTTAGTTAAGAAGCAATTACCGTGCCAGGGGTTCACAGCGCCGTATTCGCGCGGTGGCGTGGAAGTGGCTGGAAAGGCATACACCGCCAGCGCCTCCGCTCTCCCAGCCGGGCAATACCGTCGCGTTTTTACTACACCGAACGTCGGTCAATCACCGACACCCACCCCCTCGACGCGCCCACCGACAGACTCCTAGATATGAAGCTCCGGATGGCCCATGAGGAGCGTCTCGACCTCCGCGGGGGTCAAGCCGCGGCCGGCGGTCGCCCGTGCTCTGACGGTCGCCGCCTCTTCGAAGAAGAACTGGTAGAGGTCCGCGGCAGCCGGCGAGGAGGCGTAGTACCCATGAGTGGTCTCCTCGATCGTGCGCAGGTCCTGGCGATAGAGGAGCGCCGGAGCACCGTTGAGGTGGTCGAGCTCGGCAAAGCCGCCGTACGGCTCAAAGAGCAGGATGTGCTGATAAAAACGGCCGTGTTTGGGGGCGACGACGACGCACAGGTCGTCGAGGCCAGTGGCCCGGGCGCAGACATGCATCATCCGGAAGAGATGGAGGAGGACGTCATGACGACGGTAGCGAGGGGCAAGCGCCAGGCAGGAGATCTCACCGATCCTTCGCCCTTCCAGCCGCAACCCATCGGCAGCCTGCCGGTACGCCGAGTCCAGCGGCAGGCCAGCCTCCGTGTCGGGGATGAGGGTGAGGGTGGCAACCACCTCTTCGTGCTCGCGGGCGAGGAAGACCCGGGTCTCCGGGAGGAGGTGGTGGGGCAGCAGCCGCAGTCCTGACGGGTGGGGATCGATGAGACCGAGCTCGACGTAGCTGTCGTGAACCAGGGAGAGCGCCGCCGTGACGTCCTCAATGGAGTCCGCGGCCTTGAGATCGAAGGGGGCCATGACGCTCCCCTGCAACAGGCGGTGACCTCGGATCCGCCGGCGAGACGGGACCCGCTGCCGCTCCGACTCACCGGACTTTGCCGCCCCCGTCGTGCTCTCTGGCGCTGTGTCTGACCTCGCCATGTGACTCACCGATTTAGCTCTTCACCTCGTGAGACTTCCGTGGTTCGGGTATCACTCCCCCTATCGGTGCATCGCGGCAGGGACGTGATCCAATTTGCGCCACCCCATGGAAGGCGGCGCGTGCCGGACGGAGACGATCAACGCCATCCGCGGCTCCCCACCTCTGTCGTCTCCCCCAGCCACCCGCGAGCAAACACGGTACGGATTGGGGGGAAAAGCGCATCGCCGAAATCGCCCCCTCGATGGGGGAACGATTCAGCGGCTACTCGACCCTACGGATGGATCCCCTAAAACGGGATCGACCAGCTTAGACGCATTTGGCCGTTTCCCATGGTCCACGCCAGGGAGGTGCGGTCGAGGTCGACGCCCAACTCCACCTCGCCGCGCACCGGATCCACCTCCAGGCGACCCGAGCGACAACCGATCCGACCCAGGTCGAGGTCACGGCCGAACGACAGGGAGGCTCCACTGTCGCCGTAGTGGAGCTCGAGGTCGGTGTCGTTCACCAGCCGCGCCATCGTCCCCGTGGCGCTGCCCGTGCCGGCGCCGTTGAGGTGACACGGCAGGCGCATGCCGTCGTCGGTAAGAAGGGAGCCGAAGCAGTCGCCCGACCAGCGGCGTAGGGCCCGCAGGGCCATCTTGCGGTAGTACCCCTTTACCTGACGCGCCTGGTGCTGGCGATCCTGCTCATCGAAGTACCCTTCACGCTCACCGGGCTGCCAGCGCGCCAGGTCGCGACTTCGCTCTTGCAGGGCGAGACGACTCTCGACGGTGGGGTCGGGGCCGAGGCTCTGGCTCTGCACCACGCCACCGTCTCTGCCCAGGTCCTGGGCGACCGCCGCTCCGGTTCCCCACAGGGTGAGGAGGAGGACGCACGGGCACAGGCGGCGGAGGATCGAACCGAGACGGCGCCACGGAAGCGCCAGCCGCCACTCGGCGGCTGGCGCGCACAACGCCGGGGGCTGTTCTCCTGGTCGGGTCACGAATTTTGTCTTCCCCTCCCCCGAGGGCTCCGGCGCACCGCGCACCTAATCAATATATCGCATATTCACAAACTCGGCTCAAGCTGGTTAAGGATCTAGGAGTCTGTCGGACTTATGCGATCGTCGCGAGGGGAAGTTGGCTCGAGTCCGGATTGCGACCCGTTCGAGCGCTACGCGGGCCTATGCAACGAAGAACGGGGCGCGATCCGGGCCGAGATCCGCTTTCCCGCAGTAGATCGTGCATGGGTTCGATAGGCTCCCGGCGACGCCGGGCTCAAGTAGCCCCCGCTACTGTCACCGGGTGCGGCTCCAGCGCAAGAGCTGCCGCAGGCGGTGCATCACAGATGGCCGGTGAACTTCAGCTTCACCGCGGCCTGGGCGTTGTTGTCCAGCTCGAAGGCGCCGCTGCGCACCACGTAGAGCTTCAGGTGAGTGCGGTTGATCCCCCCGTCACCGCCCGCCCCCGATCGACAGCATTTGCCGGGGCGGGAGAGAGGATCTCCTCTCTCCCGCCCCAAAGGTGCTACCGCTTCGGAACGTTCTTGATGATGTCCGCGACCACCGACGAGTCGGCGAGGGTGGTGGTATCGCCGATCTGCTCCGGGGCGCCTTCCGCTACCTTGCGGAGGATGCGGCGCATGATCTTTCCGGAGCGGGTCTTTGGGAGCGCCGGCGCCCAGTGGATGACGTCGGGAGCGGCGATCGGCCCGATCTCCTTGCGCACGTGGGCGATGAGCTCGGCGCGCAGGGCATCCGATGGCTCGAGCCCCTGGTTGAGGGTGACGTAGGCGTAGATCCCTTGCCCCTTTACCTCGTGGGGGAAGCCCACCACCGCCGCCTCCGCGACCGCGTCGTGAGAGACCAGCGCCGACTCGACCTCGGCGGTCCCCATCCGGTGGCCGGAGACGTTGATCACGTCGTCGATGCGGCCGGTGATCCAGTAATAACCGTCCTCGTCACGGCGGCAGCCGTCGCCGGTGAAGTAGAGCCCCTTGAAGGTGGAGAAGTAGGTCTGGTGAAAACGGTCGTGGTCACCAAAGACGGTGCGCATCATCCCCGGCCATGCGCGCCGCAGGCAGAGCGGCCCCTCACAGGCCCCCTCCAACTCGTTGCCGTCGTTGTCCACTACCACCGGCTCGATACCGAAGAACGGCAGGGTCGCCGACCCCGGCTTCATCGGCGTACACCCCGGCAGGGAGGTAATCAGGTGGCCACCGGTCTCGGTCTGCCACCAGGTGTCGACGATCGGGCAGCGCCCCTCGCCCACCACGTCGTAGTACCACTTCCACACCTCCGGGTTGATCGGCTCACCCACCGTGCCGAGCACCCGGATCGACTTGCGCGAGGTCGCCTTCACGAAGTCGTCGCCCTGACGGGCGATGGCGCGCAGCGCCGTGGGGGCGGTGTAGAACTGGGCCACCTTGTGCTTGTCACACACCTGCCAGAAGCGCGACCAGTCGGGGTAGTTGGGCACCCCCTCGAACATCACCGAGGTCGCGCCGTTGGCCAGGGGGCCGTAGACGATGTAGCTGTGGCCGGTGATCCAGCCAATGTCGGCAGTACACCAGAAGGTCTCGCCGTCCTTGTAGTCGAAGACCAGCTCGTGGGTCAGCGCCGAGTAGAGCAGGTAGCCGGCGGAGGTATGGAGCACCCCCTTCGGCTTGCCAGTGGAACCGGAGGTGTAAAGGATAAAGAGGGGATCCTCGGCGCCCATCGCCTCCGGCGCACAGTCGGTCGAGGCGTTCGCCATCTCGTCGTGCCACCACCGGTCACGCTCGGCGTTGAACGGGGTGCTCTCCAGGCCGGTGTGGCGCACCACGATCACCCGCCGTACGTGGTCGAGCTCGTCGACCGCGTCGTCGACATTCTTCTTCAGGGGGATCACCTTGCCGCCGCGCAGCCCCTCGTCGGCGGTGATCACCACGTCGGACTTGCAGTCCTCGACGCGGTCACGGATCGAGTTGGGGGAGAAGCCGGCGAAGATCACCGAGTGGACCGCGCCGATGCGGGCGCAGGCGAGCATGGTCACCGTCAGCTCCGGGATCATCGGCAAATACACCGTCACCCGGTCGCCCTTTTTCACCCCGTTCGCCTTCAGGACGTTGGCGAAGCGACACACCTCCTCGTAGAGCTCACGGTAGGTGATGTGGCGATCGTTCTTCGGATCGTCGCCCTCCCAGATGATCGCCGTCTGGTCCCCGCGGCGCTCCAGGTGACGATCGAGGCAGTTGGCGGAAACGTTCAGCTCGCCCCCCTCGAAGAAGGCGATCTCGGCAGTATTGAAGTCCCAGCGGGCCGCCCGGTCCCACCGCTTCATCCAGGTGAGGCGCTCCGCCTGCTCGCCCCAGAACCCCTCCGGGTCGTCCAGGGAGCGCTGGTACAGCTCCCGGTATTGCTCCATGGAGGAGATATGGGCGTGGGCGGCGAACTCGGCACTCGGGGAAATCGAATCGACCATGGATGAGGCCCTCCTTTAGACACAGCAAACTATAGAGATGGGTCAAAACCAACACGAGGTCAAAGGGTCGGCACCATGCCCCAGGCAATTCAGTCAGGCAAGAATTCGAAGGCCAAGGTAGGACTGCAACGGGATCAACGGACAATCTCTATGTTTTTTGGTATGTTTTCTCCACACCGAGTCCGAGATCCACCGTGGAGCCAACCCTTGAAGATCGAGATCCTCTACTGCGGCCAGTGAAACTACCGCCCCCGGGCCGCCAGGCTGGCGACCGAGCTGGAGCACCGTTTCGGAGCCACCCCCGAGCTGGTGCGCGGCAACGGGGGGGTTTTCGAGGTGGCCGTCAACGGGGAGCTCCTCTTCTCCAAGCGCACCACGGGCCGTTTTCCCGAAGAGGGGGAGGTGGCGGCACGGATCGAGGCCCTCGGACACAACCCCCAACCTTGAGGAGACCGCCATGTCCACCACCGCAACGCTCAACACCCCCGCCGGCAAGGTCACCGTCCGCCCGACCCCGCACGGCAAAGAGATCACCATGCACGGCATGACCGTCGAGACCAACCATGACGGCTACATGCTCAAGCGAGACCAGTGGACGCCGGAGATCGCCGCGGTCCTCGCCCACCTCGACGGGATTGCCCTCACCGAGGAGCACTGGCGGATCCTCGACTACCTGCGCCGCTACTACGCCGAGTACCTCATCTCCCCCAATGTCCGCATCCTCTTGCGCCACCTGCGCGCGGAGTGGGGCGACGAGAAGCTCGACCGCGACCACCTGTACGAGCTCTTCCCCAAGGGGCCGGCCTTCCAGGGCACCAAGTTTGCCGGCCTGCCGAAGCCGTACGACTGCATCGACGGGTAGGCAGGAGAGCCACCGGGAGAGGGGAGATGCCCCCTCTCCCGGTGGTCCGGCCCGACCCTCTTTCGAGGTCGGTGCGGTGCAGGCGGGCGATGAGGCCCGGGGGGGGATGTGGTGCGGATCCTGAGCAGCGGTGGCGGCGGCCGGCCAGAGCCCCCCGCGAAAAGCAGGGTACCCATGAAACACTCCCGGAATGGATCGGAGATCGAGCGACGGCGCGGCCGTCGCCCACGGCTCACGTCAGAGCGGGATCGGCTTCAGCATCGACCGCGAAGGCCTCCTCTGCGTCTTGGCCTCTACGCGGGAGATCCTCACCCGACGATGATGGGGTGAGGTGACATCTGGCCCGCGACCGCCGGGCGTGGTTCCCTGTGCGCCTTCGAATCCCTCTATCCTCGGTCTGCCATGCGCTACAGCCACGCCCTGATCAATACCGTCCGTGAGACCCCGTCGGAGGCGGAGGTCATCAGCCACCGGCTGATGCTGCGCGCCGGGATGATCCACAAGGTGGCGGCGGGCATCTACGCCTACCTCCCCCTGGCCCTGCGGTCGATCACCAAGATCTCCGCCATCGTCCGCGAGGAGATGGTGGCCGCCGGCGCCCAGGAGCTCCTCATGCCGGCGGTGCAGCCGGCGGAGCTGTGGCAGCAGTCGGGGCGCTGGGACAAGTACGGCCGCGAGCTCCTGCGGATGCACGATCGCCACGACCGCGAGTTCTGCCTCGGGCCCACCCACGAGGAGGTGATCACCGACATCGTCCGCGCCCAGATCCGCTCATGGCGCCAGCTGCCGGTGAACCTCTTCCAGATCCAGGCGAAGTTCCGCGACGAGATCCGCCCCCGCTTCGGCCTCATGCGCGGCCGCGAGTTCATCATGAAGGACGGCTACTCCTTCGACCGCGACGACGCCGGTGCCGCCGCCACCTACGAGCGGATGCACGCCGCGTACACCCGAATCTTCGAGCGGTGCGGCCTCCGCTTCCGGCCGGTGGAGGCGGACTCCGGCGCCATCGGCGGCGCCTTCTCCCACGAGTTCATGGTCCTGGCCGACTCGGGAGAGGACGCGATCCTCTCCTGCGACACCTGCGACTACGCCGCCAACCAGGAGAAGGCGACCGCCCGCGCCCCGGAGGCGACACCGCCCGCCGCCAACGCCCCCGCCCCGGAGGCGGTGGCGACGCCGGACAAGAAGGCGGTCGACGAGGTCGCCGCCTTCCTGCACCGGGAGCCCACCGACTTCATCAAGACCCTGCTCTACCGCGCCGGCGAGCAGACCGTCGCCGCGTTGGTACGCGGCGACCGGGAGGTGAACGAGATCAAGCTCGCCCACGCCCTCGGCGCGGACAACCTCGCCCTGGCGAGCGACGGAGAGGTGGAGGCGGCCACCGGCGCCCCGTGCGGCTTCGCCGGGCCGGTGGGGCTCGCCGGCGACGTGGCGGTGTGGGTCGACCGGGAGGTGGCGGCGATGGCCACGGCGGTCACCGGCGCCAACCATGCGGACACCCACCTTGCGGGGGTGCAGCCGGGACGCGACTTCGCCACCGACAACGTCGCCGACCTCATCAACGCCGACGACGGCGACCCCTGCCCGCGCTGCGCCGGCACCCTGCACCTCTCCCGCGGCATCGAGGTCGGCCACATCTTCAAGCTCGGGACGAAGTACTCGGCGGCCATGGGTGCCACCTTCCTCAACGCCGAGGGGGCGGAGACGCCGGCGGTGATGGGGTGCTACGGCATCGGCATCGGCCGCACCATGGCCGCGTCGATCGAGCAAAACCACGACGACAACGGCATTGTCTGGCCCGTCCCGATCGCCCCGTTCACCGTCGAGATCATCCTCATCCGCGAGACCGACGCGGCGAGCCTGGAGGTCGCGGCAGCCATGGAGCGCGAGCTCACCGCCGCCGGCCACGAGCCCCTGGTGGACGACCGCAAGGAGCGGCCGGGGGTGAAGTTCAACGACGGAGACCTCCTCGGCCTGCCGTACTGCGTGACCGTCGGACCGCGTGGTCTGAAGGAGGGGAAGGTGGAGATCAAGGCGCGGGCCACCGGCGAGCGGGTCGAGGTGGCGGTGGAGCAGGCGGTGGGGTGGCTCACCGAACGGTGCGCGTAGCCCGCCGGTGCGCCGCCACCTCGGTTTGCGTCGTGCAGCCGAAGCGGCGGACAATCCCGCGGTTCGCCCTTTTGTTGCCGGGCCGCTGTTTTCCCTCACCCACTCCCCTACCTGCCATGTCCGCCTATCAGCTCCGCCTCTTCACCACCACCGACGACCTCATGCCCAAGGCGGCGGGGGAGTGTCTCGCCAAGCACCTGGGCATCGACTACGAAGAGGCCCACCAGGTGATCCTCGACGTCCTCGACGCCCAGCTCCGCCTCTTCGAGTTTCCCGACGAGGCCTCCGCGCAGGCGTGCGCCGAGGAGATCGGCCGCCACGGGGTGGTGACCAAGGTGACCCCGAAGCGGTAGGCGTGGCGGTCTCACGCGAAGATCGGACGCACCCTGCGGCCTGAGGTCGGGCGTCGGCCCGCCCTCCACGGACAGCGAGGGGGACGCGCGACATCCCCCTCCGCCATCGGGCAATCCAGCAAAGCGTGCCGCGCCGGCCGCGGCCGGCGGCGAGGCGGACACATTTCCTCTCACATCGACCGTTTCTTGCTCATGAGCGGTGATTTTTCACCGACGAGTGAGACATGGAGCAAGAAGCACTCACCCTCTTACTGGTAGAGGACGACCCCGGTGATGCCCGTCTCATCCGCGAGCTGCTGACGGAGAGTGGCGCCGACAACTACCACCTCCTCTACGCCGACACCCTCGCCGACGGGTTGGCGTGGCTCAACCGGGGCGAGATTGATGTCGTCCTCCAGGACCTCACCCTCCCCGACGGCCACGGCCTCGACTGCGTGCGCCGGGTGCGACGCCACGCCGGCCGGGTGCCCCTGGTGGTACTTACCAGCCTGAACGACGAGAAGTTGGCGCTCCAAGCGGTGCAGGAGGGTGCCCAGGACTACCTGGTGAAGGGGACGATCAACGGCCACGCCCTTGGCCGGTGTCTCCGCTACGCCATTGAGCGGGAGCGGCTGAAGAGCGAGCTGAAGGCGGCGCGCGACGAGGCGGTGGAGGCGGTGCGGCTGAAGTCGGAGTTCCTCGCCAACGTCTCCCACGAGCTGCGTACCCCGCTCACCGCGATCCTCGGCTTCTCGGCCCTGTTGCGACGCAACCCGCACGGCACCTGCGACGTCCGCCAGCTCCGCCAACTGGAGCTCATCCACGAGAACGGCACCCACCTGCTGGCGGTCATCAACGACCTCCTCGACCTGTCGAAGATCGAGGCCGGCAGGGTCTCCATCACGGTGGAGGAGATCGATCCCGCCGCCGCCGTCACCCAGGCGGTGGAGACCCTCCTGCCCCTGGCCGAGGAGCGGGACATCGATCTGGAGGTGGTGGTCCACAGCAACCTGCCGACCCTCTTCACCGACCCCCTGCGCCTCCAGCAGATCCTCCTGAATCTCGGCGGCAACGCGATCAAGTTCACCCGCGAGGGGCGGGTCACCTTCACCGTCGCCGAGGGGCCGGAGGGGCTCGCCTACGTGGTCCACGACACCGGCATCGGCATCCCCGCCGCCGCCCTGCCCACCATCTTCGACAAGTTCCGCCAGGCGGACGGCTCCTCCACCCGCGAGCACGAGGGGACCGGCCTCGGCCTGTCGGTATCCCGCAGCCTCGCCCACCTCCTCGGGGGTGAGATCAAGGTGGTGAGCGGGGTGGGAGAGGGGTCGACCTTCACCCTCCACCTGCCCGCGGCAGCGACCCAGACCACCGACGAGGCGTTCGCCCCGGCCCTCCACGGGGTCTCCCAATGAGGGAGAGGCCGCGCATCCTGGTGGTCGACGACCGGGCCGCCAACCGGGAGCTCCTGGAGGCGATCCTGGAGGAGGAGGGGTTTTGCCCGATCCTGGCGTGTAGCGGCAAAGAGGGGTTGCGTCTGGCGATCCAAGACCCGCCGGACGTGATCCTCCTCGACGTCGCCATGCCGGAGATGGACGGCTTCGACGTCTGCCGCCACCTACAACGGAACCTGGAGACCGCCTTGACCCCGGTGATCTTCGTCACCGCCCGGGCGGACGACACGGAGAGCGTCTGCCACGGCCTCGCCCTCGGCGCCAGCGACTACATCACCAAGCCGTTCGATCCCGATGAGCTGGTCGCCCGGGTCCGTGCCGCCCTGAGGCTGAAGGAGGAAAACGACCGGCTCCGCCTCCTCGCCCTCACCGACCCCCTCACCGGCCTCGGCAACCGGCGGGCGACCAGCGGCCAGATCAACAGCCGCCTGTCGCGCTGGCGCCGTCGCCAGGAGCCCTTTGCCCTGCTCATGGCGGACATCGACCACTTCAAGCGGATCAACGACACCTACGGCCACGAGGCGGGCGACCAGGTCCTGACGTCGCTCTCCGACCTCCTCCTCGATGTGGCCCGGACCGAGGACTCGGTGGGTCGGATCGGCGGCGAGGAGTTTGTCATCCTCCTCGACCACGCCCACCGCGAGACCGCCGTTCAGGTCGCGGAGCGGCTACGGGAACGGGTGGCACAACTCTCCATTCCGTGGAAGGGCGGCACCCCGCTCACCATCACCCTCTCCATCGGGGTGATCAGCAGCGACGATCTCGCCCCGGCAATACGCCAGCGCGGAGTGCTGCGCTGCGCCGACGACGCCCTCTACCGCGCCAAGGAGGGAGGAAGAAACCGAGTCGTCTACTACACCGAGCTCGCCCCCGAGCAGATCGACCGGCCGGCGCCCTGCCCCACCGCCGCGTCGTGATGGTCCCGGCGACTGCGAGCCGCCATACCCCTACACCGCCTCCAGCCGCCCACGGTGGAGACGAAGCTGGCGTTCGGCGGTGGCGGCAAAGGCGGCGTTGTGGGTGACGTAGACCAGGGTGGTGTGCAGCTCACGGTTGAGCGACAGGAGGAGCTGGTGGACCGCGTCAGCGGTCTCCTCGTCGAGGTTGCCGGTCGGCTCGTCGGTGAGGAGGATCGACGGCTTGCAGGCCAGGGCACGGGCGATCGCTACCCGCTGCTGCTCGCCGCCGGAGAGCTCGCCGGGACGGTGTTCGACCCGCTCGCCGAGGCCGACGCGCTCCAAAAGCTCCCGCGCCCGCGCCTCCGCCCGGCGCCCCGAGGCGGACCCCAACCGCAGGGGCATGGCGACGTTCTCCAGGGCGGTGAAGTCGGAGAGCAGGTGGTGAAACTGGAAGACAAAGCCGACCTCGCGGTTGCGAAGCTGCGCCCGACGCCGGTCGCGGAGGCGGTAGAGGTCGTCGTCGCCGAGCCACACGGTCCCGTGGGTGGGCCGCTCCAGGCCGCCGAGGCAGTGCAGCAGGGTCGACTTGCCGGCACCCGAGACGCCGACAATGGAGACGCACTCCCCCGCCTCCAGGGTCACATCCACCCCGCGGAGCACCTCCAGGGCGGCACCGTCGCGCTCGAAGCGCTTACACAGATTCTCGGCACGGAGGGTCGCCACGGGGCGACGCTTGTACGCCGGGGAGCGGAGGCGTGTCAAAAAAGGGGCCTGCCGCGCGACCCCTTCCCGGTAGGAGCCGGCTGCCGCCGGCGAGCCCGCCCCGCCGGAGCGGGCCGGGCCTTCCGCCCCGAATCGCGAGCGGGCGCTCGCTCCTACCTCTTCGAAGGTCAAAGGCGGCCCCCCATTCCGTACCTCTCCCCCGCACGCGACCTCCGCGGTCGCGGCCGGGAGCTTGACTGGCCACCCTCTTCACGAGGATGATCCATCCCCCGGTTACGTCGTAACTTATTGAAAAACATGGAGACTCCAGAAATCGAGCCGCGTGACCAGGCGATCCTCAGGGCGATCGTTCAGGACTATATCGTCACCGCGGCGCCGGTGAGCTCGCGCACCGTGGTGCGCCGCCACGGCATCAAGGTGAGCGCCGCCACGGTGCGCAACGTGATGGCCGACCTCGCCGAGATCGGCCTCATCACCCAGCCCCACGCCTCCGCCGGTCGCGTCCCCACCGACCTCGGCTACCGCCTCTACGTCGACACCCTCCTCTCCACCCAGGGGCCGTCGGAGGCGGAGCGCAAGATCATCGCCGCCCCCCCCACCGACCACGGGGTGGAGGGGCTCCTCGCCTCCTCCTCCCGGCTCCTCTCCGGCCTCACCCACCACGTGGGGCTGGTCTCCGCCCCGTGTCTCGGGGAGACGGTCCTGGAGCACATCGAGCTCGTCCGTCTCGACCGCCATCGCATCCTTGCCATCCTGGTGAGCGGTTCCAATTATGTGCAGAATCGCATCTTCCACACCGACCGTGACGTCTCGGAGAGGGAGCTGGCGCGCATCTCCCGCCACCTCAACGAGCAGTTCCACGGCCTCACCCTGGAGGCGGTACGACAGCGGGCGGAGCGGGAGCTGCACAAGACACGAGAGGTCTACTACCACCTAATCATGGAGGCCGTGCGCGAGGAGCAACTGACCGCCGATTCGGCGACCCACCTCCTCTTTCTGGAGGGAGCGAGCACCCTCCTCGACGAGCCGGAGTTCGACGACATCGACCGCGCCCGCGAGCTCCTCGCCGCCCTGGAGGAGCGGCGCAACCTCCTCACCATCCTCGACCGGGTGGTGGAGGCGGAGGGGGTGCAGGTCTTCATCGGCGCCGAGACCCTGCTCGGGAATAACGTGGACTGCAGCGTGGTGGCGGCCAAGTACGGTATCGAAGGGCGGGTCCTGGGCGCGGTCGGCGTCATCGGCCCGCGGCGAATGGACTACTCGCGGGTAATTCCCTTGGTGGAGTTCACCTCACGGACGGTGGAAAGGAAGCTACAAGGCGTATGAGCACCCAGCCAAAGCCGAGTGACGAAGAGAGTGACCTCACCCCCGAGACCCTCGACGTGGCCGCCGAGGGGATGCCGGACATCGAGGTCACCGCGGTGAACGACGACGAGACCGCGCCGTCGCGCGAGGAGGAGATCGAGCGCCAGGCCCGGGAGACCTACGAACGGCTCCTGCGGGTGAGCGCCGAGCTCGACAACTACAAAAAGCGTACCGCCCGGGAGAAGGCGGAATTCATGCGCTACGCCAACGAGAAGCTGGCACGCGACCTCCTAGAGTCGGTGGACAACCTGGAACGCGCCCTGGCCCACCACAACGAGGGTGCCGCGGCGGACGCCGACGCCGCCCTGGCGACCGGGGTGGAGATGACCCTCAAGCTGCTCCTCGACACCCTCAAGCGCCACGGGGTCACCCCGATCGAGGCGGTGGGCGCCCCCTTCGACCCGAACCTCCACGAGGCGGTCGGCGAGACCGCCTCGGACACGGTGGAGGCGGGCCAGGTGGCCGATGAGCTCCAACGCGGCTACCTCCTCCACGACCGCCTCCTGCGCCCGTCGATGGTGTTGGTGTGCCGGAAGTGAGCCCCTTCCGGCGACGACCACGCGACACCTACGGAGTCGACTCGAAGCGCCGTGCGCTGAAAGCCGGTTGCTGAAAACGAAAAGCTGAGAGCCCCCGAACTCGCGCCGCGAGCCGGGGGGTAGCGCCTCCACCCGAGCGTCCCCATATTCCATTGCGGGAGCGGCGGATGACCGTCTCGCTCCCGTTCAAGCATTGACCCCGTAGACCTTTTTGCATCCGACCGACGAACCAAGGAGAGAGCATGGGCAAGATCATCGGCATCGACCTCGGGACCACCAACTCGTGTGTGGCGGTCATGGAGGGTGGCGACCCCACCGTCATCGCCAACCAGGAGGGCAACCGCACCACCCCGTCGATCGTCGCCTTCACCGACAAGGGGGAGCGGCTGGTGGGGCAGGTGGCGAAGCGCCAGGCGGTCACCAACCCGGAGCACACCATCTTCTCGGTGAAGCGGTTCATCGGCCGCAAGTTCGACGCCCCGGAGACCAAGCGCGCCGCCAAGACCCTGCCGTACCACCTGGAGAAGGCGGCGAACGGCGACATCCGCGTCAAGGTGGACGACAAGAGCTACAGCCCGCAGGAGATCTCCGCGATGGTCCTGCAGAAGATGAAGCAGACCGCGGAGGACTACCTGGGCGAGCCGGTCACCGAGGCGGTGATCACCGTCCCCGCCTACTTCGACGACTCCGAGCGCCAGGCGACCAAAGACGCCGGCAAGATCGCCGGTCTCGACGTCAAGCGGATCATCAACGAGCCCACCGCCGCGGCCCTGGCCTACGGCCTGGAGAAGAGCGGCGAGCACACGGTGGTGGTCTACGACCTCGGCGGCGGCACCTTCGACGTCTCGATCCTGGAGATGGCCGAGGGGGTCTTCGAGGTGAAGTCGACCAACGGCAACACCTACCTCGGCGGCGACGACTTCGACCAGCGCGTCCTCGACTGGCTCATCGAAGAGTTCAAGAAGGACCAGGGGATCGACCTGAGGGGCGACAAGATGGCCCTCCAGCGCCTCAAGGAGGCGGCGGAGAAGGCCAAGATCGAGCTCTCCACCGCCCAGGAGACGGAGGTCAACCTCCCCTTCATCACCGCCGACGCCTCCGGCCCGAAGCACCTCAACCTGAAGCTCACCCGCGCCCGCTTCGAGCAGCTCGTGGGCGACCTGGTCACCTCCACCCTCGGCCCGTGCGAGCGTGCCCTGACTGACGCCGGCGTCTCCAAGAGCGAGATCCAGGACGTCATCCTGGTCGGCGGCATGACCCGCATGCCCCTGGTGCAGAAGGAGGTGGAGAAGTTCTTCGGCCGCACCCCGCACAAGGGGGTCAACCCGGACGAGGTGGTGGCGATCGGCGCCGCCATCCAGGGCGGAGTGCTCAAGGGCGACGTGAAGGACGTGGTGCTGCTGGACGTCACCCCCCTGTCGCTCGGCATCGAGACCCTCGGCGGGGTGATGACCAAGCTCATCGAGCGCAACACCACCATCCCGACGAAAAAGAGCCAGGTCTTCTCCACCGCCGCCGACAACCAGCCGGCGGTCTCGGTCCACGTCCTCCAGGGCGAGCGCGAGATGGCCTCGGACAACAAGACCCTGGCCACCTTCGACCTCACCGGCATCCCGCCGGCACCGCGCGGCGTGCCGCAGATCGAGGTCACCTTCGACATCGACGCCAACGGCATCGTCCACGTCTCCGCCAAGGACCTCGGTACCGGCAAGGAGCAGTCGATCCAGATCACCTCCTCCTCCGGCCTCACCGAGGAGGAGATCGAGCAGATGGTCAAGGAGGCGGAGGCGCACGCCACCGAGGACCAGGAGCGGCGCGAGGTCATCGAGGCCCACAACCACCTCGACAGCCTCATCTACAACACTGAGAAGAGCCTCAAGGAGAACGAAGACAAGGTCTCCGAGGCCACCAAGTCGGAGCTCGGGTCGGTCCTGGAGGAGGCGCGCAAGGCGCTGGAGTCCAACGACAAGTCGACCCTCGAGCAGGCGATGGAGAGCCTCACCCACGCCTCCCACAAGCTCGCCGAGGAGCTCTACCAGAAGGGTGCCGCGGCCGGGGACACCTCCGGAGACGGCGCCACCGCCACCGAGGCCACTGGGGACAGCGACGAGGAGGTGGTCGATGCCGACTTCGAGGAGGTGGATGGGGACAAGAAATAAAGCGGCCCGGGGTTGACCGCCCCCCGGGGCGGCTCTCCATTCCCTGGATGCGATCCTGTCCCGGGGATGGGGGGTGAGGGATGGGGGAATGGTTGGCCCTTCGGGCCACGTGAGACGACGATGAGAGCCATCCACCACACGCCATCGGTGGCCGCGCAGCGGCCATCCACCCCCTCACCCCCCATCCCCCGCCCCCCATCCCCGCGAGCGTAGCGAGCGCATGCCCACCGACTACTACGAGACCCTCGGCGTCTCCCGCGACGCCTCGCCGACGGAGATCAAACGCGCCTATCGCAAGGGGGCGATGCGCTTTCACCCGGACAAGAACCCGGGCGACGAGCAGGCGGAACACAAGTTCAAGGAGCTGAGCGAAGCGTACGAGGTCCTCTCCGACCCGGACAAACGGGCCCGCTACGACCAGTTCGGCCACGCCGGTCTCGGCGCCAACGGCGGCGGTGGGGGCGGCTTTGCCGGGGGCGGCTTCTCGGACATCTTCGAGGACATCTTCGGCGACTTCTTCGGCGGGGGCCGGCGCCGTGCCCAGGCGCCCAGGCGCGGCGCCGACCTCCGGCTCGACATCGAGATCGACTTCGAACAGGCCGCCTTCGGTGCCGAGATCCCGGTCGAGGTACCGCGCATGGAGACGTGCGGCGAGTGCGGCGGCCGACGCAGCACGAGCGGTGCCGGCGCCCGCCCCTGCCCCACCTGCGGCGGCAGCGGCCAGGTGCGCTACCAGCAGGGCTTCTTCTCCCTCGCCCGCCCCTGCTCCGCCTGCAACGGCGAGGGGCAGGTGGTCACCGACCCGTGCCCCGGGTGCAAGGGGAGCGGCCGTGTGCGGCAGAGCCGCCAGATCACCGTGAAGGTGCCGCCGGGGGTGGAGACCGGTACCCGCCTCCGGCTCGGCGGTGAGGGCGAGGGCGGCATCCACGGCGGCGGCCGCGGCGACCTCTACGTCATCATCGTGGTCAAGGAGCACCCCCTCTTCTCCCGCTCCGGCGACGACCTCCTGTGCGAGGTCCCCATCTCCATCAGCCAGGCGGCCCTCGGCGCCGAGATCCGCGTCCCCACCCTCAAAGGTGAGGAGAGTCTCAACATCCCCGCCGGCACCCAGACCGACGCCGTCTTTCGCCTGCGCCACAAGGGGATCCCCAACGTCCACGGCCACGGCGTCGGCGACGAGCTGGTGCGGGTCGTCGTCGAGACCCCCACCAAGCTCACCCCCCGCCAGCGCGAGCTCCTCGAAGAGCTCGCCCGGATCAGCGGCGAAGAGACCCACCCGCGCGGCCAGGGCTTCTTCCAGAAGGTGAAGGAGCTCTTCGAGGGGAAGGAGTAACGCCGGGCTTCCCACATCGGGAGAGGCCAAAACCACGAAGACCACGAAGCGCACGAGGGGAATGAGGGGCATCGGCGCGCCGCGCGGCACACCAACGAAAGCTGACCATGGCTGCCACCTGGACCCGGCGCGACCTCCTCCTCGGCGGCCTCTCGCGGCTGCGGCAACGGCTCACCGAGCAGCCCGACACGCCCCCCCTGCCGCCACCGGTACGCCCTCCCGGCGCCCTCCCCGAGTCCGCCTTCCTGGACACCTGTGAGCGGTGCCACGCCTGTATCGAGGCCTGCCCGAACAACGTCCTCGCGCCGGTCACCGGCCGCGGCGAGGCCGTGGACAGAACCCCGTGGATGGCCTTCGTGGACGGCTACTGCGAGCGGTGCCGCGCCTGCGCCGACGCCTGTCCCAGCGGCGCCCTGCAGCGCGGAGTGGAGGGCGGCGTGGCCGACCCTGGGGTCGCGGAGGTCATCGCCGACCACTGCCTCAACCAGGCCGGCTTCGCCATGTGCCTGTCGTGCCGAGAGCGCTGCCCCGAGTCCGCCATCGACCTGCGCAACCTCGGCCTGCCCACGGTGGAGGCCACCCGCTGCACCGGCTGCGGCGCCTGCGCCTTTGTCTGCCCCACCACCCCACGGGCGATCGAGGTCATCGCCGCGCAACGCCCCGAGCCGCCGACCGCCGGGTAGCCGCGGCAGACGCCGCCGACACGAGGGCCGGATTGCGTGCATGGCCTGCGCCTGCCCGGCGGGAAGCGCAGGGGTCGCGGGTATGACCCGCCGGTTCCTACCCGGGTAGGAGGCCGGGATCGGGGTAGGAGGGGGCCACGCCCCCGATCGGAGAGACAGGGAATGGAAAGGAGGCTCCGTCCGGTCCGCGGGGATGGCCTACTCCCCCCCGTGATCGGGAGCACCCCGATCGCGGGCATGGCCCGCTCCTACTCCGCGACGATCTGCTCGTACGCCTCGGTG
Source organism: bacterium (assembly GCA_024278555.1). Classification (GTDB taxonomy): domain Bacteria; phylum CG2-30-53-67; class CG2-30-53-67; order CG2-30-70-394; family CG2-30-70-394; genus CG2-30-70-394. The sequence continues at coordinate 27,546 of JAJRSX010000183.1, read as the reverse complement.
TAGGCGGCGAGGAGGTCGCGCAGCGACACGATCCCGACGAGGTTGCCGTCCTCCACCACCGGCAGGTGGCGGTGGCGATACAGCTTCATCCGCTCGGTCACCGCCTGCACCGCATCGTCCGGGGAGACCGACTCCACCTTCGGGGTCATCACCTCGCCCAGGTAGCACGAGTGGACGGAGATATCGCGGTAGACCACCCGCTTGAGGAGGTCGCGCTCGCTGAACATCCCCACCGGCGCCCCCCCCCTCGGTGACCACCACCGCGCCGATGTTGTGGCTCGCCATGCGCGCCGCCACCTCGAAGAGGATTTCGTCACGCTCCGCGGTGTATACCTGGGTGGACATGATCTCCCGAACCGTCTTATCGAGCATGGCGTGCCTCAAGCAGATTGGTTGACCCGCACGTACATCATTGATCCGCAAGCTACCACCCCCAAAAACCCGCCGCAACGACACCCATGGACTCCTCTACCGCCTCGGTCCACACCCGCCTCATGGGACGTGCCATCGCCGCCTGCCGCGACTCCATCGCCGCCGGCCAGACCCCCTTCGGCTGCGTCATCGCCCGCAACGGCGAGGTGGTCGCGAGCGCCCACAACACCGTCTGGCAGGACACCGACATCACCGCCCACGCCGAGATCAACGCCATCCGCTCCGCCTGCCGGGCGCTGGCCACGATCGACCTCACCGGCTGCGACCTCTACACCACCTGCGAGCCGTGCCCCATGTGCCTCGCCGCTAGCCACTGGGCGCGGATCCGCACCCTCTACTTCGGCGCCACCATCGCCGACGCCGCCGCCGCCGGCTTCCACGAGCTCCACCTCCCGGCAGCAGAGCTCGCCCGCCTCGGCGGCAGCCCCCTGGTGGTGGTAGAAGGCATCGAACGCGCCGCCTGCCGCGCCCTCTTCAAGGCATGGCAAAAGGGCCCGGGGGCGCGGAGCTACTGAGAAGGGGAAAGCCGGCCGCGAATCGACACGACTGGAGCTACATCACGAAGCCGGCCGGAAGGCTTCGCCGGGCGGCAATAGCATCGCCCTGCCACTGGAGGTGGCCGGTGATGTCGCTGAAATCGTACCCGGCCACCTTCGCGCCGGCCTTGCCGCCGGCGCGCTGGATCACCACCACCTCCACCGCGCCGGATGCGAGCTTCGTGGGGATGTCCACATGCAGGTGGCCATCAGCCTCGATGTCGGCCATCAGATGGACCACTTCCATGGCGCTCTCCTTAACGGACGACATAGCCGACGCCATCGAACCCATTACGCTTCAATGGGGCCGCAGCGTTAACGCTGCGGAAATACCAAAAAAACCGTGGCGGGGGAAGTGAAGTGGGTGCTTCAATGGGGCCGCAGCGTTAACGCTGCGGAAATCATACCCGTAGACTCCGTCCCCCACCTTGCCGCTGGAGCTTCAATGGGGCCGCAGCGTTAACGCTGCGGAAATGAGATGGAGCAATCTCATGGGTGGGAATCAATGGATCGCTTCAATGGGGCCGCAGCGTTAACGCTGCGGAAATGCGAGGAGTTTCAGAACCTCGTCGAAAGCAGCCCTAGAGCTTCAATGGGGCCGCAGCGTTAACGCTGCGGAAATCAACTCAACGACGAAGTCCATGTCGAAGGACGTGGGCTTCAATGGGGCCGCAGCGTTAACGCTGCGGAAATTACGCTAGGGATGTCGATCTCTTATGACTACTGCGTAGCTTCAATGGGGCCGCAGCGTTAACGCTGCGGAAATATGGCCGCGCGGGGCGTGCTGAGACTGTCGCGGTCGGGCTTCAATGGGGCCGCAGCGTTAACGCTGCGGAAATAAAATAGAACGTGCGCCCGTCTTTGTGCCGCTCCTCGGCTTCAATGGGGCCGCAGCGTTAACGCTGCGGTAACGAGGCAGAGCACCGCCGCCGCCGTGACCCACGCCACGCTTCAATGGGGCCGCAGCGTTAACGCTGCGGAAATGTGACGACCTCATTCGTTTCTACCAAATCCCGCCTGGCTTCAATGGGGCCGCAGCGTTAACGCTGCGGAAATCCCGGAAAACTTGCGAATCTCCCTCCCGCTGAGGGCTGCTTCAATGGGGCCGCAGCGTTAACGCTGCGGAAATCGCTAAAAAGAAGCGCTCTGAAGAGGAGGTCGCAATGCTTCAATGGGGCCGCAGCGTTAACGCTGCGGAAATCTGCCGCGTCGCCATGCGTTCAAGATCATCCGCAAGCTTCAATGGGGCCGCAGCGTTAACGCTGCGGAAATAGCATGCTCGATTTTCTTTTTCGACTCAGCAACTTGCATGCATCGGATCGATCGGTCACGCAGACGCATGAACATCACAGGGGGATAGGACCTGAATCTTACAAAAACACCTTATTATCAAAGAACTTACTGCTTCGAGAGGTGGCCATGACCGGCCCGTCACATGACCGCTCGAAGGGGCTGTCAAATGATGATGGGCTTGTCGGTGGCATCCGGGCCGGGTTTGCCGAGTGTGGCAATTCGGGGATTGAATCGCGAGCCGGATTGACCAAGGTCGATCACCATCACTTGATCTTCACGATGGTGGATGATCTCATCCAGGATTGCAAGCAGCTCCATGTGTTGCCGCTGTGTGAGTGAGCAGAGAAAAACCGAGTACTGCAGGTGGAGGCCGAAACCCTTTACGGCCTCGAATGTGCGGCGCAGACGCCTGTCGTCGCAGATGTCGTAGGTGACAAGATAGTCGCGTTTCATGGTCACCTCGGACGAAAGGCGGGGAGCTCCGGAATTTCCCCTTGAATGACTCGGGCGAGTAGTCTCGCTTGTACCTCAAAGATACGCCTGTAGCTGATACGGTAGCCAAACACGGGGTGGGAAATCTCCTGGGCAAGACGCCTCTCGTACGCAGCAAGAAAGGCCTTACGACCACGAGTGCTCATGGCAACCGCGCCGGTGGCGTGAACGAAGTCGGGCTCCCCGAGCTCACCGTTATTGATGGCTGATATCACTACAGAGTCGACGATCAACGAGCGGAACTCCTCCATCATGTCCAACGCCAGGGCGGGACGGCCGTAGCGCGGCTGGTGGTAGAAACCGAGATAGGGGTCGAAACCGACGGAAAGCAGGGTCACGGTCCAATCACGCGTGAGGAGGGCGTAGCCGAAGGAGAGCATGGCGTTGACCGGATCCCTCGGGGGACGGCGGTTGCGGTGCTCGAAATCGAACCCCGGATCACCACCGGCCGGGGGACGGAGTAGATCGCCGAAGCGACCGAAATAGGTTCGGGCGGCCATTCCCTCGACACCGAGGAGTGTCTGAAGTGAAGCAGCGCCCTCCGCCTCCTGCAACAATTGGGCGAGTGCTCGGAGCTCTGCCTCCGGCTTGCTCCGATGGTTGCGACGCAGGAGCGTGCGACTGTTGGCAATCTTTCCGGCCACGAAACGGCGGGCAAGGTCGAGACAACGGGATGGCCTGCGCGCGGTGTCGTACTGGGCGATACGCAACCCCACGTTCTTGTGGCTCATGCCATGGCTGAGTCCGTAGAAGTAGCCGCCGGAGGAGAAGTAGGTGATCGGGATGCCCCTCCGGCACAGCTCCCGCAGCGCCTGAGTGGAGACCTGAGCATTCCCGAAGAGGGCAACCTGTGAGGTGTGGCGAATACGCGCATCCGCCACCACGGCGCCCTTTTCCTTGATCACCAGTACCTCCTGTTTCTTTCCCACGTATGCCCCCTGGGTGGTGACGTAGAGGGGCAGGGCATCGACACTCGCCGGCAGGAGACGTCGCGGTCGATGGCGTGCCGGCTTCGAGCCGTTGCCGTTGTCGCCGGCATCCGCCGTCGTCTCTTGCGCCAGCATCCGGGTCTCATCAGGCAGGCAAATTCCCACCAGGGAGCAGTACGGACACTTGGGAGAGTCGGCCAGCGGCGGCGGCGCCTGAGGTGCCGCTGCCGCCAACCCAAAGAGCTCGATCTGACGCATGGTCAAGGCGACCAGGTCATCATCGAAGGGGACGGTGACCCGATCCTTCGAGCCGACGTAGTAGAGGACCCCCTCCTCCGAACGATAACCGTGCTCGCGGAGCAACAGCCCCTGGGCGCAGAGCTGGACCCGCTCCGGGTCATACGCGCCACCCTCGACCTTGGGACGCTTGCCTCGCTTGTAGTCCACCGGGGTGGCCGTCTCGCCATCCGCCTCGACCACGTCCAGCTTCGCCACCAGGCCGAGCCGCTCACTCCCCAGGTTGACCGAGCGCACGTGCAACGGCTCATCGCGCGTACCGTCTGCCTCGGGCAACCCCTCGGTCGGGGCCTTGTCTACCCGCTTGTGGCGCCACCGTCCCTCCACCGTGTGGTGGCTATCCGCCCACTCGGAGTCGACCCACATGAGGTAGCCCAACCGCGGGCAGTAGGTGAACTCGTTGAGCATCCGCACCGGGATCTGCGGGGGAGACGCGGGCCCACCCGCCCGTCCCGCACGGCCATCAGAGTCGGCAGCTTCCATTTCCGCACCTCACCGAAAGAAACAAAGTTCTCTACGGATCGGCACGGACCTGGCCGCGACTGAACGACTCGCGCGACGGACACACCCGGGACCCAAGCTACCTGGCCATCGGACACTCGATCTTCCGAGATTCCGGCACTCGTGATGCCCATCGAGCAGCCGAATGTAGAGGGCGTCCGCCTCTTTGTCGTAGGTGATTTTCACAATCATCCTACGGCCCCACGTCGGCGAGACGTCAGAGCGCCACCTCCAGGGGGCTCCGCGTCAACGAGCTCACCCGTAACACGGAGAACCCGAGAATCTCCCCCTCCTCATCCACCTTCTCCGTCACCTGGTCGGCAGCCGTTTCACGGAAATAGCCCGACCGCTGATCGTAGATCACCTCCAGGTAATCCCCTTCGGCGTCGTACCAGATCTTCACGTTTCGTTTGGCCATATCTGCGTTCCCTTCTTCGTCTTGTCCGTGAGATACGCGGTCAGCACAAAGGCGTCGTCCGAAACGACCTTGACCACCACACAAACGTACTTATCGCCGACCCGGGTACCCACATAGAAACGGTAGTACAGATGGGCTGTCTCGTCGCTGAACGACCCGACCACCGCTTCCGGCTTCACCAAGGTCTCCTCGGTCGCCGCCTCCATCCCGACCATCTCCGGATGCTCCAAGACATGGGCGAGGCGCTCGTCCGTCAGGCGGATGGACCGACCCTCGTAGTCGTGAAGGATTTACACGGTCTTTTCACCACGAAGCGAGGGAGGGCATGGAGGTTACCGAGAAGATGAGGCTACTCGGGGCGAAACAGACCGAGGCCGAAGTGGCAGGCGAAGCCGAGGGCGAGGGGGCCGGTGATGGGCTCGGCGAAGGTGAGGCGCCAGAAAGAGCCGTGGGTGTCCGGCTGGGTGAGACCGCGCTTAGCGCGGAAGCGGTGGAAGTGGACGGCGTGGCGAGAGCGGGAACCGACCTGCACCGTGGGGATCGCCTCAACCGTCGACAGCTCGGGAAGACCCCGCTCGCCGCACTCCCGGAGGAGTTGGTCCGCCACAGTGAACCGCCTCTTCACGTGCCACGGATGTAGGTAGGGGGTGACGGAAAGCCAGGTCTGATTCTCGCCGAACAGTGGCGTGGCCGTCGCCAGCGCTGGCCCATCACCCAGGGCTTCGAGAATGATCTGCCACTCGTGCCCCTCCCGCGTCCACAAACGGCGCAACGCGGCCACCACTCGGCATCCGTCTGGCGACAGCCCACCGGGGACGTGAATGGCGACGTGGTCGATACGGCCGTCGCCGTCCACGTCCTCGGGGAGAAAAAAGGCATGACCGTGTCCCTCGGCGGGGCGACCGCCGTTGTGGCCGGCAAGTTCCGGTGGAATGCGATTCTCTCCCAACAGCCGTTTTGCCTTACCCATGATCCCCCATCGCAGCCACTCACCCACCTTCACCGCATCTTCCATGGGCGGCAGGGGGCGGCCGTAAAGGGCGAAGCGAGCGGTGGTGGGGGCGGCTGACGGGCGAGACGGTTTTGGTTGGGGAGAGGCCATGGGCTGGAGAGCCGTCTCAGGACGCAGGTAGTGGACGAGCCGCGCGGCCGGAGGCGCGCTCCAACCGGCAGCCTGGAGGTCGGAGGTATCCAGCGAGACCGCCGCGAGCCACGCCTCGGGGAGGGTCGCCTCGACGCGTTGGCGCTCTCGTGGCTTCAACTCGCAGTCTTCAAGCCCTGCCAGCATTCGCACGCGAAACTGGTGATAGTCATCGGGAGTCTGTGGCAGATGGAGGAGTACCGGTTCACCGAGGATCTCGCCGGTCTCCGGATCGACAGATTCTTCTCCAGGGACACAGTTAGGTTCTCCCTCCCACACCTCCAGCCGCCGAGCCTCCACCCAGCTCTCGGCGCGCCCGAGATAACCGAGGGGTGTGAGGAGGGCGTCGAGGAGCGTGGTTTGGTTGGCGTCGAGGTCGACAGAGGGCCAGGCCACCACCAACTCGGCCTCAGGCGCCAAACGAACGAAGGCGTCGAAGATCAAGGTGTTCTTGTCCTGCCGACCCGAGCGCACAGGCATGTAGTGGCGAGTGTGGGCATGGGTTGCTTCGGGGAGACGGTAGACCGGCTCCCCCCGCGCCAGCGCCGCGAGCAGCGAGGTCAGCGCCTCCTCGGAATAGACGTCGTGGTCGGTCTTGCGGTGCCAGATGGCGATGAGGCTGCGGACGATGCGCCACGGCTCCGGCGGCCACGCCACTGCCGCCTCGTTCACATGGCGTCCCCAGGGGGTGGCGTGGTAGCGCCCCCCAGGGAAGCGGAAGGCAATGGCGACCATCTCACTTGCTCCAGGTAACGGTGGTCACGGGAGGGCTGGCGAAGCGGCCCTCGGCGGCTACCGCGGAGACCAACCCCGGTAACTCCGCCTCCAACGCAGACCTCTCTGGCAGTTTGAAACCATCAGGGCGGGTGACGTGAAGTTCGGCAAGGTCGAGGTCGCAGGCGGTGCGCAGCCGCAGCCCCTCGTCGAGGAAACGACGGATCTTGTAGAGGGCGAGGCAGATGAGGAGCTGCTCTACCATGTCGCCGAGGCCGAAGGCGCGAATCTGCGCGAGATCGATATTGAAGTAGGCGGTGATCTTGGCAGCGGTGTACTCGTCACGGGAAAACGGCACATTACCGAACCCCTTGCTCGTATCGCCCGAGGGGTTCACGTGGTCGTTCTTCACTCCCCCACTCTGAGCGACCGCCGCCCCTTCCGCCTCGACAAAGGAAGACAGAACGCGCGGCAGGCGGAGCCGACCCCCGGCGAGCGCCTTCTTGGCGAGAAAGACGCCGTGGAGGAGGGCGTTGGTGTCCATGCGTAACAGCACCGCCGCCAGCTTGCGAATATCTACCGCCCCCTCTTCCATGTCGGCCAGGTCGGTCTTGAGCTGGTCGAGCACCGTCTTGTCATTACCCTCCAAGATATAGGGTGAGTTGATGCGGTGCGCCTCTAGCACGGTGTTCGTAAGCGACTTTCCATCGCCGTCCAACACCTTCACCAAAGGGAGCCCTCGCAACGGTGCTACCCAATCGTCCGCCACCTCGTCCCAGCACACTTTCTCCAATCGGTTGGCCATGGACTGGGCCGACTCCACCAGACACATACGGCGACCATCCGGGGTGTCGTAGGTGGCCGCGCCGAGGTCGGTAAAGCCGGTGGGCTGGAAACGGGTTCCCTGGAGGGGGGTGAGCTCCGCCTCCAACAGCAGACGGGGGACAGCGGCCAACGGGGTGAGGTCAAGGATCATGGGGTCTCTCCTTCTGGGGTCAACGAAGCGGAAGCAACCAAGGGCTCGGTATGCGAATCGGCCGACGCCAGCCGACGTACCTGGCGAGCGAGAGCGGCCGGAGTGATGGGAACCAACAGGGCGGCGAGGAGCCGAGGGCCATCGACTCCCGCACAGGCGGGCGGCCGGCGCGGGGATGCCGGGAGCCCAACCCCGGCGATGCGAAGCCTCTGCCACCCCTCGGCCACGGCCTCTTCCACGCGGCCCGCGGCAAGGAGGCGGAGGAGGGCGAGCTTGAGCGGCAGGTGGCCCTCCGGGGCAAGAGTTCCCAGGTAGCGGAGGAGCCGCTCGGGCACGAAGAGGGGTTTCAGCACCGCGTAGGCGGCGGGGAGGGGCGCCGGGGGCAACCCTTCGTCAAGACCATCGGGCGACTGGGCGAGGACGAGGCCGGCGACGAGACGCTCGATGCGCCGGTCGTCGGTAGCACCCGCGAGGAAAGCCGCCACCTCTCCTTCGCCCACGCCAAAGGTTGAATCGAATGGCTTCTCCGTCAGTCCTTCGTGAGCCGCCCATAAGAGGCGGCGCTCGGCCACCTGGGCGAGGCTGTTCAACAGTCCCCCGTGCCTCCAGACAAAGAGGCGACTCGTCGGATCCCACTCCCGGCCTGACGGGTCGACAGGCGCGAGGTGGGGTGTCATGGGTAGACCTGGCGCGCGCACACTGGCCAGGGCGGCGGCGATGCGAAACTCCGGGGAGGCGTCGTCTGCTGCCTCAACCCACCCAATGGTCAGTTGGGGCACAGGCCGCGATACCACCTCTCTGGCACCGCTGCTCATCCCGACGGATTGTTGAACCGTGCCCAAACTCTCCAAGACCCGCTGTATCCGCTCTCGATCCGGCCTGACCGCAACAGAAAACAAGTGACCTTCTAAACGATGTATCCGGCTGACCAGCAGATTTGGCGTGTTGTCTTTCCGGGCCAGTGAACGGAGGCGGTCGAGAAAACCTCCCCGGTCGAGCTCATCAAGCAGGTCCGCCTCCGGGACACGCCGCACCGGCTGGAGCGCCAGCGGGGTTGCGAGATACGCCTTTCCGGAACGCATCAGGAAGGCGTAACGGTGGAAGGCAATGATCCCTCTATCGACGCCAAGCCTCGCTATGGCGCGAACGAAGTCGATACCGTCACGAACCGAGCGGCGCCCTAGAGTGGCACGCCCCTCATTGAAGAGCCCCTTGATCTCTCCGAGCCCACTCCGACGAGCCCACAGGGGCAGCCAGAGTTCCGCTCGTGCTGCCTGCTCATCCTTCGATCCGGTCGATCCGCTACCGGCGGCAGTCGCACGCACGGTGAAGGGGTAACTGAGACCACCGCTTGTTGTCCCCTCTATTCGCCGCGTAGCCGCCGCGGCGAAAAGGAGCGCGCCCTCCAGCATGAAGACGAAACCCCACGGGTTGACCAGGGATCCCGTCTCGAAACCGGCTGTGGCATTGGGCCCGCCGACACCGCCAGGCGAAAATTGTCCGACCGCACGGGCAGAAAGCAGGGGTGTTGGCTCTCCCCACAAAGTTCCGGGCAGCCAGCCACGGGCCGCGGCTGAGGACCCTCCTCCCCTTGGGTCGATCAATTCGACCAGTCGCTGCATGAAGTTGTTGGTGAAGTCGAGGCGACCGTCGTTACCACCGGTCCCCAGGAGGGGGGGATAGTGGGGCTTGTCTGAGCCCAGGAGGACGGCCGCATCAAACCACGAAAGGAGGTCCTCAGGTGCATCCGCACGGATGTAGGTAAGGAGCCGTTCCTTGTCTCGATCAGAAGGGCTGCCCTCGGGCGAAAGCGCCGCAACCACGCGTCTGCCAAGCTCGATTGCCGCCCGGCATGGGGCGAGACGGGGTGTTTCACTCTCAGCCAATCCATTTAATGCAGCCGCGTTGTCCTTGGGGTAGAAACCGCTGCCCCCATTCCACGGCGCAATGATCGGGGTCGGGCGGTACTCCTCCAGAAAGAACCGCTCCAGCCCCTCCTGGTCGAGCCGGCTGGTAAGGACAAAATGCTCCCCCTGCCAGTGGCCGGTGGCCTCGGGATCGACCTGCTCGGCCACCAGCCGGAGGATCCCCAACGCCTTGAGGTAGTGGGCGAGGGGGGTGGGGGTACAGCCGTGGAGATGGATCTCGTGGGTCATGACAGCTCCTCCTCCTGCTCGACGCGCGAGGCGCGCCAGTCGGCGACGCGCACCAGGCTCTCTAGCCAGGCGAGATGGAAGGGACCGAAGCGCGCCAGCAGTCCCTGGGTGCGAGCTGTCCATGAATGGCCCTGAGGCCCGGTGCCTAGCTCCATCAGGTGGAGGTCAAGCCGGATGGCCGGCAGTCTCTCGCCGTCGTTGAGCACGAGCGCCGGCAGGTCGTCACCTTCCCAGATGCCGCGGGCAAAACGGCGACCGGGCCCAGGCGGCTCTTTCTCGCCGGGCAGGGCACGAATCCCCATGCGCACCCGCCCGTGGTGGGCGGCGATGAGGTACGCGACCAGGTCGGCCTCTGGTTCGTCACCATGGTGGGCGAGCCAGGCAAGGGCCGAGGCGAGCTCGTGGCGGAAGTAGGGGCGGGCGTGGCGACCACCACAGGGTGATTTGGCCCACGGACCGCCGGGGCGGTCGGTCATCCGTGGGCAACGGGTCAGGGTCTGCTGAAACACCTCGTGGGCCTTGCCCACGTCGTGCCAGGCAGCGGCCCGGCACACGGCTTCAGTGTCTCCATCGGCCCCGACCACCCGACCAAGTTGGGCTGTCACCGCTGCTACGTGGCCGATGTGATCCGTGAGAGGGATCGGTTCAGTGAGGTGGCTACGTGTGTCTCCACCGTAAGTCTCCGGAACCGAAACGTCGGGCGACACCACGGGAGCCACCGGCCTCTTCGCTCCACTGGCGAAACCGAGCCCCTCGTCGTAACCGCCACGGGCGGCATCGAGCATCAGGACCACGCCGGGGCGGGGCCGCCCGGACAGGGGAGCCCACCGCTCGCCGAGCCCATCCCAGAGGTAGACACGGCCGCCATCCTTGGCGATCCGTTTGAGGTATGCCGCCACCTCCCCCACCGGGCAGGTGCAGAGCTCGTCGCGTTCCGGCCGCGGCTGGCCGTCCACGCCGGCGGAAAGGTCGCGCCAGAAGACACGCAGGTCGGTGGTCTGGGCGTCGCGGATGTAGGGGGAGACATCGACATCGAAGCCCGACAGGTCGGAGTCGGTATTGAAGAGGTCGAGGAGGTCCTTGTCGCGCAGGACCGGGTAGAGGGGCCGGTCGCCGGAGACCGGGGGCAGGTCCACTGGGCTAGCACTGGAAAGCTGTTCCACCACCGCGCGCGCCCGCGCCAGCTCTTCGGCCTCATACGGCGGGGCGAGCTTGGTCTCATCGAGATCGATCCAATAGATGTGTGCCTCCGCCTCTTCTCCGTACCGATTGCAGCGACCGAACCGCTGAACCAGGGAAGACCACGGCGCAAGCTCGGTGAAGAGGGTGCGGCTGGTGAGGTCGACCCCCGCTTCCACTGCCTGGGTGGCAACGATGATGCGACCGTCGTGGCCCGGCTCCTCACGCAGAGCTTCGTTTGCACGCCGCCTCTCTGACGGACGAAATCGGCCGTGGACCAGCAACCGGTCCGCCGTAACACCTGCCTTGCCGAGGGCGGTGTACACCGCCTGCGCTCGGCCCACGGTGTTGACCACAACCAGGGTGGTGGAGCCAGGCTTGTGTCGAGCGGCAACTTCTTCGACGAGGGCCTGAACGTAGGCGCGTGTACCCGCCTGTGTAGCCGCCTGCGCTGGGGCACTCACAGATGCCGCCGCGATCGTCTTTGTCGCCTCACACCGTTCTCGGATGGCGTCGTGACCAATCTCCTCGCCGCTCACTCGGTGGATGGAGAAGCCGTCCAGATGAGGCCGCAGATCGACCGTGCTGAGCCAGTCACGGTGCAAGGTAGCGGAAACCCACAGAGTCGCCGCCGGCCGCGCTGTCGCATGACGTCGCCGCAACCCTTCAAGCTGGCAGGCGGTGGCCAGCCCCGGCCCCATGAGCTGCACCTCATCCAGAACCCACAGGGCATCGTTGTGCAGGAGGGCAAAGTGGACTGGCCATTGGTAGCGGCTCATACCGTAGCCGCGCATCAGTGCCCGAGAGAGCAACATGTCCTGGGTACCGATGAGGACCATCTCCTCCTCGGGGTAGTCCGCCCACGAACGGAGGTCGTCCTCGCCGCCCATGAGGAGATGAACGGAGACCTTGCCCTCTCCCGCTTCGCCGTGAAGGCCGAGACGGTCCAGCCACGCGACAACGTTGTCGTGGGTCTGCTCCACTAACACCCGCATCGGGAGGCAATAGACCAAGCGCCGTGGAGTCGCGTTGCGCACCGCGCGATCCGGATGAAACCGGCGCCGCCACAGCCACGCCAACACCACTGCCGCCGTCTTGCCCAACCCGGTGGGAACATCCACCAGCTCCGGGAAATCGTCCGCCCCGTAATCGCAGGCAAGTCGCTGTTGATAGCCGAATGGCTCCTCGAAGCCAGTGGCCCGCCGGAACAATCCATCAAAGCTCTCGCACCCCATATCACCACCCCTGTCCGCCCTGCCCCATCCGCTGCCCCTCAGCCCCCGCCTCCACCTCCAATCTCCCCACCCTACTCCCCCCACCCCTCCCATATCACGGGGAGGATCTCCCCCTCTTCGCGCCCTTGTAACTGGCCCCCCCTTTCAAGCCCCAGCCCAATCCCCAGCCCCAGGAGTCTGTCGGATTTTGGCCCGATCTACTGCGGGAAAGCGGATCTCGGCCCGGATCGCGCCCCGTTCTTCGTCGCATAGGCCCACTATGCTCCTCGAACGGGTCACAATCCGAACTCGGGCCCGCTTCCCCTCGCGACGATCGCCAAAGTCCGACAGACTCCTAGAGCGGAGGCACCCCACCCATCGGCCCCACCGCCCTTCGCGCCTTCGCGCGAGCCCCGCATTCCAGCCCACGACCTCCCTCGCCACTGTGACGCATGCCTCCTGCGCCCCCCCCGTCGGCCTACTGCTGCACCTCCACCAGGTCCATGCCGCAGACGGGGCAGGTTCCCGGTTCGGGGTAGCGTTTGTCGCCCTCGCACTCCATGGGGCACATGTAGGCGGCGTGGACCTCGGTGTCGCCGTGACAGGCGGTGAGGCCGGCGGCGGCGGCCAGGGCCATGAGCAGGGTGGCGAGGGCGAGGCGGGGACCTCTCAGGGCGGGCAGCGGGCAGGCGGTCATTTCCCCTCCACGATCTCCCGGACGCTCGCCTCGAAGTCGGCCGGGAGGATGTAGTGGTCGAAGATGCGGTGGATCCGGCCGTCGCGGCCGATGAAGACGATGATCGGGACGTAGTTCACCTCGTAGCCCCGCAGGAGGTCCCGGTCCTTGCCGCGGAGCATGGTGAACGGCAGGCCAAACTGCTCCCGGTAGCGGCGGATGTACTTGGGGCTGTCCGCCCAGACGTTGAGGGTGAGGATGGTAAGCCCCCGGTCCCCATAGGCGGCGTTGGCCCGCTTCAGGAAGCCGATCACCTGGGTGCAGTAGTGGCACATGTTCTGGGTGAAGTAGAGGATGATCGGCTTGCCGAGGAGGTCCTGGAGGCGGTGCATCCTCCCCTGCTCGTCCTTCAGGGCGAAGAGGGGCGGCGGCTCACCGACCCTGGCGACCTTCGCCTCGGCCACTCCCCCGAGAAGGAGGAGGCCGGCGAGGATCGGGGCGAGGGTCCTGGCACAACGGGAGGTCATGCGGTCTCCATCCGGGTAACCCGGAAGCGGACGAGGTTCTCGTAGTTCGCCGGGTAGATCAGCGGAATGGAGTCCGCCTCGACGTAGGCGAAGGCGAAGTCGGGCAGCGGCTCTCCCCCCTGGGCGGGGCTGAGGGTGATGGAGCGCCCCTCGGAGATCTGGAAGCGGTTCGGGGTGAGGTGGCCGAAGAAGAAGTCGTGCAGCTCGGGGTGCTTGTCCGCCTCGGAGCAGTCCACCGGCACCCAGCCGCGCGCCGGATCATGGAAGCTCACCCAGCAGTGGGCGCCGGTGCAATCACCCGCCAGCTTGCCGTGTGCCCGGACTCCGGCGGTGGGGTACGGGAGGGGGAAGCCCTGCTCCCAGCGCACCGGGATCCCTCGCGAACGGAGGATGGCGGTGTAGAGGGCGTGGTAGTCGCTGCACTTGCCGCGCCGGCTCTTCATGATCCAGGCAGTGTCGCCGGTGCCGCAGCCGGCGATCTGCTTGTCGTAGGTGAGGTAGTCGATGAGGGCGTCATAGACCCGTCGGGCGACCTGCGTCGGCTCGTTCGCCCCCCCGATCGCCTTGCGGGCGAAGGCGTCGATCTCGGGGGTGACCCGCATCCTCCCCGGCAGGCGGAGGTAACGCTTCGTCGCCGCTGGTGACAGCGCCGCCGACTCCACCGTAGCCCGGTGGCGCACGATCCGATAGCGCGCCTCGACCGTGAAGCGGCTCGGCGTGCGACCGCTGGCGACGTAGACCATCCGGTTGCCAAACAGCGGCTCGCTGCGCACCTCGTGGGGGAGCGACGCCTGCACGGTGAGGTCGTGGACCTCCTGGCTCGGCGTCGCCGGCGGCAGGGGCATCCAGAGGTGAAGCCGCTCCGCGTCGCTGGGCAGGCTCCGCACCTCGGTGCGGTAGCTCACCTCGATCTCCATCCGGGTGACCGCCGCCGGGTCCACCGCCGCGGCGGCGCGGCGCGGCAGGAGCGGACCACCGAGGAGGGTGAGGCTGCCGTATCCGGCCAGGCGCAGGAAGGCCCGCCGGTCGAGGGTTCCGTCCGCGTCGCGGTCACAGGCCAAGGGCATGGCGCATCTCCTCTGAATCCCACTGGTAGGTGGAAAAGGTGGCTGTCGGCCGCCCGTCGGGGCCGACCACCACCACCTTGATGGTGTGCTTGATGAGGTCCCCCAGAGGGGTGGCCGTATGCTTCACCACGATGCCGTACTCCGCCAGGACCGGTGCGACCTGCTGCTCGCTCCCGCCGAGAAAAAGCCAGCGGGGATCGCGCTGCGGGTCGATGTCGCAGGTGTGGAAGTGACGCAGGACCTCCTCCGCGGTGTCGATGGCGGGGTTGACCGAGATCAGCACGAAGCGGAGGTCCGACGGGTGGCCGAGCTCGTCGTCGAGCCCCTTGAGACGAAAGGTGACCGTGGGGCAGCCGACCACGCACTTGGCGTAGGTGAAGACGAGGATGGCGCGCTGCCCGAGGAGGGCGTCGTTGGTCACCACCCGGCCGTCCCAGTTGGGCAGCGCAAAGCGTGGCAGGGACGCCGCGGAAGGCTGCAGGGGCGCCGCGGAAGCACGCCCGGCCCCGCTCCCGATCAGGGTCACGACAGCCAGCCCGGCCGCCGCCACCATCCGCCTCACCCGCCCCACGACCGAGCTACTCCTTGCCCACCACCACCTCCGTCACCCCCGACGCGCCCACCTCCACCACCCCCCCGTCGGCCACCTTCCCTCCCTGCCAGTAGCGCACCGGGTGGCGCCCCGCGGGGACGCCAGGGATGGAGAAGGTGCCGTCCTCCGCGGTCACCGCCGCGAAGGGGTGGGCGAAGACGAGGATGAAGGCCCGCTCGCGCGGGTGCGGGTCGCAGGTCACCTCGATGAAGCCGGTCTCGTCACGGTAGCGAAAGCTCTCCTTGATCGGCCGCCGCACCGACTTGCTCCCCGCCGGCAGGGCGATGTTGTAGAGGGTGGCCCCATAGAGGAGCGATCGACCCGAGACCGCCTCGTGGCGGGCGAGGCGGAGGTTGAGGTGGATGTTGTGCATCCGGTTGTCTTTGTTGCGGAAGACGAAGTCGTTGCCCACGAAGCCGATCGCCACGTGCGGACGGAACTTGCCGCCGCGGACGTGGGTGAGGGGGGTCTCCTGGTGCGGTACGTCGCCCTTGACCCCCTCCACCCACACCACCGCCGTACCCCAGCTCGGGGTGGCGATCCGGCCGTGGAGCTCGCCGGCCTCCGCCCCACCCACCGCCACCAACAACAGCGCCGTCGCCACCACCCACGCGTCTGTGAACATCGACTTCTCCTTAAAGAGGAACCACAAATCACACCAGCGCGTCACGGTCGACGCGACGTTGAAAGAGCCAGTAGCTCGCCACCACCGGGACCACTACCCAGAAGGCGAGGATCACCAGGAGGAGCGGCGCCGGCAGCCCCGCCGGGGCAACCGAGGCCAGCCCGAGGGGGGTGGCGGCGCTGCCGATCCACTGGAAGCAGAGGATCCGGAAGCAGTCGGCCGGGTTGGCGAGGAGCAGCGCCCCGAAGAGGGAGGCGGGCACCTTGCCGCCGGAGAGGACCAGGATCCCCACGAGGATCAGGTCGAAGACAAAGATCGCGAAGATCCACAGGAAGACGGACGAGGCGATCGCCCGGCCGCGCTCGCGCGACAGGAGGGAGACGAAAAACGACAGGGCGAGGAAGGCCGTCCCGAGGAGCAGGGCCAGCGCGGTGAGGGTGAGGTACTCGACAGCGGGGACCCCCACCCAGAAGACGAGCAGCAGGCCGGAGAGGGCGAAGCCCACCACCACCGCGATGGCCAGGGCGAGGGTGAAGCCGAGGAAGGTGCCGGCGAAGTAGGCCCGCGGCGACAGGGGGTAGACGAGGATGAGGTCGAGGGTGCCGCGCTGCTTCTCGTCGATGATCGCCCCGCAGCCGAGGATGAGGGCGATGAGCGGCACCAGGTAGGCCACCAGGTTCATCAGGCTCGCCATGGCCGCACCCGCCCCCTTGTTGCCCACCACCCCCACCGGTGCGGCGCCGAAGAGGGCGATCACCACGGTACAGAGGAAGAGGAGGGCGGAGACCGTCCACACCCACCGGTTGCGGAGGCGGTCGGTGAGCTCCTTGCGGGCGATGGCCAGGACCTGGTCACTCGTGTTCAAAGTAGAGCTCCTCGAGGCTCGGCTCCTCGATGTGGAGGTGGCGGATCTGCGGCTGACACCCCGCCAGACCGGCGAGGAATGCGACCTTCGACCCCTGCGCTACCTCCGCCACCCACGCCCCCTGGTGCATCGACACGTCGGTGGCGCCGAGATTGGTGAGGGTAGTCTGGAGGGAGCCGTTGGCGGACTCGGAGGGGTAGACGTGGACGTGGACCGGGGGGTGGAGGTCGCGACTGAGCTCCTCCACCGACCCGAGTGCCCGCACCTCCCCCTGGTTGAGGACGCAGATACGGTCGACCCGGTGGCTACACTCGGCCAGCCGGTGCGACGACATCACCACCGTCTCCACCCGCCCGGCGTGGAGGAGGTCGAAGAAGGCGCGTACCCCCTGGGGGTCGAGCCCCTCCACCGGCTCATCGGCGAAGATGATCTCGGGATCGCCGAGGAGGGCCTGGCCGAGGTTGAGACGCTGGCGCATCCCCTTGGAGTAGCCCGCCAACCGCCGATCCGCCGCCGCCTCCAGCCCCACCTGCTCCAGGACCGCCGCCACCCGCTCCCCGCCGACGCCGCGCAGGCGGCCGAAATAGGCGAGGATCTCGCGGCCGGTGAGGTGGTCGTAGAAGGCGATGCGCTCCGGCATGAAGCCGATGCGCTCGCGCAGGCGGCGCCACCCGGCCGGGCTCGGCGCCTTGCCGTCGATGAGCAGGCTCCCGGTGGTCGGGCGGGTGAGGCCGAGCAGCAGGCGCAGGAGGGTCGACTTGCCCGAGCCGTTGTGGCCGAAGAGTCCGAGCCACTCCCCCCGGTGGATCTCCAGATCGATGGCGCGCAGGGCGACCTGCTCGCCGTACCGCTTGGAGACCGCTTCGAGACGGATCATGGGGTGCTCCCGAAACGAGGTGCCTCTATTTGCTCAATGGACATGGTTTAGGGGTTAGGGGTGAGGGGTGAGGGAGATCGGGGTGGTGCCGGCCTGCGGCCGACGATGATTGTTTTGTGGGTGGCTTCCATCAGCATATTTATCAGCCCGAAGGGCTGTCCTCCCCTATTTTCCTACATCCCTAATCCCTACCTCCCTTGGATTAGTGCCCCCCAGGAATATGGGGCAGCTTCGAGAGGTGACCGTAGTACCGGTGGGCCACCTCCGGGTAACGGTCGAGGGTTCCCTGCCAGTCGACAAACATCGGCGCCATGCGCGGCGACCGGTCCTCACCCTTGGGCACCGCGATCACCGGGAAGGCGCGCTCCGCCGCCGCCAGGAGTTGGAAGGCGGGGCTGGTGAGCAGGAGCTTCGCCGCCGGGTACCTCCACAGGAGGGAGTCCACCAGGGTGTTCGACAGGTACGGGGCGTCGCCGCGGCCGTCGCGGTCGATGTCCCAGCCGAGGTAGTCGCTCCAGTAGTTGCCGTCCCACCGCTGGTCGCGAGAGGCGACGAACTTTACCTGGATCTCGTTGTCGATGAAGGCGTTGTCGTTGACCTCGTTGTCCTCCGAGCCGCCCCAGTAGTGCATCCCGAGGTGGTTGCGAGCGACCAGGTTGCCGCGGATCTTGTTGTAGAGGGAGTTGTAGACGAACAGCCCCTTGGTGTTGGAGATCAGGCGGTTGTCGACGATCTCGCTGCGCGTATCCTGGACCAGGAGGATGCCGTGGGTGCGGTTGTCGTAGAGGGTGTTGCCGCGCGCCTCGATCCCCTTGGAGAACATCAGGGCGAGCCCCACATAGTTGCCCCGCGCCACGTTCTCGTTGTAAGCGCTGCCGTCACACCACATGGTGTGGATCGAGTAGCGGGAGCGCTCGATGGTGTTACCGACGATCCGGCAGTTGCGGCTCAGCTCCATGTAGATGCCGTCGCGGCTGTCAACGACCGTGTTGTCGCGGATCTCGGCGCCGTCCACGTCCCACAGGTGGATCCCGTCGCCCCGATCGTTCACCCGCATCTCCGCCATCCCCTCGATGCGGTTGCCGATGAGCACCGGCCGCGGGCTGCCGTGGATCCAGATCCCGAACCAACAGTGCTCCACCCGGTTGTGCAGGAGGCGCACGTCGGCGGCCAACTGCGCCAGAAAGATCCCCGAGTCGGAGCGCTCCGAATTGGTGCCGCTGTTGCGCAGGGTGAGCCCCTCCACCACCACCCCCGCCGCCTGGATCCCGAGGACGTGGCCCGTACCGCCGGCGTCGAGGATCGCGCCGTCGGCGCCGTGGAGGGTGATCCGCGTCGCCACCACGAAGTTGCCGCGGTAGAGACCGGCGGCCACCTCGACGGTGTCACCGTCGGCGGCCGCCGCCAGCGTCTTGGCAAGCGGGCGCCCCTCGGGCGCCACCTGCCAGGTGCGCGCGCTCGCGGTGGTGGCGACGAGGCACAGCGCCAGGATCGAGGCGCGGAGCATGAGGCGCACCGGCCGCCCCTTCTTGGCCGCGGTGATCAGCTCCGGGCAGCGGGCGGGGTCCTCACCGGTGGACTGGCAGTCCCAGCAGTGGAGGCACTCGCGGTAGTCAATTCGGCCGGTCTCGTGAGAGATCGCCTTCGGCTCACACCCCTTGTAGCAGATGTGGCACGTCCCGCAGTGCTCGTACCGCTTCAGCTTGTCGAGAGGCTTGAAGGAGACCAGGGCCAGCGCCCCGCCGAGGGGACAGAGGAAGCGGCAGAAGGCGCGGTAGACGACCATCGAACCGACGGTGACCACGACAAAGTAGGCGACGAAGTGGGACGGACGCACGAGGCGCAGGATGAAGGTCTTGAACGGCTCCACCTCATCGAGCATCTCCGCCGCCGGCAGGGAGGCGAAGGCCACCGCGAGGATCACCAGGAAGGTGGCGTACTTACCCCACCGCCACAGGCGCCCCGGATCCCATCGATCGATGCGCCGCACCAGCCGCTTGGGTGCGACCTTGTGCCACACGGTGGTGAGGAGCTCCAAAAGCGCCCCGTAGGGGCAGAGCCAGCCGCAGAAGAAGCCCCGTCCCCACAGGGGCAGGGAGAGGAGGATCGCGATCCAGAACAAGAAGATCAGCGGCTCGGAGAGGAAGATCTCGAAGGGGAACTTGCCGCGCACCGCCGCGTTGACCGGGGTGAGGATCTGGGTGGTGGAGGGCTGCGCATGCATCAGCAGGCCGACCCACACCACCGCCACCACCGCGATGGACCGGTGGAACCACTTGCGGTACGGCAGGAGGCGGCGGCGGAAGGTGAAGAGGGCGGCCGCCGCGATCAGGAAGAGGCCGAGACCCGCCGCCTCCATCTGCGCCTCGTGCCAGCGGGTCACCCAGAAGGGGACCTCCTCCTCGACAAAATCGGCGGGCAGCTCGTAGTCGCTCAGGAAGGTGGCGTACTCCTTCTTGTCCCCCACCCGGTACGGGAGGGTGAGGTGGAAGGTGAAGGGCTGGGCGGGATCGAAGTCGGGGTTCTTCATGTAGAAGACCCCCCCCTCATGGAGCTCCACGCCGCCCTCGATGGGGAGGTCGAAGTGGTTGACGTAATCCATGTCCTTGAAGACGAAGAGGTCGCCCTGCTGCTCCAGGGAGAAGCGGTCGAAGACGCCGCCGCGGGCAAACCCCGCCCCCTTGAAGGAGACCGGGCCGCGGGCGCCGATGAAGAGGGCGCACCCCCCATCGTGCGCCACCCGCTCCTGGACGATCTTGAAGTAGCGCTCTCCGAGGAGATTCCGGCCGATCGCCGGGGCGTCGAGGATCGCGTAGTAGAGGTCGAGGGTGGAGTCGTCGCCACTGCGGTGGAGCTGTTCCGGGGTGAGGGAGAGGTGGCCGATCGCCTTGTTCGCCACCAGCGCCGGCCAGTCGAGGGGGCGGTAGTCCGGTGCGGGGCGGCGGCTACGCACCTCCGACGCCTTGACGATCCCCACCTGCTTGGCCACGGTCCGCGCCGCCTTGAGGATGGTGGCGTTCTCCGCCACCGCGGTGACCGTGGCGCCGCTGATCCCGTCCACGGTCACGTAGCCGCTCTTCGGGGTGTTGCTGATAAGGATCCGGTCGCGAATGTCATGGCCCGGGTACTGGGCGACGAAGTCGAGGATCACCTGCTCGTCCAGGCCGATGAGGACGATCGGCTCGGCGTGGCTGACGATCTTTACGCCGGTGAGCTTGCCGGTGGGATCGAGCCCCACCAAGGTGTTCAGGGTGTGGCCCGAGTAGCCCGGGATCTCCACCAGGTTGTCGGAGAGGAAGACGTACCCCACCGGGTCGCCGCCTTTGCCGCCCGCCCCATACGCCTCCCAGTACCCCTCCTGCTCGACGAACTCCGCGGCGCCCGGGAGGACGTCACCGAGCTCGTACGGGTACTTTTTCTCGCCAAAGAGGATCTGCGCCGACGCCGCCCGGGCAAGCACTACCAGAGCGAGTACGGCGAGAATGAAGAGGCTTCGTATGGACTGGCGATACAAGAGAGACCTTCCGCGTTAGGGAGAGACCGTCACCAAGGAGGCGGGAGGGGTGGCCGGCCCCACCGACCGGCCACCCCAAACAGCTATCCCGCCAGGGCTCTGCTCACGCCTTCGCCTTCACCAAGAGGCGGAGACGCATCTCCAAGTGAAGGGCGTGGCAGAAGTTGGTGCAGTAAATCCAGTACATCCCCGGCTTGTCGGCGGTGAAGGTCACCGACTTCGTCTGGAAGGGGCCGACCACGAAGTTGATGTTGTACTCGGAGATGCAGAAGCCGTGGGAGAGGTCGGGGATCTCATCGTGGTTGGTGACGATAAAGGTCACCTCATCCCCCTCGTTTACCTCAACCTTCTGCATCCCATAGACCGGGGCGTTGGCGGTGAGGTGGACGGTCACCTTGTTGCCGTCGCGCTCAATGGCGTTCTTGTGCACCGCCAGGGGGTGCTCATCCATCACCGCCCGATCGAGGACGTGCGGCTCGACGAGGTCGCGGCGGACGATGATGCAGTCATGGGGCTCCACGTAGGAGGGCTCGTCCTCGATCAACCGCATCTTCTTCCCGGAGATGTCGACGAGCTGGTCGTTCTCCGGCTTCAGGGGGCCGACGTTGAGGAAGCGGTCCTTGGAGATCTTGTTCAGCGACACCAGGAACTTGCCGTCCGCCTCCTTGGTCTCGGCCATCGACGCCATGGTGTGGCCCACCTGGTAGTGGATGTCGAGGCGGTCGACCACCGCCGTATCCCCCTCCTTCGGGTGCTGGTAGAGGTCGATCGCCTTCTGGATATTCCACTTGACGATCTGGCTGTCGATGAACAGCGAGGTGTAGGCGTTGCCGCGGCCGTCGAAGGTGGTGTGCAGCGGCCCGAGGCCGATCTGCGGCTCGGCGACGATGCAGTCCTTCGGCTTGATCTTGCCGGCGAAGGCGTCGGCGAGCTTGTCAATGGCGATGACGCTCGCGGTCGGCGAGACCTTGCCCGAGGCGATCGCGTACTTGCCGTCCGGGCTGATGTTCACCCCGTGCGGATTCTTGGGGATCGGGATGTAGATCGCGAGGCCGGTGCCCGGCTTGCCGTCGAGCATCTTCACCCCGTCCACCACCTTGTAGCTCCCCTTCTTCAGAGCCTGCTTGATCGCGTCCCAGTTAAAGACCACCAGCCAGTCCCGATCCCTGGCGAGCATCTGCGAGATGGTGGCGCCCCCCTCGGAGTTATAGGAGGTGGCAAAGGAGTACTTGCCCTGGTAGTCGGTGCCGGCGAGGTCGAGGTTGCACGGCACGATCACCTGGGCGATCACCTCCATCTTGTGGGCATCGACGATCGTGTGGACACCGCCGTAGGTGGACGGATCCTCGAAGTTCCCCTTGCCCTCGTTGTCCACCGGGGTCCGGAACTCACTGTTCACCACCACCCAGTCGGTCTGCGGGTAGCGCTGCGGGAAGGTGCCGTGGGTCCCCTGGACGTGGGGGATCTTGATGATCGAGTCCGTCTCCATGAGATCCAGCCGGATGCGGGCGAGGCGGTTGTTCGCCTTGTCGTTGACCCACAGATACTTGCCATCGTAAGTCCCGTCCTTGTAGGAGCCGTGGCAGTGGTGGGTATCGCCGACGATCATCCCGCCCATCATCGCCTTGCTCTCGTTGGTGATCCCCCAGCCGCTGCCGGTGTCGACGTTGAACACCGCGATGCGCTTCAAGAGCCGCATGGAGGGCAGGCCGAGGACCCGCACCTCGCCCGAGTGGCCACCGCTGAAGAAGCCGTAGTAGTCGTCGAGCTCGCCGGGGTGGACCTCGGTGCGCAGCTTGTTCTTTTTTGCCTCTACGAGGCTGGGGACGGACACGATGCCCACCACCAGCGCCGTCGCAATCGAAGCGGTCAAGAAGGTAAACAGAATGCCACGCCGAGAGCGCAGCGTTTTTGGCAACCAATATTTAGACATCAGGATCTCCTTGCGTTTCGTACTTGGGGCTCAGGTTCGATTGGGGAGCGCCACGGTCACCGCTCGGCGAGGTGAGGCTTCCCCTGCTGCATCACCGCGAGGCAGTAGGAGACGATATCCCACCGCTGCTTCTCGCTCAGCGACTCCTCGTACGACGGCATCGGGGTCCCGTCAAGGCCGGTAACGAAGGTCCGGTAGATGTCGACCGGCCCCGACCCCATCTTCAAGGCACCCGAGGTGAAATCGAAGGGGAGGATCGCGTCGCCCCATGCATCCTTCAGGGTGGCCGACGAGGGACCGTCGCCCTTGCCGCTCAGACCGTGACACTGGAAGCAGCCCACCTTCTTGTAGAGCTCCTTGCCCCGCTTCACCGAGGCGGCGGTCCCCACGTAGGAGGGCACCTTGCCGATCTTGATCGGCTCACCCGGCTCCTCCTCGGTCCACCGCGGCGAGAAGGTCTTGATGTAGGCGATCACCGCCTTGCGATCTGCCAGGGAGACATCCTCGTGGGACGGCATACCCGAGCGCAGGATCCCCTCGGTGACCGTCTTCAGCAGATCGGCGTCCGTGGGCAGGTAGCCGGTGGGGGTGGTGCGGAACTTAAACATCCCGGCGGTGAAGTCGCGCGGGTAGAGCTGAATCACCACCCCGTGCTTCTGGTAGCGGGCGATGATCCCGGTGAGCCCCTTTCCATCACCCTTCTCACCGTGGCAGAGGACACAGTGGGCGGTGTAGACCTCCTTGCCTTGCGCCACCAGCTTGGCATCCGCGGCCACGGCGGTGGCGGGCACCACCTCCAACACCGCACCCAACAACATTACCAACAGCGAACCAACGGTCGTTCTCATGGGTGTACTCCTCCTCTGGGGGTAAAAACATCCGAGCACGTACCTCCTTCAACCGATCTCATACGCACCTTCCTCCTCTGGTTGGGGTAACCGCCCCGAGCGCACCGGCGCTCCTCCGTTACGGCGTCAAAACTCCACTATAGTTGGCATTTCAGTGGTGGGTGGCTCAGCCGAGATTGGTCAGCCGCATCCCGCCGACCTCCATCCTCTCGGCCAGGAGCCGCAGATTGGTCTCCGTGAAGATGCGCTCCATCTCCGCCTTCACCGCCTTCCACTGGCCGTGGAGGGGGCACGGGTGGTCGTCGCCGCAGTGGTCGAGACCGAGGACGCACCGCTCGAAGAGGTCGTCCCCGTCCACGGCGAGGACCACCTCACGCACGGAGATCGCCTCCGCCGGCCGCGCCAGGGCGACCCCCCCCTTGGGACCGCGCGAGGAGGTCAAGATCCGGTGCTGGCTCAACCGCTGCAACGCCTTGGTGAGAAAGTGGAAAGAGACGCCCAACGCCTCCGCGATCTCCCCGATCGGGACAAAGCGGCCGTCCCCATGGGCGGCCACATAGACCGCGGCACGGAGGCCGTAATCACACGACTTGGAGAGGACCATTTGGAGGGCGCGTCCCGCGTAGGCATTTCGGACAAGCGAGTCTTTATTAACAACCCGGGAGGAACCTGTCAAATAGTCAGCACGGAGCCACGATCGTCGGTTCCGTCTGTCCTACAGACAAAACCACAACGACCACGAAGGACACGAAGGGAGGCGGTGTCCCGGCCATGGAACGGGAAGCGCATAGAGAGCGTGGCCGGGGATCGGCGTCGCCGGTGGTGGTGATCGATATTGTGCGGAGCGGGAAGCGGGATCACCGCGAAGAGGCCAAGAACGCCAAGAGCCGCCGCACCGGATCACCCCGCCGGCCGGCGCTCTCGGGAAAAGACCCACCGCCCGCCGGTGGAGCGGCCGGGCTGGAAGCGGTACCCCTCGGCCACGAACCCCTTGAGCCCCTCGGCGCGGTCGATCCGCTGCTCCACGAGGTAGCGCGCCATCAGGCCGCGGGCGCGCTTGGCGTGGACCGCGAGGACCCGCCCCCGATCCGGGCTCCCCTCCCACTCCTCGAAGATGCAGTGGACCAGCCCCCCGGCGAGCCCCTTGGGCTGCACCGCCTTGAAATATTCGATGCTCGCCAGGTTCACCACCGTGGGATCGGCGTGGCCGGCGACGCGCTCGTTGATCCGGGCGGTGATCCGATCGCCCCAGAAGGCGTAGAGGTTCGCCCCGCGCCCCGTCTGCAGCCGCGTCCCCATCTCCAGGCGGTACGGCTGGATGAGATCCAGGGGCCGCAGGAGGCCGTAGAGGCCCGAGAGGATCCCCAGGTGGTCCTGGGCCCAGGCGAGATCCGCCGCCGAGAGGGTCCGCGCCCCGAGCCCCCGGTAGACCGCGCCGTCGAAGGTGAACGCCGCCGGCGTCGCGTTGGTGTTATCAAAGGGGAGAGTGAAGCCGTGGAAGCGATCAAAGGTGAGCCGCGCGAGGGGGTCGCTCACCTTCATGAGCCTCTTGATCTCTCCCTGTGACAGGCGTCGGGCGACCCCCACGAGCACCTCGGTCTCCGCCATCAGGGTGGGCCGGGTCGGAGCCACCGGCGGCGGCGACGGGTCGAGGGACTTGGCGGGGGAGAGGAGGGCGAGCACGTGGCGCTCCGAAAGGGGTATCTGGGGGAGATCGTACCCGCCGGCACCGGCTGGACCAGAGGGGCCAGGGGGCCGCGCCGATCTGCTACCGTGCGCCCGGACCGTCCGATCCCACGGACGGCGACGGAGAGGAGCCCACCATGCACCACAAGATCGCCGCCATCACGATGGCCGTCGCCTGCGCCATCACCACCCTCCCCACCCGCGCCGACGCCGGCGCCGACACCCGCGGCGAGGTCGTCTTCTCCGACGCCCTCTACGGCAGCGCCATCGGCGGGATCGTCGGCGGCGCCGCGTGGCTCATCGACCAGAACGACGCCGGCGCCAAGATCGGCACCGGCCTCCTGCTCGGCACGGTGGCCGGTGCCCTCTTCGGCATCGCCGACAGCCAGAGCGTGGTGGAGATCGACCACGGCGCGGTCAAGCTCGCCCTCCCCACCCCGGCGGTGCAACCGACCGACCACGGCCTCACCTACACCGTGGGCCTCCTCCGCCTCCCCTTCGAGTAGGCGCGAACAGGCGGCGGGGCCGCCCACCTCGCCCCCGGCGGGCGGCGGCCGACCAAAAAGGGGGGCGGCCTCCTGCCGCCCCCCGGTTCAGGTGGCCGCCCGCGAAGCGGCTACCGCCGCAACAGCCCCTTGAAGGCGGCCATGGGGTCGGGCCGCGGCGTGGGCTGGACCACGGCGCTGGTGCGCACCGAGGCGGCGGCCGGCCCGCCCCCAGAGACCACCTGACGGATGCCGGTGAAGAAGACGGTAGCCTGATCATCCGGGTCGATGCCGGCGTTGAGGAGGGTCCAGGCGTTGTCGAAGTCGGTGATGTTGTCCGCGTCGAGGACCGTGAGCATCGCCGCATTCACCTCGCCGTCAAAGGCGGTGAGGTCGACCCAGGTGTCGACGGGCGACGGCAGGTCGGGGAACTGGAAACCGGTGGCGTCCCCGACCATGGCCACGGTCCACTCGGTGGCCGGGCTGTTCGCGGGATGGTAGCTCCCGTTCGCGACCAGGACATCGCGCGGGGTGGTGCCGCCCACGGTCCAGGCAAAGGTGTGGGTGGCGGCGTCGTAGGTGAGGCTGGAGATGTCGTAGTCCGGCACCGGCACGGTGACGGTGGCGGGCAACGGGGTGTACTGCTTGCGGCCAATGCGCAGGGTGGTGCTGAAATCGCCCGCAGTCCCCTCCACCCAGTGGTGATCCACCGGGAAGTCGGTCGGCACCGCGAGGATGCCGCTCGCCGCTCCCGAGAAGTCCGACGCCAGGTTGGCGTACTCCACCCCCTGACGGGTACCGGAAACCGAGAGGCTGACGAGGGGGGTGTCCGGGTCGGTGGACCAACTCACCGTGGTCGGCGTTCGCGTTGCGTCGACCGTGTAGGTGGCGCCGTCGACCACCGTCTGATCGGGGAGGAAGCCGTAAGAGGTAATCCCCGAGGAGAGGTCGCCGGCGAGGACCAGGATGGAGAGAAGGCCGTCGTCCTCCTGGAGGTCGCCGCTGCAGACCGGAACCGTGGCCGGCTGCACCACCTGCCAACTGAAGGGCTCGATCCGGAACCAGCTCGTCGCCGGGGTGATGTTAATGGTGACCGTCGGCGAGGTGCACTCCGGATCCTCCGGGTTGATGTCCACGTAATAGACGACCTCCCCCACCAAGACGTCGACAAAGAGCTCGATGGAGCGGCTCGCCTGCGCCCCGCTCCCCTTCTCATAGGCGAAGCCGAGGGTGGCGCGGGTGCGGCCGATGTCGCCGAAGTCGGCCACCCCCTGGGCGTCGGTGGTCTTGTGGTTGGCGGCATCGAAGGTCTTGTTGTCCGCGTTGTAGAGGATCACGTGGACCCCGGCCACCGGCTGGTTGCTCTTTGGGGTGTCGCGCACCGTCACCCGCAGGGAGGAGCCGCCGACGCCGCCTCCCACCACCACCGCGAGGTCGCGATGGCTCTCGCCGCCGCGGCCGTCGGCCACCGTCACGGTGACCGTCGCCGTCTGCGGCGTGGCCGGCGCGGTCCAGGTAAAGGTGGCGCCGCTGCCGCTGGTGGGGGTGCCGGCGGTGGCGCTCCAGGTGTAGG
>JAJRSX010000182.1 GCA_024278555.1 bacterium | reverse complement strand
GGGATCATCGCCGGCGAGTCGCGCCTCTTCTGCGCCACCTGTGATCGCCTGCGGGTCACCGCGCGGGGCCGGGTAAAGACCTGCCTCTACGGCGAGCCGAGCGGCGAGCTCTCGTCGCTCTTGCGCGGCGGCGTGGCCGACGGCGAGGTTGCCGCCGCCCTCTTCGGCGCGGTGGCCCGGCGGCGGGCGGACGGCTTTGTCTCGGAGGCGGCGCGCACCCAACGGCTGGCGGTCTCCATGGCGGCGATCGGAGGTTGAGCGATGCAGGAGATGATCTCGGTGGACGAGGCGGTGGCGCTCCTCAGGGGCCTGGGGACACGGCCCCGGCGAGTCGATGTGTCTTTGGCGGCGACGCTGGGGCGCCGCCTCGCGGAGGGGGTGGTGGCGCCCGAGCCCCTGCCGCCTTTTACCAACTCCGCCATGGATGGCTTTGCGGTGCGCTGGGCGGATGTGGCGGCCGCGGCCGCGGCCGGGGGCGAGGCGGTCTCTCTGCGGATCACCGGTGAGTCCGCCGCCGGCCACCCGTACGCGGGCACAGTCGGGGCGGGCGAGGCGGTCCAGATCTCTACCGGTGCGATGGTCCCGGACGGGGCGGACACGGTGGTCCCGGTGGAGGCGACGGAGACGGCGGGCGGCAGGGTGACGATCCAGCGGGTGCGCCAGGCCGGCCAGCACGTGCGCCGCGCCGGCGAGGAGCTGGGGGCGGGCGAGGAGGTGGCGGTGGCCGGGGAGAGGGTGAGCCCCGCGCTCCTCGGCCTGTTCGTCAGCCTCGGGGTGGAGCGGGTCATCGTCTACGCCCGGCCGCGCGTCGTCCTGGTAGTCACCGGCGCCGAGCTCATCCGTGACGCGCCACGGGCGCCAGGGCAGATTCGTGACTCCAACGGCCCGATGCTCTGCGCCGCCGTGGTCGCCTCGGGCGGCATCGTGGCGTCGGTGGTGCACGTGGGCGACCGCGAGGAGGCGACGGCGGAGGCGATCGAAAATGCGGCGGTGGAGGCCGACCTGGTACTCACCTCCGGCGGCGTCTCCGTCGGCCCCCACGACCTGGTGCGCGGCGGGGCCGCGGCGGCCGGCTTCGAGCCGCTCTTCTGGCGGGTGCGCCAGAAGCCGGGCAAGCCGCTCTTTGTCGCCCGCCGCGAGAGCACCGTGCTGGTGGGGTTGCCCGGCAACCCGGTCTCCGCCCTCTCTTGCTTCACCCATTACTGCCACCCGTTGTTGCAGGCGGCCGCCGGCCGCCCCTTTGGCTGGCA
Organism: bacterium; assembly: GCA_024278555.1. Lineage (GTDB taxonomy): Bacteria > CG2-30-53-67 > CG2-30-53-67 > CG2-30-70-394 > CG2-30-70-394 > CG2-30-70-394. The sequence continues at coordinate 14,761 of JAJRSX010000182.1, read as the reverse complement.
TCGGACCACCGGCCGCCTCGCCGAGGCGGTGGCGGCCAGGGGCGACCGGACCCTGTTCCTGCGCGTGCGCCTCGACGGCGACACGGTCCACCCCCTCACCCGCCAGGCGTCACACATGCTCACCACCATCACGGCGGCGGACGGCTACGTGGTGGTGGAGGCCGAGGGGCAGCTGGCGGCGGGGGCGGAGGTGGAGGTGTATCTGTATCCGTGGCGCGCGGAGAGCGCCGGCGAGCGAGGCGAGCCATGACCGACCTCACCCACATCGACGATGAAGGCCACGCCCGGATGGTGGACGTGGGCGACAAGCAGCCGACCCGGCGCCGCGCCGTGGCCCGCGCCACCCTGGTGGTGGGGGCGCGGGTGGTGGCCGCGATCGAGGCGGGGGAGACGCCCAAGGGGAACGTCTACGAGACCGCCCGGATCGCCGCGATCCTCGGGGCGAAGCGGACCTCGGACCTCATCCCCCTCTGCCACCCCCTGCCCCTCGACCACGTGGAGGTCGACTTCACCCCGGCCTCCGACCGGATCGAGATCGAGGCGTCCGCCGCCACCCGCTCGCCTACCGGGGTGGAGATGGAGGCCCTCACCGCCTGCGCGGTGGCCGGCCTCACCCTCTACGACATGCTCAAGGCGCTCTCCAAGGAGATGCACCTGGACAACCTCCACCTGGTCGCCAAGTCCGGCGGCCGCTCCGGCGACTACCGGGCGGCCGACGCGGGGTGACGCAGACACGGACGCAACCGCCGTGAACAGCGCAACGCAGAGGCGCAAAGGCGCCGGGGCGCAAAGGGCGAAGAAACAGGCCCGGGTGTCGCCGGTGCCAACGCGGGGTTACGCAGGATGCCTGGAAGGTGATTTCACTACAGAGACACAGAGAGCACAGAGGACTGCATCGGAAGGGACTCGTCTCATCAAACGTGTGCACGGCAACGTGAGCCCTGGTTGCGTCACCCCCTCTGTAGGCGGTGTTCGGGCATGTGTTGATCAAGAAATGTTTACCTATGAAGTTCTCCGTGCCCTCTGTGTCTCTGTGGTGAATCCCCCTTCCAGGAGTCGCCGCCCCGCCGGTGGTCTGCCCGAGACCCCCGCGGCCCCTCATCGCGCCCTTCGCGCTCCGGCGGCCTGGCGCCTTTGCGTTGAAAGACCGGATCGCGCACCCACCCGCCAGCTTTTCGAACCTTCCACAAGGAGCCTCCCATGACCGGCACCGTCCGTTTTGTCTGCACCTCGAAGAAGAAGGGGATGGTGAAGCGCCCGGTGGAGCGGATTCGCCTGCAGGAGGCCCACGGGGTCGAGGGTGACGCCCACGCCGGCCCCGGCCATCGGCAGGTGAGCCTCCTGCTGGAGGCCGACATCGACGACCAGCGCGCCCTGGGGCTGGAGCTGGAGCCGGGCGCCTTCGGCGAGAACATCGTGGTCGCCGGGCTGGAGCTGGCGCGGGTCGGGATCGGCTCGCGCCTGGCGATCGGCGAGGCGGAGATCGAGATCACCCAGATCGGCAAGGTGTGTCACGACCGGTGCGCCATCTACTACCGCACCGGCGACTGCATCATGCCGCGCCTCGGGGTCTTCGGCCGCGTCCTCAAGGGCGGCGAGGCGGCGGCGGCCACCGCGGTGCGGGTCGTCGAGCTGGTGGAGCGCGACCGGATCCAGGTGGCGGTGGTCACCTGCTCCGACACCTGCTCCCGCGGCGAGGCGACCGACACCGCCGGACCGGCGGTGGCGCGCCTGGCGGAGGCGCGACTCGACGCCCACGTGGCCGTCACCCGCATTCTGCCGGACAAGCAGGAGACCCTCGAGCACTCCCTCAAAGGGCTCGCGGACCGCGGCATCGACCTGGTCCTCACCTGCGGCGGCACCGGCTGCGGGCCGCGCGATGTCACCCCCGAGGCCACCCTCGCGGTGATTGACCGCCAGGTGCCGGGGCTCGCCGAGCGGATGCGCGCCGCCTCCGCCGAGATCACCTCCCACGCATGGCTCTCGCGGGCGGTGGCCGGGATCCGCCGCACCACCCTCATCGTCAACCTCCCCGGCAGCGAGCGGGCGGCCACCGAGAACCTTACCGCCATCCTCGACACCCTGCCCCACGCTGTGCGGCTCCTGCGCGGCCACACCGCCCACGCCGACGACCCGCGCCGCAAGCAGGTCGCAACGGCCAAGCCCGAGGCGCAGCCGTTGAAGGTGGTGGTGCGGTAGCCACGGGGGGCTTGGAGAATGAGAAATTAGCCACGGAATCCACGGAAAGACACGGAAAGGATCCGATGAAGCGCTCACGATCTTTCCGTGTCCTTCCGTGGATTCCGTGGCTAATCGCGGCGGTTTTCGTGGTCGTCGTGTCGCGGCCGGCGATGGCGGGGGAGGAGGTGCTCCTCTTCGCCGGCGCCGCCTCGACGCCGGTGATCGAGGAGGCGATTCCAGAGATCCAACGGGCGCTCGGGATCAAGGTGCTCCCCAACCTCGGCGCCTCGGGGGCGCTGCTGGCGCAGCTCCGTCTCACCCACCGGGGGGACATCTACCTCCCGGGGAGCCACGACTACCTGGAGCGGGCGATCAGCCGCGGCGTGGTGGACCCGGCGACCCGCGTTGACTTCGCCTACCTGGTACCGGCGTTGCTGGTGGCCAAGGGCAACCCGAAGGGGATCCGTACCCCGCGCGATCTCCTGCGGGACGACGTGAAGGTCGCCCTCGGCGAGCCGCGCACCGTCTGCGTGGGCGACTACGGCCGGCGGCTCCTGGCCCGTGCCCACCTGCAGGGGGCGGTGGCGGCGCGTGCCGGCCGCGCCCCGTCGTGTGCGGCGGTGGCCAACCTCCTCGCCACCGGCAGCGTCGACGCGATCCTCGGCTGGCGGGTCTTCGCCGCCTGGTTCCCGGAGCGGGTCGAGGCGGTCCCGGTGGACCCGGCGTTGATCCCCGGGGTGGCGACGATCCCCGGGGGGGTGACGACCTTTGCCCGCCACCCGGCGGCGGCACGCCGGGTTCTCGCCTGGCTCGCCTCGCCCGCGGGCCGGGCGATCTGGCGGCGCCACGGCTACCGCACCGAGCCGCCGGAGGGGGTGGGGCGGTGAGGGGCAAGGGGGTGGATGCGGCGCCGCCGGGGGTGGTGGGGGGCGCGCGGGCGGCGACCACCGCCGCGGCCCTCGTCGCCTACCTCCTCTTGCTGCTCCTCGCCCTGGCGCGCCTCGCCGCGACGCCGGCGGAGGCGCCCCTCCACCTCCTGCCGCTTCTCGGCATCAGCCTCGCCGCCGCCCTCTGCGCCACCCTCCTAGCCCTCGTCGTCGGCGTCCCCACCGCCCTCTGGCTGGCCCGCACCCGCATGGCCGGCCGCCGCCTGGTCACCACCCTCCTCGACCTCCCCACCATGCTGTCCCCGGTGGCGGTGGGGACCGCCATCCTCCTCGCCCTGCGCGCCCCGCCGGGGAGCTGGCTGGAGGGGGGGGTGGGGCTCCTCTTCGCCTTCCCCGGGGTGGTGGCGGCGCAGTTCACCGTGGTGGTCGCCCTGGTGGTGCGTAGCGCCGAGGCCGCCTTCGTGGGCGTCGACCCGCGGCTCGAGCGCCTCGCCGAGCTCCACGGCGCCTCACGGTGGAAGATCCTCTGGCGCGTCACCCTGCCCCTGGCCCGGCCGGGGCTCCTGGCGGCGGCGGTCCTCGCCTTCGCCCGGGCGCTGGGCGAGTTCGGCGCCACGGTCACCGTCGCCGGGACCCTGCCGGGCCGCACCGAGACCGTGGCCACCGGCCTCTACATCGCCCTCGAGTCAGGCCACTTGGCGGTCGCCGCCCGCCTGGCCCTCCTCCTGGTGGCGGCGGCCGCGGCGGTCCTCCTCCTCCTGCGGGCGGTGGCGGGGCGGGCGGAGTGAAGGCTCGGATCCAACTGCACCCTTGTCTCTTAGCGTTGAGATCTACCCGAGGTCGAGCGCCATCTGTGCCTGCCGCGGTCGCGGCGGGCGGGGGGCGTGGTGGGTGAGGAGGCGGGGGGGGGAGGTCGGCGAGGAAGGGGGAGGGGGAGGCGGGGGTGGGGCGGCCGTGGTGGGCGCGCATCTTCGCCCGGCTGAGGATCAGCCGCTCCTGGGCCCGGGTGAGGCCGACGAAGAAGAGGCGCCGCTCCTCCGCCTCGTCCACCACCCCGCGCCCCCGGCGAAGGGGCAGGAGCCCCTCCTCGCACCCGACCAAAAAGACCACCGGAAACTCCAACCCCTTGGCGGCGTGGAGGGTGAGCAGGGAGACGGCGGCGGCGCCCGGCTCCCAGGCGGCCATCTCGGTGGCCACCGGCAGGGCGTCGGTGAAGCGGACAAAATCGTCGTCGCACACGCTCGCCAGGGGCAGGAGGAGGGTGAGGCCGCTCGCCGCCTCGGCCCCGAGGCGGCGAGCGGCCGCGCGCAGGCGGGCGACCACGGTGGCCCCCTCCTCGGTGGCCGCCGCCGCCACCAGCGGCGCCACCCCGGGGCGGCCGACCAACGGCCGGTGGGTACGGTGCTGGAAGGGGATTCCGGCGCGCGCCAGGGCCTCGGCCAGGGGTGGGGCCTGCGCCTCGGTGCGGTAGAGGATGGCGATGTCGGAGAGGCCGTAGCCGGTCGCCACGCCGTCGGCGCGGCCGCTGTCCAGGGAAAAGAAGGTGTGGCCGCCGAGGAGCTGCTCGATGGTCGCCACCACCTGCTCCGCCTCCGCCTGCTCGGTGGGGGCGGCGTGGAGGGTGATCGCCTCGCCGCCCGCGGCCATCGCCTCCAGCCGTCGCCCCGGGGCCAGGCTTGTCGGCGCGATCGCCGCCCCGGCCGCCTCCACGATGGTGGCGGTGGAGCGGTAGTTGCGCCCCAGCTCCACGACCTTCGTGGTCGGGTAGTCCTCTTGGAAGCGGAGGAAAAACCCCACGTCGGCGCCGCGGAAGGCGTAGATCGCCTGGTCCGGGTCGCCGACCGCGCACAGGTTCGCCTCCCCCGGGGCGAGGAGGCGCAACAGGCGGTACTGGAGGGGGTCGACGTCCTGGTACTCGTCCACCGAGATCCACGGGTAGCGCGACGCCCACGCCCCGGCGAGCTCGGGGCTCGATTCGAGGAGCGCCACCGGTCGCGCCACCAGGTCGTCGAGGTCGACGGCTCGGTGGTCGGCCAAGACCCGCTCGTAGGCGGAAAAGGCGGTGGCGAGCTCACCGCCCGTCTCCGGGCAACTACCGCGCCGCTTGTGCAGGGAGATCGCCCCGAGCCACCGCGCCGCCCGTCGCTCGGAGACGGAGAGTGCCGCCGCCAGCCAGGCGGCGCGCTCCTCCTCCGGGGCGACGACCACCGCCGGGTCGAGGCCGAGGTCGGCGGCGTGGGCGCGCAGGATGCGGCGGCCGAGGCCGTGGAAGGTGGTCACCGTGACCGCCTCCGCCCCCTCCCCGAGGAGTGCGGCGAGCCGCTCGCCGAGCTCGGCGGCGGCGCGGCGGGTGAAGGTGAGGGCCAGACACCCCTCCGGTGGTACCTGGTGGTCGCGGATCAGGGCGGCGATGCGGTGGGTGACGGTGCGCGTCTTGCCGCTCCCCGGACCGGCGATCAAGAGCAGCGGCCCGGTCGTGTGGCCCACCGCCGCCGCCTGCTCCGGGTCGAGGTCGGCGATCGCGCTTTCGTGCATCGCGCCGGGGGTCGGCGATGGCGCGGGCTTCGGCCGCTCCGCCGGTCCGGGTGGGGCGGGGGACGGCACGGGGGCGGGGGACGGTGAGGGGGCGGCGCGGGGCGCGGGCGGCTCCTCGGCGGTCAGGTCGGGGAAGAGAGAGGCGACGTGGATCGCGCGGGCCAGCTCCCCCGGCTCGAAGAGGTGGACGCGGCCGTACTCGCCGTCAAAGCCCGCCTCCCGCACCACCTTGCCGCCGCGCAGGCGGGCGATCGACTCCGCCAGGAGCGGCGAGCTCGCCAGACGGATCTCCTCCACCGGCAGCGCCTCCAGGATGGTGATCTCCGGCCCGAGGCGGTCCAGCAGCCCCTCGTACTCCGCTGCCACCCGCTTCGTCCGCGGCCCGACCCCGGCGATCTCGGCGAGGAGCTCGGGTAGGGGCACGAGGGAGGTGAAGGGGGCGGCGACCCCGGGCCGCACCCCCGCCGGCCGGTCGGCGAGCTGCTCCACCCGGTTCAGGACCCCCACCGTCACCCCCTTGCAGCACACCGGGCAGAGGCCGTCGGCGGTGCGGGTCTCCTCCGGGGTGAGGCGCTGCTTGCAGGCGCGGTGGCCGTCGAGGTGGTACTTCCCCTCCTCCGGGAAGAGCTCCACCGTGCCGCCGTAGCCGGCGCCGGTCTCCAGGGCGCGGCGCATGGCGAAGAAGTCGCGCCCGGTGTGGTAGCGCGACGCCTCCCGCCCGAGGCGGTCGGGGGAGTGGGCGTCGGAGTGGGAGACCAGGCGGTAGCGGTCCAGGGCCGAGACCCGCCAGCACATGGGCGGGTCGGCGGAGAGCCCCGTCTCCACCGCGAAGATATGCGGCGCCAAATCGCCGTAGCAGGCGTCGATGGCGTCGAAGCCGGAGCGCGACCCGAGGGCCGAGAACCACGGTGTCCAGATATGGGCCGGGATCAGGGTCACCCCCTCGCCCGCCTCCAGGCAGATCTCCAGGAGGTCACGCGAGTCCAGCCCGAGGATCGGCCGGCCGTCGGAGTGGAGGTTGCCGATCCGCTCAAGCCGCGCGGCGAGCCGCTCCGCCTCGGCAAAGCCGGGCAGCAAGACAAGGTGGTGGACCTTGCGGGTCCGCTCGCCCTTCTTGTAGATCGTCGAGATCTCCCCGGTGAGCATGAAGCGCACCGTGCGCCGGCACGCCGCCGGCACCCGCTGGGCCACCTCCCGCTCCCCCTCGGGGAGCAGGCGAAAGAGGCCGCCGCCGGCCGGCAGGAGCTGCTCGCGCGCCTCCTGGCGCCACCCCGGGTGGGTGATATCGCCGGTGCCGACCACCGCGATCCCCTTCTTCGCCGCCCAGATGGCGAGGTGGGGCAGGTCGAGCGACCGGCTGGTGGCACGGGAAAAGCGTGAATGGACGTGAAGATCGGCGAGAAAGGCCACGGCGGACTTTGTGCGGCACCGGTGCGGCCGCGGTCAATGGCCGGCGCACGCGGATCGCGCCTTGCCGACCTCACCCCGCCAGCGCGTCGCCCAGCAGCAGGCCGCGCTTCCAGCAGTCGGAGACCGAGATGCCGAGGAGGTAGTTGCCGGTGAGGTGCAGCGCCGGGGTGGCGGCGAGGGCCTGCTCGATGGCCCGGATGCGGGCGGTGTGGCCGAGGGTGTAGTGGGGGATGGCGCGGGGGAGCACCTGCACCTCGGCGAAGGCGGGCTCGCCGTGGAGATCCATCAGGGGGGCGAGCTCCTCGACCACCTGGTTGCGGATCTCCACCGGGTCCATGTCGCGGATCTCCGCGCGGCGGGCGCCGCCGGCGAAGTTCGTCAGCAGGATGTGCCCCTTTGGCGCGCGGTTCGGGAAGAGGGTCGAGGACCAGAGGGAGCCGAGGGTGAGCTTCCCCTCCTTCGACGGGAAGAGCGCCCCGAAGCCGTCCAGGGGGTGGCCCACCTGTTCGCGCCGGTAGCCGAGGTAGACCTGCGCCACCGGGTTGTGCTCGATCTCCCCCAGGAGCCGCCCGGCCTCCGGCGACAGGGGCGCCAGGAGCTCGGCGGCGGCGTAGGCGGGGGTGGCGCAGACTACCCGGCGGGCGGTGAGGGTGAGGCCGTCCGACTCGACCCGCAGGTGGTCGCCGTCGGCCACCACCTGACGCGCCCGCACCCCGAGGTGGAGGCGGTCGCCGAGGCGGGTGGCGGCGGCCACCATGGGCTGCTGCATCCCCTCGGCGAAGGCGTAGAGGGTGCGGTCGGCGGGGCGGTCGGGGTCGGCCTTGCGCGCCTTGGCGGTGCGGATCATGCCGATGACCAGGGAGCCGTGGTCGCGCTCGAAGTCGACCATCATCGGGAAGGCGGCGTCGATGGCGATGCGCGCCGGGTCGCCCGCGTAGACCCCGGAGACGAAGGGGTCGAGGGCGTAGTCGAGCCCCTCTTGCCCCAGCCGCCGGCGGACGAAGTCGGCCAGGCACTCCTCGGTGGTGGCGCGCCGCCTGGGGATGAGCGGCTCGGCCATCAGCCGCAGCTTGCCCTTGAGCGACCACGCCGGGGTGCGGAGGAAGGCGGCGGCGGAGGTGGGCAGGGCGCGGAGGCGGCCGCCACGGAGGATGAACCGCTTCGATGCCGCCTGCGGCCCGAAGCGGCGCGCCTCGGCGACCCCGAGCTCGGCGAGCCACCGCTCGACCCGCACCGAGGTGTTGAGGGTCGAGTTGGGGCCGCGCTCCAGCAGATAGCCGTCGACCCGCTCGCTCTGCATGACGCCGCCGGCGGCCGGCCGCGGGTCGAGCACCTGCACGTCGACGCCGCGCGCCGCGAGGACCGAGGCGCACGCCAACCCCACGGCGCCGGCGCCGAGGACGATGCAGTCACAGTCGGTGTCGCTCACGTTGTTCGCGGGGATGGGGCGTACTTCGCGCACGGGGGTGGGGGTTGGGGGATGGGCTCGCTGCGTTCGCGGGGTGGGGGGATCGTCGGCCGCTCCGCAGCCGGATGTTTTGTTTGGTTGGTCGCTTCCATCGGTATCTCATTCGGCCCGCAGGGCTGTCCGGCCCCCACCCCTCATCCCTGCGCGCGTAGCGCGCCTCACCCATGCACCCCCAGCTCCTTCACCGCGCGCACGAAGCAGCGGGCGTTCTCCACCGGGATATCGGGGAGCATGCCGTGGCCGAGGTTGAAGATGTGGCCCACCTTCCCGGCGGCGTCGAGGACCCGCTGGACCTCCTGGCGGATCCGCGCCTCGGTGCCGTAGAGGGCGCACGGGTCGAGGTTGCCCTGGAGGCAGTGGGTGGCGCCGTACTTGCGCTTTGCCTCGGCCATGTCGGTGCGCCAATCGAGCGACAGGACGTCGGCGCCGAGGGTCGCCATGGTGTCGAGGTGGTGGCCGCCGCCGTTGATGTAGAGGATCACCGGCACCCCGTCCCGGTGCAGCCCGTCGATCACCTGGCGGGTGTAGGGGGCGGCGATCTCCCGGTAGTCCTCGGGGGAGAGGGCCCCGGCCCAGGTATCGAAGAGCTGCACCGCCTGGGCGCCGTTCTCGATCTGGTAGTTGAGGTAGACGGTCACCTGGTCGGCGATCTTCTCCAGGAGGCGGCGGAGGGTCTCGGGCTCGCGGTAGTACCACCGCTTGATGTGGTTGAAGTTCTTGCCGGTGCACCCCTCCACCGCGTAGGTGGCGAGGGTGTACGGGGCACCGGTGAAGCCCAACAGGGGCACCCGGCCGGCGATCCGCTCGCGGCACAGGTGGAGGGCGTCGCCGACGAAGGCGAGGCCGTCGGCCGGGTCGACCACCGAGAGGCGGTCGATGTCGGCGCTGGTGCGGATCGGATCGGGGAAGCGGGGCCCCTCGCCCTCACCAAAAGTCAGCTCCAGCCCCATCGGCTCCAACATGGTGAGGATGTCGGAGAAGAAGATCACCGCGTCCACGTCCACCGCCTCCAGGGGCTGGAGGGAGACCTCGGCGGCGAGCTCCGGGGTCTTGCACATGGTGAGGAAGTCCGCCTTCTCGCGCACCGCGCGGTACTCGGGGAGAAAACGGCCCGCCTGGCGCATCATCCAGACGGGGGTGCGCTCCACCGGCTGGCGGAAGGCGGCGCGGATCAACAGGTGGTCGGCCATTGGGGGCTCCTTCGGTTGGCAAAGAGGGGCAGCCGCGCACTATGTTGGATGGATGGCAGCACCGGCAACCCGTCCCACGGTCACCGTCTATTTCGATTTCATCTGCCCCTTCTGCTACCTCGGCGGCCTGCGCCTGCGCCGCCTCCAGGGGCGGTGGGGGTTCGACCTCCGCTGGGAGGGGATTCAGATCCACCCGGAGACACCGCGCGAGGGGGCGCCCATCGCCCGCTTCGGCGAGGATCTGTTGCGCCGCGCCGCCGGCGGCATCGTCGCCCTGGCAGACGAGGAGGGGGTGGAGCTCAACCTCCCCCTCACCCTCGCCAACTCGGGGCTGGCCCACCGGATGGCGGAGCTGGCCCGACAGTAGGGGTGTCTCGACGCCTATCTCGACCGGGTCTTCGCCGCCACCTTCCAGGAGGGGCGCAACATCGGCGACGCCGAGACCATCCCGGCGATCGTCCGCTCCCTGGGGATCTCGCGCCCGGCGATCGGCCGCTTCCTCGATGATCGCGACGGCTTCACGCGGCTCATCACCGCCCGTCTGCGGGCGGTGGGGGCGGCGGGCTTCCGCGGATTCCCGGCGGTGGTCATGGGGGAGCAGAGCTGGCAGGGGGTGCAGCCGGCGGCGGTGTGGGAGGCGGGGCTGGAGTCGATCGGCGCCTGCCCCGTGGCCGGTGGCTGACCGCCGACGGAGGCGACATCGACGGGCAGCCGGCACACCGCTGGAACACGGAGACACCGAATTTCTCGCCAGTCATGGCCGCCGCTGCCCCTCGGGGCGGCCTCGCCCGCAATCCGCTGGTGGCACTTCGAAGTCGAGATGGCGCGAGCCGTCTCCGACCGGTGAACCGCCTTGCGCCGAACAGGCTCAAGTATCTTCGAAAAAGAACGAAGATAACTTGACATGTCGAGACTCACGTCCTACCTTGGCCATGAGCCTTCGCGAGGAGAACCCACCATGACGCCTAACGCCCTGGTGGCCCAGCCCACCGACCTGACCCGATACCTGGAAGAGATCGCCCGCTACCCGCTGCTCACCCGTGACGAGGAGTACGAGCTCGCGGTGCGCGTCCACGATGACCATGACGTCGACGCGGCGCGCACTCTGGTTCTCGCCAACCTCCGCTTTGTGGTCAAGGTGGCGAAGGAGTACTCCCGCTTCGCCCTGCCGCTGCTGGATCTGATCCAGGAGGGCAACATCGGCCTGATGCACGCGGTCAAGCGGTTCGACCCATACCGCGGCTTCCGCCTGCTCACCTACGCGGTCCACTGGATCCGCTCCTTCATGAAGGAGTACATCATCCGCAACTGGTCGATGGTGAAGCTCGCCTCGGCGCGGGTGCAGAAGAAGCTCTTCTTCCAGCTCGTCCACCTCGACACCCACGCCGATGGCTCCAGCGAGGCGGAGGCGTACCGGAAACTCGCCGAGGACAGCAAGGTCCAGGAGGAGATCGCCCGGGTCGCCGCGGCGCGGGTGCGGCGCCGCGACCTCTCCCTCGATCTGCCATCGACCCACGACGACGGTGACGGCGCCACGCTGATGGAGTTCCTCCCCAGCGATCAGGAGGCGCCCGACGAGCAGTACGGCCGCGAGGACCTCGACGCGCGGGTGCGACAGGTGGTGGAGGAGTTGCGCCCGACCCTGAACGAGCGCCAGCGGTACATCCTCGACGAGCGGCTGATGAGTGACGAGCCCCTGGCCCTGGCGGCGATCGGCGAGCGGTACGGCGTCTCCCGCGAGCGGGTGCGCCAGATCGAGATGAAGCTGAAGCGCAAGCTCGCCACCGCCCTCGCCCCCCTGGCACCGGCGGTGGCGGCGGGTTGAGGCGGTGATCCATGGCCGCCACCGACTACTACAAAGAGCTCGGCGTCGCGCGCGACGCGGAGGAGAAGGAGATCAAGCGCGCCTACCGTCGCCTGGCGCGCAAGCACCACCCGGACGTCAACCCGGGGAATGCCAAGGCGGCGGAGCGGTTCAAGCGGATTTCCCGTGCCTATGGGGTCCTCTCCGACAAGAAAAAGCGGCGCCTCTACGACCGCTACGGTGAGGCGGGGCTGAGCGAGGGGTTCCAGGAGGGGGCGGGACCGTCGGGCGGTTTCGGGGGTGGCGGTGATGGTTTCCCGGGCGGTTTCCCCGGTGGTGCGGGCGGCTTTGGCGGCGCCGATCTCGGCGACATCTTCGGACAGTTCTTCGGCGGCGGCCGGCCGCGCGGCCCGCAACGGGGCGCCGACGTGGAGACCGAGGTCACCCTCACCCTCGACGACGCCGCCCACGGTACCCGGCGGCGGATCACCCTCGGCGACGGCAGCCGCGTCGACGTGAAGATCCCCACCGGCGTCGACACCGGCACCCGGATCCGGGTGAGCGGCAAGGGGCGGCCGGGGGCCAACGGCGGCCCGCGCGGCGACCTCTTCGTGCGGGTACGGATGGCGACCCACCCCTACTTCCGGCGCGAAGGTCAGGACGTCTACCTCGACCTCCCCCTCACCCTCGCCGAGGCCACCCTCGGCACCTCGGTGCGCATCCCCACCCTCCACGGCGCCACCCAGCTCAAGGTCCCCGCCGGGGTCGCCTCGGGCGCCAAGCTGCGCCTGCGCGGCAAGGGGCTGCCGGCCGCCAAAGGGAGGAAGCGCGGCGACCAGCTCGTGGTGATCAAGATCGTCCCGCCCAAGCACCTGAGTGACGCCGCCCGTGCCCACCTGGAAGAGGTGGCGCGCCTCGCCCCCTATGACCCGCGCCGGGGCCTCGAGTGGGCCAAGGAGGGGCGGTGATGGCACGGCGGCCCGGCTACTCGATCTCGGTGGTGGCGGAGATGTTCACCGTCCACCCCCAGACCCTGCGCGCCTACGAGCGCCAGGGGCTGATCACCCCCGAGCGCACCGCCGGCAACACCCGCCGCTACACCGAGGAGAACCTCGAAGAGCTGGAGATCATCCTCAACCTCACCCGCGAGCTCGGCGTCAACCGTGCCGGAGTGGAGGTGATCCTCCACATGCGCCGCCAGCTCGCCGAGATGCGCTCGGAGGCGCGTGAGGTGCTCCAGCGGGTCTACCGCGACCTCGCCGCCGGCAGGAACCTCCCGATCCCCCGGCCGCCGTCTGACCTCGCGGTGCGCGATCGCGACGAGTGATCATTTTTCGCTGTGCGAAAAATAGAGGGCGCTGCGCGCCCGGAGATGGCTTGGGACTGCGATCCCGGATCCACCGCCTGCGACGGGCTCAGACTGTGCGAGAGACGCAACGGAGAGCGAGGCGCAACGGGCGGGGAATCCGGGGCCGGGTGGGGCTCGGGGAACTCTAAAGGGAGCCCATGGCCCTGGAGGCAGAGGTAACCGCAAATGCTGCCTGCACCTCCAAGCCGCGCCTGGATTCAGGATCCGACTGAGGAGGACGTCTCTCCGACGCCGCGATAGTCCACTCCGTCAACAACGTCCCCCAACGCTGCATCGCCGAGGCCCGCGACGCCGACCCTCTCACCTCTGGCGAGAGCTACGTTCCGTCCAGCCATCCCCCGGGCCTGCACCGTGCCCTCTCCGGTAGTCGTTGACGACAAGGAGGGTCTCATCTAGCGTCGAGATGAATCTTTCTCCGGCGGAGACCGGGGAATTCATCTCAGGAGGAGAGCCGAAATGGGTGCCATGGAAACGGTTGCGGAGACCATCAAAGAGCTGATCCTGCCAGAGCTGGCGTTGCTGCGGGCGTCGGGTGAGCGGGTGGAGAATCGCCTGACGGTGGTGGAGAAGGGGCTCGCCGGGGTGGAAAAGCGCCTCGACGACGTCAACCTTCACCTCGTGGACCAGAGCCGGCGAATCGACGCTGTTCGTGAAGAGCTGGGTGGCCGGATCGACGAGGTCAGCGATCGGATCGACGCCGTTCGTGAAGAGCTGGGTGGCCGGATCGACAAGGTCAGCGATCGGATCGACGCCGTTCGTGAAGAGCTGGGTGGCCGGATCGACGAGGTCAGCGGTCGGATCGACGCCGTTCGTGAAGATTTTGGTGGCCGGATTGACGAGGTCAGCGGTCCGATCGACGCCGTTCGTGAAGATTTGGGTGGTCGGATTGACAAGGTCAGCGGTCGGATCGACGCCGTTCGTGAAGATTTGGGTGGCCGGATCGACGCGGTGCGTGAAGAGCTGGGTGGTCGGATCGACAAGGTCAGCGGCCGGATCGACGCCGTTCGCGAAGAGCTCAGTGGCAAGGATGACCAGATCAACAAGCGTCTGGACCGCCTCTTTGAGATCATCGTGCGCCGGGACGAGCACGTCGTCCTCGTGGAGAAGGTCTCGCATCTGGAGTCCGAGGTCTCGGAGATCAAGCGCCAGCTCGCCGCATGATGCGGCGTCGTCGCCCGGGACGGGGTAGCGCCACGAGGATGGGGGTGGGTGTTTCCGGTGATCGGCCGGCGGATCTCTCGGCCGTGAAGGCCGGTTCCGGTGGCAGGTAGAGATTTAGACGGTCAGCCTCGTGGACGGGGCGCAGGGGTTCGTGGCAGAGACTCGGTGTCCGTTCGAAGAGGCGTGACCTATCCCGCCCGCGCCGCCAGGGTGACGAGGCGGAGTTGAGCGACCACCTGCTCCATCGTCGCCCCGGCGCCAAGGGCCTGCTCCACCGCCAGGTGGGCCGCCGCCCCCGGCTGCGCCGCCCCTGACGGCCCGGCCACCACCGGGCTCTCCGCCTCCCCGATCAACCATCCGACACTCACCCCGAGGACCTGGGCGACGCGCCAGAGGGAGGCCACGCACGAGTTCGGGCGGCTGTGGGGCTGGAGCCAGCGGGTGATTGTCGTGTGGCTCACCCCCGCCGCGTGCCCCACGTCTTGGCGTGTGCGACTCCCCATTGTCACCAGCAGCCGCGTCTGAAAGACCCCCGGATCCCAGTCGCTCATCCTCGTGAATCTACGCACACCGCCAGAACATGAGTTGACTATGAGCACCGATAGTGTGTTTATAATCACCCGCGCGCCACGTACGACGAATATAGTTCACCGGCACGCGTCGTACACGGAACACTTTGTACCACTCATTCAAGGAGGACGTACCCATGCGCACCACCAAAGTAACCTGGCTCCTGATCGTCGTAACACTCGTAGC
>JAJRSX010000181.1 GCA_024278555.1 bacterium | reverse complement strand
CGTCATGGATGGCGAGCCTGGAGACCGCGGCCGCCTTCAGGCGCGAGTACCAGTCCGAGTCGCCGGCGGGGACGTCGACGTTCTCATAGGCGTTCTAGAAGTCGGGCTCGTGCTGGGCCAGGGCGGCGAGGGCCGGGCGGCCGTTCTGCGCCGAGTTTGCCGAGACGCCGTCGCCGAGGGCGTGGCACCGCTCGCAGTTGGGGATGTCGATCGGGGCGGTGCCCGTACCGATGACCGGCTGGCCGTTGTCGAGCACCGCGTTGCCGGTGGCGTAGTCGAAGAGCTGCGCCCGCATCCGGACGTACGGCCGGATGGAGCCTTCGTCCACCGCACCGGGGTCGCCGAAGAAGTTGATGGTGTCCTCGAACGGGGTCAGTGGCAGCCCCAGGGCCTCCCAGATGCGCGGCGAGGTGAGCATCACCGGGAGGTCTTCCACCGTCTTCGACTGGCTGTAGACCACCGTACCGGTCTCACCGGTCCAGGTGAGGACGTTCTCGAAGCCGGCACCCACAACCCCCGGCCCCAGTGGCTGGAGGCCGGCGCCGGTGTTCTCCGGGTAGACCACGTGGACGCCGAGGCGGATCTTGTCCGCCTCCAGGCCGGTGTTGCCCTTGCCCTCGAGGTTCGGGCCGGCGGCGGTCGGGGTGGCGGGGTCGACGTAGATGAAGAAGTGGTTGTACCAGGCGTTGGCGTAGTTGTCGTTGGCGCCGGCGTAGGAGCCGTCGCCCTGGATGACGCCGGTGGAGCCGTTGTAGGCGCCGTAGACCAGGTTGTTGCCCGCGTCGGGGGCGGCGGCGTCGAACTTGGTGTTCCACATGAGCAGGGAGTTGCCCTCGGCCATGGAGATCAGGGTCGATTGTTGGGGTGCGCCGCGGCCGTCGTTACGCGGCTGGGCGTCGTGCCAGTAGCGCATGACGTACTTGTTGAAGCCGTCACGGACCACCGTCTCGC
Organism: bacterium; assembly: GCA_024278555.1. Lineage (GTDB taxonomy): Bacteria > CG2-30-53-67 > CG2-30-53-67 > CG2-30-70-394 > CG2-30-70-394 > CG2-30-70-394. Next base: position 27,303 of record JAJRSX010000181.1, on the reverse strand, counting down.
GACCGAGCGGGTCGATGCCGACGTTCGGGTCGCCGCCGAGGAGGGTCGGGAACTTGTCGTTCTTCTCGGTCTTCACCAGCTGGGCGACGATCGAGTTGTACGGCGGCAGGACGCAGCAGTAGGAGAACTCAAAGCCGGTGCAGTGCATGCCCAGCTCGTAGTTCATCAGCAGATTGAAGGTGTGCTTCGGCTGGGTCGGGCCGGTGGGGGTGCCCCCGCCGCCCCCGCCCCCGCCGCCGCCACCGGCGATGCCGCAGCCGCCGGCGAACTCGTCGGCGTGGCGGACGTCACGCTGGTCGGTCTGGCCGGCGGACTCGGCGCGCACCGCGCACGGGATGGCGGTGGGGTGCTTCTCCTTGTACTTCCACTCGCCGTGGTCGTCGGCGGTGAGGGTGGCGATGGCGGCGTTGCTCGCCGCGTCGAAGAGGCTGACCGCGGCGTTATTGAAGGCTTCGCCGCTGATCTCGAGCTTGTCCTTGCCGTCCTTGTACTCCGCCTTGTCGATGTGCAGCCCGAGGTTATGGTTGTCGCCGTGGTTGTCGTCGGCGAAGGCCGGCGGTGCAGTGCCCATACAGAGCGCCGCGGTGACGACCGCGACCAGGGTCGAGGTCCAGGTCCAACTGGTTGTCGTGCTCATTCGACTCCCTCCTTCGTGAGGTGGAACAACAAAGGCTCTCCCTGGAGGGCAAGCCGCCCATGGAGCGCCAGGCGATAGGATGATCACCCCGGGGTCGGTCACCCCGACGCGAGCTTGCGTGCTCCTACGCAAGTTCCATGCCGTTCACCGGTTTGCTGAAGTATCTCTGCCACAACGACATAAGTCATTGAGAAGCCAATGAGAGACGGTTAATTTATTAGGCTAGTCAGGTAGTGTCTTTTTATTGATTGGGTGGAGGAGTGTTTAGAAGTGAGACACCTCTCTGTTTCAATATGAGAATTGTCTCATGGATGGGTGTCGAGCGCCGTGTTCGGTGAAAAGAGCTCTGTAGTATCAGTGGGTTATGCAGAATCTCATTTTGCGACACGGGGGGGGGGTGGCGGGGGGCGAGGGGCGGTCTCCGGCCCATCCCGGGCTACCAAGTTGGCGTAAAAAACGTTATTTGTCGGTCAGTTCGGCAGCTCGCTCGGAGCTGAACCGGGGTGGTGAAGTTTCACCACCGCCGATGGCGGAGTCCTCGGGGTCGAAGCGTGTCGGAGCGACGGTCCACCTGACAGCCGTCGGCGGCGACCGGACCGATTCCGCGGCTGGGGCGTCGGGTCGGGAGATCGCCACCCGTTATGGGGGCGGTCGGTGCGGTGCTGCCCATGGCGCGGAGCGGTGCCCCCGCCAAGGGAGTCTCGGCGGCCGTGGCGGCCGGCCTTTAGCTGCTGCCGACGATGCCGTACTTCTTGACCGCGTAGCGCAGGGCGTTGCGCGACAGGCCGAGGCGACGGGCCGCCTCGCTCTGGTTGCCGCGGCTCGCCTCCATCGCCTGGCGGATGAGGTCGCGGCGCAGCCCCTCGATGTCGATCTGGTCGATCGAGGTGAAGTCGACCGACACCCGGCGGTTGCTCTTGATCTGGATCGGCTGTGGCCTGCCGGTCGCCGTGGGCGGGGGGGGCGCGAGATCCGGGGTCTCGCCGCTCGGGGCCGGACGGGTGAGGCCGAGATCGGTGGCCCGGAGGATGTGGGTGTGGGCCCGCATTGCCGCGCGGATGAGGGCGTTCCTGAGCTCACGCACATTGCCCGGCCACGCGTAGTGGCGCAGGGCGTGGACCGCGCCGGCGGAGATTGAGAAGGGTGGGGTGGCGTGCTCCGCGGCGAACTGCCCGAGGATGTGGCGTGCCAAAAGGACGATGTCGTCGCCGCGCTCGCGCAAGGGCGGCATCTGGAGGGTGAGGCACTCGACGCGGTGGAAGAGGTCGGCGCGGAAGCGGCCGGTGGCGATCGCCCGTGGGAGGTCGTCGTTGGTGGTGGCGATGAGGCGGAAGTCCATCGCCGGCTCGTGGGCCTCGCTCAGGCGCAGGTGGGCGCGCTCCTCCAGGAAGCGGACGAGCTTTGCCTGGGTGGCGGGGGCGAGGGCGAGGATCTCGTCGATGAAGAGGACCCCGCCACGGGCGCGGCCGATGGCGCCGCCGGTGGGGAGGTCGGCGCGGTGCCCGCTGCGACCGCCTCGGGGGTCGCCGAACAGGGCGCGCTCGACCTCCTCGGTGGACTGGGCACGACAGCTCACGGTGACGAAGCGGCCTTTCTTGTGGCCGCCGAGCTGGTGCAGGGTGCGGGCGACGTGGCCCTTGCCGGTGCCGGTCTCGCCATAGAGGAGGACCGGCAGGGGGATGGTGCCGGGGCGGTCGAGGTCGGCCCAGCGGCGGACCAGGGTCTTCACCCGCTGCATCGGCCGCGACCGGCCGACGACCTGCGGCAGGGGGTCCTCGCCCGCCTCGCCGCCGGTGATGTGGAAGGGGGGCGACAGCCACGGCGAGGTCTGCGCCTCCTGGAGGATCCGGCGTAGCTCGTTCACCTCCAGTCGGGCGGGGAGGGTGAGGGTGGCGCCGTGGAGGAGGGCGTGGGTGACCGCCATGGGGTCCGACTGCTCGGCGATGACGATCAGGGGGCGGTCGCCGGTGACCGCCCGCACCTCTTCCACCGACGGGCAGTGGTACTCGGTGCGCTTGCACGCCGGGCGGCGGCCGTTGTGCTCGCCGCAGCCGGTCCCCTCGCAGTAGACCACCGCCGCCGTGTCATGCTCCGGGGTGGCGCACTCGCGCAGCTCGGCGGGGCTGAGGGGGACGAGCTGCCAGCCGAGGAGCGGCGCCGCTTCGGCCCAGTTGGGGGGGGTCTGGCCGGCCGGGCAGACGAAGACGACGTGGATGGGTGAGGAGGGCATTGGGGCGCCAGGAATGGTTATTTGGTGCACATATGGGCAATTAAGTGCTCACCTATTCTGCTTCACCGGCCACCGGGCCGGGGAGGCGGAAACGCAGGCAGGGTCAGGTGCGACGCGGTCTTGCGTTGGTCAGCCACCCGATCCCCTGGCGTACAGACATGCAATCTTCATACCACAGGTTAGGTTGCGTCGCGGGGGTGGGGAGGTGGTTGGGCCACTGGATTTTGGTAGAGACCGGGAGGGGGGTGGAAAAAGATGATCCGTGGCTGTATCCTTCTCGGCCGGCCGGGCGGCCGCGGTTAGGTGAAGCGGCCTGTGCGGCACCGACTTTTTGGGTACGCCATGGTCTCCGTTACACCTCGTGCTGCTGAACAGGTGCGTCGTTCTTCAACGAACGATCTCCATGGCATGGCGTTGCGTATTGAGGCGCGACGCCTCGGCAACGACAGGCTCTCCTACCGGATGGGCTTCGATGAGGTGGCCGACGGTGAGACGACCTTCACCAGCGAAGGGGTGACGGTGGTCGTCGATAGTGAGAGCGCCCCCCTGGTGGATGACCTCGTCCTCGACTTCGAGGAGGGCGATGGCCACCCGGAGGGGGGCGAATTCGTATTCATCAACCCGCTCGATGTCCCTGCGGGGTCGCGACCAGAGGAGATCTCGTAGGCCTTCCGTAGAGGACCTGCGAAGGACGATTTGCGGCCCTTGCGGTTTGTATAGAACCCCGCCCTCCGTTCGGATGGCGGTCCATGTGTAAGCCCCCACCAACCTGCTGGAAGGAGACCACTCCATGTCAGAACAGACGGATACCCAGGAGACATTCCTCCACCCCACTCCACTCCTCGACGAGCTGGAGAAGGGGCCGTGGCCGGGCTTCATCACCCGCCTGAAGAAGCTCGCCAACCGGACCCACAATCCCATGGTGCGTGGGGTTCTCGATCAGCTCGAGTACTCCTATGAGACGCGCATGGGGTATTGGAAGGGCGGCGTGGTCGGCGTGCGCGGGTACGGCGCCGGGATCATCGCCCGCTTCTCGATGATCGCCGACAAGTTCCCCGAGGCGACCGAGTTCCACACCCTCCGCATCCAGCCGCCGGCGGGCTTCCACTACTCCACCAAGGCGCTCCGCGAGGTGTGTGACGTTTGGGAGCGGGAGGCCTCCGGCATCATCTGCATGCACGGCCAGACCGGCAACCTGCAGCTCATCGGCTGCACCCAGGACAATGTGCAGCACATCTTCGACGAGCTCAACAAGCTCGGCTGGGATCTCGGCGGCGCCGGCGCGGACATGCGCTCCGGCATGTCGTGTGTCGGCGAGGCGCGCTGTGAGCACGCCTGCTACGACACCCTCGGCGCCCACTTCAAGATCCTCAACAACTACGGCGACGACGTCCACCGGCCGTCGTTCCCCTACAAGTTCAAGTTCAAGTTCTCCGGCTGCCCCAACGACTGTGCCAACTCCACCCAGCGCTCCGACTGCGCGGTGATCGGCACCTGGCGCGACGACATCCAGATCGACCACGAGAAGGTTGGTGCCTTCATCGACAACAACGGTCTCGACTATGTGGTCAACTCGGTGATCAACATGTGCCCCACCCGCGCCATCGAGCTGAAGGGGACGCGCGACATCGAGATCAATAACAGCGACTGCGTCCGCTGCATGCACTGCATCAACGTCATGACCGAGGCCCTCTCCCCGGGCAAGGATCGCGGCGTATCGCTGCTCATGGGCGGCAAGGGCCACCTGAAGGTGGGTAACATGCTCGGCTCGATGATGGTCCCCTTCATGAAGCTGAAGACGGACGAGGATTTCGCCAAGATGATCGAGTTCACCGACCGGGTGATCGACTGGTGGGCGGAGAACGGACTGGACCACGAGCGGCTCGGGGAGTGCATCGAGCGCCTCGGCATCCAGACCTTCCTCGATGCCGCCGGTCTGGAGGCGACCCCGGACATGGTCGAGCACCCGCGCGACAACCCCTTCTTCAAGGCCGCCTACTAGGCCGGGAAGCGGGGCGAACTCATACCCACCCAAATCAAAAGGAACACCGATATGTCAGCATCCACCGAAGAATGGAAAACCATCGAGTCCGGTGTGCGTGACCACATCCCGGAGCTCCACCCGGCCCAGGTCCGCAACTTCGGCAAGTGGCAGTACCACTACCGGCCGCGCCCCGGCGTCCTCTGCCACGTGGCGGAGAGCGGTGAGAAGCTCTTCACCGTTCGCTGCGGCATCCAGCGGCAGATGACCGTCGACTCCGTCCGCTTCCTGTGCGACATCGCCGACAAGTACTGCGAGGGCCACCTCCGCTTCACCGTCCGCTCCAACTGCGAGCTGATGACCACCGAGGAGGCGAACGTCGACAAGATCATCGAGGAGCTGGAGGCGGAGGGTCACCCCGTCGGCGGTACCGGCAACGCGATCACCTGCTTCGCCCACACCCAGGGGTGGTTCCACTGCGACATCCCGGCGACCGACGCCTCCGGTGCCAACAAGAGCCTGATGGACGCGATCTTCGAGGAGTTCGGTCGTGAGGAGATGCCCAACCGCGTGCGTCTCTCCACCTCCTGCTGCGAGATCAACTGCGGCGGTCAGGCGGACATCGCGGTGGTGATCCAGCACACCCGGCCGCCGCGGATCAACCACGACATCCTCTCCAACATCTGCGAGCTCCCCAAGGCGGTGGCGCGCTGCCCGGTGGCGGCGATCCGGCCGACCACGGTGAACGGCAAGCCGTCGCTGATGGTCGAGGAGTCCAAGTGCATCGTCTGCGGTGCCTGCTTCGGTGCCTGCCCGGCGATGGAGATCAACCACCCCGAGTACTCCAAGTTCGCCGTCTGGGTCGGCGGCAAGCTCGGCAACGCGCGAACCAAGCCGACCAACATGAAGCTGGTCGCCCACGGCCTGCCGAACAACCCGCCCCGTTGGCCGGAGGTGGCGGAGGTCGTGAAGAACATCCTCGCGGCCTACAAGGCGGGTGGTAAGCCGTGGGAGCGTGTCGGTGAGTGGATCGACCGCATCGGTTGGAAGCGGTTCTTCGCAGAGACCGGTCTGACCTTTGATAAGTACATGATCGATAACTACCGTCACGCCCGGATCTCCTTCAACAAGTCGGCCCACGTCCGCTTCTAGCGGCGCGGGTGGCAAACCGCGGAGAGGGGGCAATTGCGCCCCCTCTCCGCCGGTGTGCCACCGCGGTGCACCCCCCATTTCGGGGGTGTATCCGGTTGCCGATGGTTGCAGGCGCGGGGCTCACACGCATCGATGAGGATCTGAGCAAATGGCAGAAAAAACAGTGGATATGAATCCGATCCTCCAGTCGGCCCTGGAGTACGAGTTTCCCCCGTACTCGGAGGAGACCGGCTGGGACAAGATCGTTGTCAATGGGGACCACAGCCACCTGTGCCCCACCTATGTAAAGCGAACCCCTCCGTGCCAGGCGAGCTGTCCGGCGGGTGAGGATATCCGCGGCTACCACAACCTCCTCCGGGGGGTTGATAAGTCGGACAACAAGTGGGAGGCGGCGTGGCGTCGGATCACCGAGCGCAACCCCTTCCCGGCGATGATGGGTCGTCTGTGCCCGGCGCCGTGTCAGGAGGGGTGCAACCGCCAGTTTGTCGATGAGACCATCGGCATCAACGCGGTGGAGCACGCCATCGGCGATTACGGGGTCGAGAACGGCCTCAGCTTCGAAAAGCCCACCGTCTCTACCGGCAAGAAGGTGGCGGTGGTGGGTGGCGGACCGGCCGGCCTCTCCTGCGCCTACCAGCTCCGCCGCCGCGGCCACGACGTGGTCCTCTACGAGGGGCGGGCGAAGCTCGGCGGCATGGCCCGCTACGGCATCATGGGCTACCGCATGCCGCGGCGTGAGCTCGACGCGGAGATCCAGCGGATCATCGACCTCGGCATCGAGGTGAAGACCAATACCAAGCTGGGCAAGGACGTCACTCTCGACCAGCTTCGCGAGCAGTACGATGCCGTATTCCTCGGTATCGGCGGGCAGAACGGCCGGGATCTGCCGATCCCCGGGGCCGATCTCCCGAGTGTCTCGAACGCCGTCGAGTTCCTGGTCGGCTTCGAAGAGAAGGGTAAGGAGGGGATGCAGGTCCCGAAGCGGGTCACCGCGGTCGGTGACGGGGACGTGGCCATGGACGTGGTTCGCCTCGCCCTCCGTCTCGGCGCCGAGGAGGTCACCCTGCTGTCGGCGGTCACCCGTGAGGACATGAAGTGCCTCGACCAGGAGCTCACCGATGCCTTGCAAGAGGGCACCAAGGTGGAGTACGCCATCGGCACCGTGCAGGTGAAGGAGAACCCGAAGGGCGGCATCATCGTCGAGTGCGTGCGCATGGAGCCGAAGGAGAAGGGTGAAGAGGGTTGGGACTCGCCGATCCCCTTCTTCCGCTACAAGCCGATCGCCGGCACCGAGTTCGAGGTGGAGACCGACATGCTCGTCTCTGCCATCGGCCAGGCGATTGATCGCGAGGGGGTCGAGGAGGTCGTCGGTGACGCCCCGTGGATGAAGGTCGATCGCAACTACCAGGTCGAGGGGATGGAGGGGGTCTTCGGGGGTGGCGACTGCCTCTCCCTCACCCTCCTGACCACCGCTATCGGCCACGGCCGCAAGGCGGCGGAGCGGATCGATGACTACGTCTCCGGCCGACCCTTTGAGAAGGCGGATTACGAGGATGTGATCCGCTTCGAGAAGCTCAAGTCCGACTACTTCGAGATCACCCCCCAGCACACCCGCAGCCACGTCCATCTGACGGAGGTGAAGGACAACTGGGACGACCTCCTCACCAAGCTGACCCCGGAGGAGACCGAGGCTGAATCGTCGCGCTGCATGTCCTGCGGCCTCTGCTTCGAGTGTGATCAGTGCATGATCTTCTGCCCCCAGGAGACGATCACCAAGTTCAAGAAGAACCCGATTGGGACGGTGATGTTCACCGTCTACAAGGGGTGCGTGGGGTGCCACATCTGCTCCCTCGTCTGCCCCACCGGTTACATCACCATGGGGATGGGTGAGGGGCTGTAGCCTCCGACCGCCTCTTGTGGCGCACACTAACCGCCCCCCGGATTCCCGGGGGGCGGTTTTTTTTCCGGTGGCGGCGGTGTGCTGGCCTCTGCGCCCCCGTCGAAACGGCCTATCCCCTTTGTGCAGCGGACGCACCGCCTTGGTGGTGCGTCCACAGGCGGCCCCCTTCCAACACAGGGTTGGCCACGGGGGACACGGGGAGGGAGGGGCAGAGAGGGGCGGCGCCTCTCTACACGCCGCCGCGAAGGACGGCCTGGTGGCCTTACGACGGAGCCGCCAAGAAGTCAGCTCGCTGTCGGCCCTGGCTTGCCCCATGAGCCCCCCGTGTCCCCCGTGGTGATGACCTGCCCGGAGCCCCTTTCTCCATAGTGTTTGCGTTGGCCGCCGCCCGTTAGGAGTCCCGCCGTACCCAACGAACGACGGCTGCGCTGAGGGGATAGCCGTATTGTCGAATGGGACCGGCGGGGGTCGGATTGCCGGTGGGCGTCGCTTGTGCAGAAGCGCGAAGGGGTTGTAAATGCAAGATAGCTTATGGTCATTCATGCTTATCTCTCCTCAGGAGGTCCCACCATGTCAGGGTCAAGCGAAAATCAGGAGTCCTTCCTCCACCCCACCCCGATGCTCGACGAGTTGGAGAAGGGGCCGTGGCCGAGCTTTGTCACCGGTCTGAAGAAGCTCGCCAACCGCACCCACAACACCATGGTCCGCGGGGCACTCGACCAGCTCGAGTACTCATACGAGACCAAGATGGGCTACTGGAAGGGCGGCGTGGTTGGGGTGCGGGGCTACGGCGCCGGGATCATCCCGCGCTTCTCGGTCCTTGCCGACAAGTTCCCGGAGGCGACGGAGTTCCACACTCTCCGGGTCCAGCCCCCGGCGGGCTTCCACTATTCCACCAAGTCGCTCCGTGACCTGTGCGACGTTTGGGAGCGGGAGGCATCGGGGATTATCTGTACCCACGGCCAGACCGGCAACCTGATGCTGATTGGCTGTACCCAGGACAACATCCAGCACATCTTCGACGAGATCAACAAGCTCGGCTGGGACCTCGGCGGCGCCGGCGCGGACATGCGGACCGGGATGTCGTGCGTTGGCCAGGCGCGGTGCGAGCACGCCTGCTACGACACCCTCGGCGCCCACTACAAGGTGTTGCAGCGGTACGGCGACGACGTCCACCGGCCGTCGTATCCGTACAAGTTCAAGTTCAAGTTCTCCGGCTGCCCCAATGACTGCACCAACGCCACCCAGCGCGCCGACTGCGCGGTGATCGGCACCTGGCGCGACGACATCCAGATCGACCACGAGAAGGTCGGCTCGTTTATCGACGAGCACGGCCTCGACTACGTGGTCAACTCGGTGATCAACATGTGCCCGACCCGCGCCATCGAGCTCAAGGGGACGCGGGACTTCGAGATCCACAACCATGACTGCGTCCGCTGCATGCACTGCATCAACGTGATGACCGAGGCGCTGTCGCCGGGCAAGGACCGCGGCGTGTCGCTGCTCATGGGCGGCAAGGGCCACCTGAAGGTGGGCAACATGCTCGGCTCGATGATGGTCCCCTTCATGAAGCTGGAGACCGACGAAGACATCGACAAGCTGCTGGAGCTCACCGACCGGGTGATCGACTGGTGGGCGGAGAACGGCCTGGACCACGAGCGCCTCGGGGAGTGCATCGAGCGCCACGGAATTCAGGCATTCCTCAAGGCGGCGGGGCTGGAGGCGATCCCGGAGATGGTCGAGTACCCGCGCGACAACCCCTTCTTCAAGGCGGACTACTAAAAGAATCTGCTAGGCAGATTCTTGACGGGGCTGCGCCCCCCGGGAGCCGGCTCCCGGGGGGCGTTTTGCCCTTTGGGTTTCGTGTCGAGGAGGGCCTCGCGCAGAGACGCGGAGGGGCAGAGGGGGTATTCGGTTGCAGGCCGGGCGGCGCGATTTGCGGGGACCTCATGGGTGTATCCCCGAACGCCGTGTTGACCATGAAGACCATGAAGTTGCCGTAGGGTGCGCCAAGCGCAGCGCGGCGCACCGATGCCCCTTCGTGGTTTGGCCTACCTATTGGCGCACGCGGGTCACAAAATCGACGAAGCGCTCCGCCCAGTCGGGGGTGGCGCCGGCGTGGAGGTGGGCGTAGGTGGCGACGGTGCGGGCGACGACGATCCCGTCTCCCGTGCCGTCGATGCCCCGGCCGCGCTCCACGCGGAAGGCGAGCTCCACCTCCCCCAGACCGATGACGTGGGAGTGGTGGAACTCGTGGGCGCGCACCGCCACGCCGCCGCCCCACGGGTGGGCGCCGGTGGGGGTGAGGCGGCAATAGCCGCCCGCCTGGGGGCGGTCGGTCATCTCTACCGCGCACGGCAGCAGGCCGACCATCTCGTGGGTCTCGCCGTGCCAGGTCAAGGCGCGGCTGAGGTACATGAGGCCGCCGCACTCGGCGTAGATCGGCATGCCGTCACGGCCGTGGCGGGCGATCTCCCCGCGAAGGGCGGTGTTGGCCGTGAGGCGGGCGGCGTGGAACTCGGGGAAGCCGCCGCCGATGTAGAGGCCGTCTACCTCCGGCAGGTGGTCGTCGGACAGCGGGCTGAAGGGGACGAGCTCGGCGCCGGCCCTCTCCAAAGCGGCGAGGTTCTCCGGGTAATAGAAGGTAAAGGCGGCGTCGCGGGCGACCCCGAGACGGAGCCGCCGGGTGGCGGCGGCGGGGGGCGTCGGCGAGGGAACGTCGAGGTCGGGGGCGGTGGCGGCGATCTTCCGGATGCGGTCGAGGTCGAGGTGGTCGCGGGCGGCGGCCGCGAGACGGGCGACCAACTCGCCGCACCGCTCTGCCTCCGCCACCGGGGTAATGCCGAGGTGGCGCTGGCGCACCTCGCCGTCGGCCAGGCGCGGCAGGGCGCCGAGGACCGGAAGGTCGACGTACCGCTCGATCGCCGCGACCAGCTTGGCCTGGTGGCGGGCGCTTCCCACCTGGTTGAGGACGACGCCGCCGATCCGTGGCTGCGGGGGAAAATCGCGCATCCCCAGGAGCAGCGGTGCCACCCCACGGGTCATCCCCCGGCAGTTGACCACCAGGAGGACCGGCGCGGCGACGGCGCGCGCCAGGGCCGCGGTGGAGTCGCTGCCGTCAATGTCGACGCCGTCGTGGAGGCCGATGTTGCCCTCGATGATCGCCAGCTCGGCCCCGGGAGCGGCAGAGGCGAGGGCGGGGAGGATGCCGTCGTCACCGTGGAAGAAGAAGTCGAGGGTGGCACACGGTCGTCCGGCGGCGAGGGTGAGCCACATGGGGTCGATGAAATCGGGCCCCTTCTTGTAGGGCTGCACCGCCGTGTCGGCCTCGGTGAAGGCGGCGGCCAGGGCGATGGAGAGGGTCGTCTTGCCGGAGGAGCGGTGGGCGCCGGCGACCACCAGGCGGTCGAGGGAGAGGCTCAAGGCGTCGTCCCGGCGGCGTCGTCGATCGCCTGGGCCACCAGCCGGCGCGCCTCCTCCATGCGGCCCGCCTCGACCAACTCCGGTAGCGGGCCGTCGAGGAGGGCGGTGAAGAGGCGGGCCCGCCCCTTCTGGGTGGGGAGACGCGCCTTTGCCTCGTCGCGGAAGCTCCCCAGCAACGAAGCGAGCTCCCCGACCCGCGGTGGCAGGGCGTCGCCGAGGATGCGGCGCAGGCGGCCCGCGAGGGCCGGGCTGGTGCCGTCGGTGGAGATGGCCACCAGGACCGGATCCTCGCGCACCACCGACGGGACGTAGAAGGTGCACGCCGGGGGGCGGTCGACCGCGTTGAGGAAGATGCGGCGCCGGTCGCACTCGTCCGCGAGCCATTGGTCTACCGGCTCGACGCCGCTGGCGCCGATGACCAGCCACTTGCCGTCGAGGTGGTGGGCGGCCACCTCCTCGCGCAGCAGCTCGATCTCACCGCGGCGAGCGCGCGCTTCGAGGGCGGTCTCTACCTCGGGGGCGACCACCGTCACCCGCGCCCCCGCCTCCAGGAGCGAGGTGACCTTGCTCGCCGCGATCGCCCCGGCGCCGACCACGAGCACGGCGCGGTTTTGGAGGCGGAGCATCACGGGGTAGAGGCAGGACATGGCTATTTGAGGATTTGGGGAGGCGCCTAGGAGTCTGTCGGACTTATGCGATCGTCGCGAGGGAAAGCGGGCTCGAGCCAGAATTGCGCTCCGTTCGAGCGCTACGTGGGCCTATGCAACGAAGAACGGGGCACAATTCTGGCCGAGATCCGCTTTCCCGCAGTAGATCGTGCATAAGTCCGACAGGCTCCTAGGCGCCGGCGGCGAGGCGAAGGGGGGCGGCAGCATAGATCCCCTGGCGGCTCCCACGGTGGTCGAACTCCGCCAGCAGATCACGGTAGAGGCCCGGCTTGTCGTGGCACCACCCCTCGGAGAGGAGCAGGTTGGGGGGCGCATCTCCGACCAACCTCTGGAGGGCCACCGTCGGCGGGGTCCGCTCAAGGAAGTCCGCCACCCATGAGATATAGGTGGGGCGGTCGGGAAGGTGGATGCGCCCGGCCCGGTACGGCTCCGCGAGGTCGGTGCCGTGGACAATGTGGAGGTTGTGTAGCTTCAGGCTGTGATAGGGAAAGCGGGCGAGGGCCTCCGCGGTCTCCCGGATCTCCTCCCGTCCCTCTCCGGGCAGCCCGAGGATCGCGTGAAGGCAGAGGTCGAACCGTCGCCCCGCTGCGAGCTCCAGCGCCGCCCGGCTCTCAGTCCAGGTGTGGCCGCGGCGCACCCGGCGCAGAGAGGCGTCGTGGATCGTCTGGATGCCGAGCTCCAAGGTGACGTGGGTCTCGGCGGCAAGCCCATCGAGGAGCTCCACAACGCCGTGGTCGATGCAGTCCGGGCGTGTACCCACCGCGATACCCACCACATCCTCCTCTCCCTGGAACAGGCGGTAGAGGTAGTCGAGCTCGGGTAGCGGCGCGTAGGTATTTGAAAATGCTTGGAAATAGAGGATGTATCGACTCTCGCCGTAGCGCCGGGCGAGGTAGCGCCGGCCCGCCTCGACCTGTGTTGCCAGGTCGCGGCGGTTGCCGCGCGAGCCGGCGGAGAAGGCGGCGTTGTTGCAGAAGGCGCACCCCCCGGTCCCCTTGTTGCCGTCGAGGTTCGGGCAGGTGAAGCCGGCGTCGACGCACAGCTTGCGCACCGGTCCGCCGAACCGGTCCCGGAGGTATCGGGAGTAGGGGAGGAAGGGGAGGGAGCGGCCGCTAAGCATGACGACGAGGACGCAGCAAAAAGCTGGCGCGCATCTTGCATCACCCCCACAATGTGCGCGACCCCCTAATCCTTAGGAATTCCAATGCAGTTTACCCGAGCTACTGAATACGCCGCCCTTGGGGTCCTTCACCTATCGACCCTTGAGCCGGGGGTGGTGGTGAGTACCGAGGAGATCGCGCGGCAACGGAAGGTGCCGGCGAAGTTCCTTGCCGGGGTGACCCGCGACCTCGTGCGGGCCGGCATCGTCAACGCCCACCGGGGCCGTAACGGCGGGGTTTCACTGGCCTTGCCGCCCGTGGAGATCACCCTGCGTGACGTCTATGAGGCGGTGGAGGGGCAGATGCACGTGGCCGACTGCATGCGTCCCCAGTCCCGCTGTACGAGGCTCGGCGAGTGTGCCCTCACCGAGGTGTGGCGTCGGCTCCAGGACCGTCTCCTGGAAGAGCTGGCCGGGGTGACCTTCGAGAGTCTGGCGGCCATGGAGAAGGAGCGGTGTGACGGCCAGTGTGAGCCGGCCGCAGACGGCGATGGTTCGGGACAGGATGCCCCATAAGAGAGATGGTGATAGTGGAACTTTACCCCGTTTTTCCTCCTGATTGGTGTGGCTCTGGCGCATCTCCGGAAGGTGGCGTGAACCGCCAAAAGGGTCTTGCCAACCGCCCCCGTTTGCGGCATCCTCCCGCGCCGACGTCACAAGGCACGGGTGGGAGTCGGGGTGTGTGCCATCGTGGCGCTTGAAGTGTTCCCAAGTCGAGTCCTAACGCGGTTTCGGTACGCAATCGTATTTGGAAGGGATAAGCAATGACGTTTGGTATTCTAATCCTTGAAGGCCCCTACAACCATCAGGCGTCGGACAGCGCGTACAACTTTACGCAGGCAGCGCTCGAAGCCGGTCACAAGATCCAGGGGATTTTCTTCTATCATGACGGCGTCTATAACGTGGCGAAGTTGATGGAGCCACCCCAGGACGACCGCAACATTGCCACCCGCTGGGCGGAGCTCGCCGAGAAACACGATCTCGACCTGATCGTGTGCATCGCGGCGGGAAAGCGGCGGGGGATTTCGCCCGAGGTGATTATCCCCCACGTTCGCATTGACGGTCTCGGGCAGTTGAGCGAAATCTGCCTTGAGGCCGACCGTATGGTCACCTTTGGAGATTGATTCAATGGCGAGAGATCGACTGACCAAAATTATGTTTATGTGCCGTCAGGCTCCCTACGGTTCGGTATATGCCTACGAGGGGCTGGAGGTGATGCTTATTTTTGCCGCCTACGAGCAAGAATATGCGGCGGCCTTTGTCGACGACGGTGTGTTTGACCTGAAGAAGGACAAAGATTCGTCCGGAATCGGAATGAAGGAGTTTTCCACCACCTACCGGGTGATGGAGGACTACGGTATCGAGAAGGTCTACGTGGATGGCCAGTCGATGAAGGATCGTGGTCTGACGCCGGACGACCTGATGATTCCGGTAGAGGTTGTGGATCGTGATACCATCGCCAAGGTGATGGCCGAGCAGGACGTTGTCCTGCCGTTCTGATTGTAGAGATCAACCCTAGGAGGCTGAACCTTGCTTCATACAGTTAATAAATCGCCGTTTGATCGTAGCGCTTTGGCAAGCTGTCTCGCGAGCGCGCAACCTGACGACCACATCCTGCTGTTCGAGGATGGTGTTTTTGCGGCCAAGGCCGGTACCAAGTACGAATCGATGGTGAAAGAGGCGGCCGGCAAGTACAAGGTCTACGCCCTTGGCCCGGATCTGCAGGCGCGTGGCATCGACGCGATTGTCGATGGCGTGGAGATCTGTGACTACGCCGGGTTCGTGGCACTGGCGGCCGACAACGTGATGTGCCCTTGGCTGTAGCCCACGCCGCTTCAAACAATGAAACACAGTCGAGTGCCCAGAGCATGAGTGAGGATGGGTTGGTAGTTGTGAATCGTAATCTGTAGTGGTTGGCTCTAGGTCCGGGTTGTTGCTCCACAAACCTACGGGAGGCGCCAGGTGAACAGGACACCGTGGATTATCAGCTCCGTCACCATCTTCGCGATCGTCGTGCTGGGACCGTTCGTGATCAACACCGCGACCGGCCATCTCCTCAAAGGTGTCGAGGGGCCGAATCCCACGGCCGCGGTATCCGGCGATGAGTGTCTTCGCTCGGCCGATGAGATGCGTTCGCACCACATGAATTACCTCCATTCGGTAATGGATAGCATGAAGCATATGTGGGCGGCCGGTATCGACATGGGTGAGGCATCGATCGAGACCGATTTTAGTTTCGACAAGTGTCAGGAGTGCCATCCGACCCGCGGTGATTTTTGCGATCGGTGTCACGATTTTGTCGGTGTGGCTCCCAAGTGTTGGGAGTGTCACGACTATCCGCAAACTGCCGCGGATCTATAAGGCGGTATTTCGCTGTGCATAACCAGCCACGTGGTCGTGGCTGCCTCAATAGCCCTGAAACAGTTAACCCGGTAGTAGGAGAGTAAACATGGCCAGCATCGAAGTGAACGGCAAGCAGCTCGAAGTCGACGAGGAAGGTTACCTCCAGAATCTTGAGGACTGGAACATGGACGTCGCCAACTTTCTCGCCGAGCAGGAGGGCGTTGAAATGACCGACAACCATTGGGAGGTCGTGAACTTCCTCCGTGAGTACTACGAGGAGTACAAGATCGCGCCGATGATCCGTATCCTCACCAAGGCGATTGGCAAGAAGCTTGGTGCCGACAAGGGCAACACCAAGTACCTGTACGAGCTCTACCCGGGCGGCCCGGCGAAGCAGGCATGCAAGATCGCCGGTCTCCCAAAGCCGACCGGCTGCGTTTGATCGGCCTTTGATCCGCCCCGCGGTCGGATGATGGCGGCGTGTTTCCCTCTGGGAGGCTGCCTCCCAGAGGGAAACGGGGCAACGCGTGTCGGGCATTCGCCCGCCGCGTGGGCAGTGCAGGGTAGTCGCTAAGGTTGCACGGACACTCGCCGGAGAGGCCGAGATGACGTCACTGTCGATGGTCTATATCATCCTCTATTACATCGCGTTCGCGATTTTGTTGGGTGGCTTTCTCTTCAAGATTTGGCGCTTTGCCAAGACCCCGGCACCGCTGGTGATTGTCGGGACGCCCGGGGCCAAGAGCGGCATTGGCACCGCGGCGCGGGTCGCCTCGGATGCACTCCTCTTCCGCAGCCTCTTTCGGGGTAATAGGTGGATCTGGGTAGGTGCGTACTGCTTCCACTTCGGATTGCTGTTCCTGATCTTCCGGCACCTCCGCTATTTCGTCTGGCCCCTGCCCATGTGGTACAGCCAGGTGGAACAGCTTGTCGGTGTGACCGGCGGGATCATGGTGGTCATCGGTATCGTGTGGCTCCTGGGGCGGCGTTTCTTTCATGCGCGGACGCGGTATATCTCCGCCTTCTCCGACTATTTCGTCCTCTTCCTTCTGCTTGCGATCGCCGCGAGCGGCCTGTTGATCAAGTTCCGCGTCCGGACCGACATCATCGCGGTGAAGACCTTCATGCTTGGCCTCGCCAGGCTGCATCCGCAGCCGGTGCCGGCGGATCCGTGGTTTTTGCTCCATTTCTCTCTGGTGCTCGCACTGTTGGTCTATTTCCCGTTCAGCAAGCTGATGCACGCCGGCGGCATCTTCTTCAGCCCGACGCGTAACCAGATCGATTGGACGCGCAGCACCGAACGGCGGCACGTCTCTCCCTTCGAGAACACGAAGTCTGCGTAGGAGCGCCCCGTGGCCGATATCGCTACCCCCAAGCTCGACGGTAAGATTCGCATCCCCTTGATGGAGGAGGGGGCAACTGCCCATTACCACACCCTGGAGTCATCACCGGCGCTGAACGAGGCGCTCGGTTACCCCGGGGAGTTGGTGGATAACTGGCAAGAGAAGGCGATCGAGAAGTTCCGCGAGGTCTTGGATACCAACAAGGCGCTGCGGGTCTTTATGGATATCTGCGTGAAGTGCGGCTCTTGCACCGACAAGTGCCACTACTTCATTGGGACCCACGACTCGCGCAACATGCCGGTTGCCCGCCAGGACCTGATGCGCAAGGTGTACCGGCGCTACTTCACCCTTGGAGGAAAGCTCTTTCCGAAGCTGGTGGGGGCAGAGGATTTCACCAAGGAGGTCCTTGACGAGTGGTACACCTACTTCCACCAGTGCAGCCAGTGTCGCCGGTGCTCCGTCTTTTGTCCGTACGGCATCGACACCGCCGAGATCTCCATGGCGGCCCGTCTGATCATGAATCACATCGGTCTGGGCTCGAAGTACAGCAACGAGATCATCGGCAAGGTCTACAACACCGGGAACAACCTCGGGATTCCGGCGCCCGCCCTCCAGGGCACGATGGAGTTTCTCGAGGAGGATGTGCAGGAGGCGACCGGCGTCGACGTGCGCTATCCGATGGATGAGAAGGGCACCGAGGTGCTTCTCATTCCACCATCGGCGGACTTCTTCAGCGCTCCGCACGTCGATTCCCTGATTGGTTACGGAAAGGTCTTTCACGAAGCAGGTATCAGCTGGACGGTCAGCTCGTACGCCTCGGAGTTCGCCAACTTTGGGATGTTCGTGGGTGATTTCCACGCCATGCGCAAGATCGCTCAGCGGATCAAGGACGTGGCTCGGGAGTTCGGCGTCAAGCGGATCATTGTGGGTGAGTGTGGCCACGCCTGGCGCGTCGGCCACTCCTTCTGGAACACCCTGGTGGGGCCGTGGGACTTCCTCGACAGCCGCTACCCGGTGCCCCAGCACATCTGTGAGTTCACCCTCGATTTGATCAAGCGCGGCGGTTTGAAGCTCGACAAGTCGGCGAACGACGAGCGCATCGTCACCTTCCACGACTCGTGCAACGTCGCCCGCGCCTCCTCCATGGGCGGCTACGAGGGCGGCCAGTTTGAGGTGCCGCGTGATTTGATCAAGGCCACCTGTAACAACTTCGTGGAGATGGCCGAGGACACGATCAAGGAGAGTACCTACTGTTGCGGTGGTGGTGGCGGCCTGCTTACGGACGACCTCATGGAGCTCCGCATTCAGGGTGTCCTGCCCCGTGCCCAGGCGCTCCACGCGGTCATGGAGAGCCACGGGGTGAACTACCTGGCGTTGATCTGTGCGATCTGCAAGGCTCAGTTCTCCAAGGTCCTCCCGTACTACGACATCCCGATGGAGGTGGTCGGTGGCATCCACCAGCTTGTCGGTGACGCCATCGTCCTCGGGGGGGCGAAGCACGAGGTATAACCCCACTTTCTCTGAGGTGCAGTCGTGAAACCATTGAAGGATCGGCTGCCCCCTGACGCCGGCCAGGTCGGCACGGTCTACTTGGTCGGCGCGGGCCCTGGGGATCCGGAGCTTCTCACCCTGCGGGGTGCGCAGCTCCTTGCCGAGGCGGAGGTGGTCGTCTATGACGCGCTGGTCCATGAGGAGGGGTTGCGCCTTTCCCACCCCCATGCGGACCTGGTCTTCATGGGCAAACGGGCCGGGTGCAAGTCGCCGACCCAGCCGGAGATCAACGAGCGGCTGATCGCTCTCGGCCGCTCCGGCAAGATGGTGGTCCGTCTCAAGGGGGGGGATCCCTTCGTCTTTGGCCGCGGCGGCGAGGAGGTAACCGCCCTCTCCGCGGCGGGGATCCCGTGTGTGGTGATCCCGGGGGTGACGGCCGGGGTTGCGGTGCCGGCATCCCTCGGGATTCCGGTTACCCATCGGGGTACCGCCGGTTCGGTTGCATTTGTCACCGGCCACCCGGGCAAGGGGCTCCCGGATCCGGTGGCGTGGGGGAAGGTTGTTCATGCCGTCGATACCGTGGTGATCTACATGGGGATCACCCGGCTGCGCGATATCGTCGCGGCGATGCTCGACGGAGGGGCGGATCCCGAGACGCCGGCGGCGGTGATCGCCCACGGTACTACCGGTGCACAGCGCCACGTGATCGCACCGCTGGCAGAGCTTGCGGGGGCGGTAGAGCGGAAGGCGATCCCCACGCCGGCGATCATCGTGGTTGGCAAGGTGGTGGCGGAGCGGGAGACCTTTACCACCCTCGCTACGGTCGCCCTGCCGACCGGCGTGCTCGGCTGAGGATAGCCTCCTCGGGGCCGCCTCCCGGCGTGGGGCTCGGAGCGATAAGGTGAATGCCGAGAGCTTGCGATCCGGCTAACCTTCCTATCTCCTGATCTTCTCGCCCCTATGGACACCACGACCCGCGCCTTTATCTACTGCTCCCTCGCCTATCTCGCCGTTGGGGCGGCCCTGGGTGGGGCGATGGGCGCCGATCCGGAGGGGTGGATGGCGTTCCGCTTTGTCCACGTCCATTTTCTCCTCCTCGGTTTCATGGGGATGATGGTCTACGGGGTCGGCTACTTCATCCTGCCGCGCTTCAACGCCGTTCCCCTGGCGTGGCCCCGTCTCGTGCCCCTGCACCTGTGGACGGCGAATGTTGGGCTCGTGGGGATGTGTCTGTCACGCGATGGCCTCCTCCTTCCGGAGCCTCTCGTTGCCCCCTTTTTCGGCCTTGAGATATTTTCGGTTCTCCTCTTTGTGGCGAACCTTGGGGTTACGTTGCGGCGGGGTGCGGCGCGCACCCAGGCGCCGGTCGCCCCGGCGCCCCCCGCGGCGGCGGCCGCCCCGGGGGCTCCACCACCCTCGCGGCCGACCTCACCGCGCGATCGCTTCACCTTTACCCTCGATACCCCGGTGGCCGAGCTCCTTGACCGCCTCCCCGGGGCGGGGGATCTCCTCACCCGCCATGGTGTCGAGGGGCTTGATGACCCGGCGAACCTCGCCCACCTCAGCCGTTTCAAGGTCACCGTGGGGCGGCTGGCGGAGAACCATGGGATCGACGGCCGGGCGCTCCTCGCCGAGCTCAATCGTGGCGTGGCACCGCCGAGCATCGCCCCCACACCGCCGCAGGCGACGCCCCTGAAGCTCTCCCTGGGGGGCGAGGCGGCGGCGCAGGCGGCCGGGTCGGCGACCGGGCCGGTGACTGGCGAGTCGGTCATCGGCGAGGTGATTGAGCGTTACCCTGAAGCGAAGGCGGTGTTTCAGGCTCGCTTCGGCTCGGGCTGCTTCACCTGCCCCGGTCAGGCGACCGAGTCGGTGGCGCAGGCGGCGATGATGCATGGGATTGAGGCGGAGAGCCTGGCGGCGGAGATCAACGCAGCGATCGAGGAGCGGATCGATGGATAGCCCGGCCTGGCCAACTCCCCCCACCAGCGGCCCCTTCTGTCTCGCGGATCAAGATGGCTATGCGCGTTGGCGTGATGCCAAGTTGGCGGCGGCGCCGACGGGGATCGGGGAGCTGGTGGTGGAGGTGGCCGATCCGCGCAAGCTCACCGAGGCGGAATACGCCGCCCTCCTGGATCGGTGTCGGCGAGCCAACATGGCGCTCTATGTCAGCACCACCGGCGGCGACGCGGACACGGCGATCCCGGTGGAGCTCGGCCGCCGCTTCGGCCTCACCCACCTCGACCACAACCCGGGGGCGGATCCGGCGGGGATCACGCCGATCACCGTCGTCGACGGGAGCGGCTACATCCCCTACTCCAACCGGCCCATCTCCTGGCACACGGACGGCTACTACAACCGGTCCGACCGGCAGATCCTCGGCCTTCTGCTCCACTGCGTCGAGCAGTCCCCGGAGGGCGGCGAGAGTGGCCTGATCGACCATGAGCTGCTCTACATCGCCATGCGTGACGCCCACCCGGAGTATGTCGAGGCGCTCATGGCGACCGACGTGATGACCATCCCCGGCAATATGGAGGATCCACGGGTGATGCGCCCCGACCGCAGCGGCCCGGTCTTCTGGGTCGATCCGGCCACCGGCACGCTGCAGATGCGCTACACCGCGCGCAAGCGCAACATCGTCTGGAAGGAGGCGCCGTTGGTGGCGGCGGCGGTGGCGTGGATCCGTACCCAGTGCGAGACCGCCGCGTATTGCCTGCGCGGCATGCTCCGACCCGGTTGGGGGTTGCTGTGCAACAACGTCCTCCACGATCGTACTGGCTTCGTGGACCAGGCGGAGCAACGCCCCCGCCTCCTCTACCGTGGTCGTTACTACGACCGGATCGCCGGGACCGGCCGCTGATTGTGGCGCTGGATGGCGTGGGGCGCTCTCAGTGCCAGGGGGAGCGGCCTCCGTGGACGGTCGCCTGTCGCAACCGCCGTCTCGTCGCAACCCACCACGGCTACGCCGCGACCTCCATCGCCGGGTTGAGGGTGAGGACGGTGCCGGGGGCCACCCGCGGCAGGTTGAGGCGCAGGGCAGAGAGGAAGGGGGTGACGAGGTCGTCGCGCCCGCCGAGGCGGTAGATGACCGCGCGCCCCTGTGCTGAGCGGCCGAGGAGGCGGTCGTAGACGATTGCCTCGATGGTCGCGGGGGGGAGGAGGGCGGGGTGGTGGATCACCGCGCGCAGCTCCCGCGCCCCGTGCCGCTCCACCAGACCGCGTGTTCCGAAGGGGGCATGGCGGAGGGTGTCGAGGTGGCTGGGCTCTGCCTGGATCAGGGCGAAGGAGAGGACCTCCCCGGGGGCCAGGTTGTCCGCCATCGCCTGGAAACCGGCCATCCGCTTGGGGGTGGTGAAGGGGCTCCTGGTCCCGTCGTTGGCCCTACGGTCGTTTGTCGATGCTGGTCGCGTTGATCCGCCGTCCCACCGTTGTTGCCGTTCCACCGGCAGGAATGCCTGGTAGTAGCGGGCCCGCAGGGCCAGGACCATCGACTCGCGGTGCGGCGCACTCTCGGCGAGGCGCCGGTAGCGTGGCCCGCGCAGCACCTGCTCCACCTTCTCGATCTCCTGGAAGCGGGCGAGGGCACGCTGGTACCACTGCCGTGCCTGGCGTCCCAGGGTGGCCTCCCCACGCTCGACGGCGTGTTGGCAGACCGCTTCGAACTCCTCCGCCTCACCACTGAGGATGGAGAGGTTGCGCGCGATGGAGCGTTCGAGCCGCTCTACGTAGTTGGTGAGTACCGACATGGCCGCCTCGCGAATGAGCTGGTGGGGACGACTGGCAGGTGTCGCCATCCAACGACACCTCCCGAGGGGTGCGCGGGACGTAACCCATTGGTTAATCGCGTCCCGTCGCCTTGTTGTCCCGGTTATGCCGGTCCAACTGCAACCCGCGTGCCAGTGTCCGAAACCCGCCTGCCAGCGTCTCCCCGGCCCCACGGCCCCGGTGCGGCGCCCCGCCGGGGCGCGACCTACCGGGTCCGGCGTTCGAGCGCCTCGCAGTAGGCGAGGGTGCGTTCCAGGCCGCCCGGGAGGTCGGCGACCTCCAGGAGCGCCTCGACGCGCTGGAGGAGGGAGAGTTTGTTCACCGGTTTGGTGAGAAAGTCGTCGACCCCAAGGTTGACCGCCCGCTCGCGGTCACCGGCGTCGTCAAAGGCGGTGAGCATGATGACCGGCGGGACATCCTCTGCACCGTGGATCGCCCGCAGGAGCTGGTAGCCGTCCATTCCAGGCATCCGGCCGTCGATGATCAGCAGGTCCAGGGGGGGGCCTTCCAGGCGGGTCAGTGCGGTGTCACCGCTGTCGGCGGTCTCTACCTGGTAGCCGGCACGGCCGAGGTAGGCGGCGAGCAGGGCGGCGTTCGCATGGTTGTCCTCCACCACGAGGATGTGCTTGTCGGCCGGATCCATCACCCGTCTCCTCTCCACGCCGCGGAGACATTGTTGCCGCGGATCTCCACCTCATCGGCGAGTTGGGGCCGGCGGCTTACCGCTGTGAGAGATGCGGACTATTGGGGACGGGCGGCGCGCTCGGCGTGGCCGGAGGTGCCGAAGCGGCGCACGAGCTCCTCCAGCACCGTCTCCGGGGCGATACCGCGGCTGGCGAGGGCGACCACCATGTGAAAGAGGAGGTCGGCCGCTTCGTGGACCACCGCCTGGTCGTCCTCACCGGCAATCGCCGCGGTGAGCTCCGCCGCCTCCTCGGTGAGCTTGGCGCCGATGTGCTTCGCGCCGCCGGCGAGGAGGTGGGCAACATACGAGGTCTCGGGGTCGCCGCCGCGTCGCTGGCCGACGACCTGGGCCAGGGCGGGGAGGATGTTGGCGGTGGTGGGGGCGCCGGCGTAGACCGCCTCCGGGTCGAAGAGCGGCTCGCCCACCTGGTGCGCGGTGTCGCCGTCGACCTGGTTGAAGAAGCAGCTCCGCCTCCCGGTGTGGCAGGCGGCGACCGCCTGGTCCACCTGAAAGAGGAGGGTGTCGGCGTCGCAGTCGTAGGCGATCTTGCGCACCGTCTGCAGGTGGCCCGACGACTCCCCCTTCTTCCACATCTGCTGGCGCGAGCGGGAGAAGTAGTGGGCGAAGCCGCTCTCTTGGGTCAGGCGCACCGCCTCGCGGTTGCAGTAGGCGAGCATCAGGACCTCGCCGGTGGCGGCGTCCTGGGCGATCGCCGGCAGCAGCCCGCGGTCGTCGAACTTCAACTCATCGATCCAGCTCATGACACGCCCTCCAGGCGCACCGCGACCCCCCGTTCGGCGAGGTACTGCTTGGCCTCGCCGATGGTGTGCTCGCGGTAGTGAAAGATGGAGGCGGCGAGGACCGCGTCGGCATCGCCGTCCACGAGGCCGCTGTACAGGTGCTCCAGGGTGCCGGCGCCGCCGGAGGCGATCAGCGGTACCCGGGCGTGTGCCGCGACGGCACGGTTGAGGTCGTTGTCGTAGCCGATCTTCGTCCCGTCGCGGTCCATGCTGGTGACCAGGAACTCGCCGGCGCCGTACGCCTCCATCCGCTCCGCCCACGCCAACGCGTCGATCCCGGTGGGTTTGCGGCCGCCGTGGGTGAAGATCTCCCAGCGCAGGGGCGCCTCGGCCACCCGCTTGGCGTCGATCGCCACCACGATGCATTGCGCCCCGAACCGCTCCGCCGCCTCGCGGATCAGCTCCGGCCTCTTCACCGCCGCCGAGTTGATCGACACCTTGTCGGCGCCGGCGTTCAGCAGCGCCCGGATGTCCTCCACCGTGCGGATGCCGCCGCCGACGGTGAGCGGCATGAAGACCCGCTCGGCGGTCGCCTCGACGATCTCGTAGATCGTGTCGCGTCCCTCGTGGGTGGCGGTGATGTCGAGGAAGCAGAGCTCGTCGGCGCCCTCGGCGTCGTACCGCTGGGCCACCTCCACCGGGTCGCCGGCGTCTCTGAGATCGACGAAGTTGACCCCCTTCACGACCCGCCCGCCGGCCACGTCGAGGCACGGGATGATGCGCTTCTTGATCATCCCCTACCCCTCCCCGCCGCACGCCGCCAGCGCCTCGGCGAGGTCGAGGGCGCCGTCGTAGAGGGCGCGCCCGGAGATCATCCCCGCCACCCCCACCTTTTCCAGGGCGCAGATGGCGTGCACGTCGTCGAGGGAGGCGATGCCACCGGAGGCGATCACTGGAACCGAGGTGGCAGCGGCGAAGGCGCGGGTCGCCTCCACGTTGTGGCCCTGCATCATCCCGTCGCGGCTGATGTCGGTGTAGATGAAACAGCTCACCCCGGCGTCCGCCAGCTCGGCGGCGAGGTCGGTGGCGGTGAGGTAGAGGAGCTCCACCCAGCCGCGCACCGCCACCTGGCCGTCGGCGGCGTCGATGCCCACGGCGATCTGGCCGGGGAAGGCGGCGCACGCCCGCCGCACCAGCTTCGGGTCGCGCGCCGCGGCGGTGCCGAGGATCACCCGGTCGAGGCCGAGGGTGAGGTACGCCTCGATCCGGTCGAGGTCGCGGATGCCGCCGCCGAGCTCCGCCGGGATGTCGATGGCCGACAGGATCGAGCGCACCGCGTCGAGGTTGCGCGGGCTCCCCTCGATGGCGCCGTCGAGATCGACCAGGTGGAGATAGGGGGCACCGCCCGCCTGCCATGCGGCCGCCTGGGCGGCGGGGTCTTCGCCGAAGACGGTAGCGTCATCCATGCGCCCCTGGCGCAGGCGGACACACCGCCCCTCTTTCAGGTCGATTGCGGGGAGGAAGAGCATGGTCGTCGAGGCTCCTTGAGCGGGGCGGAAGGGTAGCAGCTACGCCACCCTCGCCCCAGGGGGAGGGTGCGGTGGAGGGCGCCTGTCTCATCTTGATACGCGTGGTCTGTGGAGAGTGTCTCATATTGGGGCGATTAATAATGGAGTCGCCTGGCGATGTCGTTCTTTTTCAATGAGTTGTTGTGGTTTGTCTCCCAAACGGCAGTTGGCACACGGATTGAAAGAGGGGGGGGTAGGAAGCGTGCAGGAGCCAGGTGGGCTCCTATTTCGAAGAACCAGGCGAAAACGCCCGCCACGGAGTCAACCATGGAACCCCAGAACAACGCCCCCGAGCCCGAGAAGAAGAACGATTCGTTCAGCGAGCGGCTGGCCGCCCTGCGCGAGGAGATCGCCATCCTCCCCGACGACAAGCGTGGTGAGCTGGAAGAGCTCGCCGACGCGACCGAGGAGCTCCACCAGCAGATGCGCAAGGCGACCACCCAGGCCCTGGCGCAGCTCGGTAACCTCCAGCTCGGGATCAAGTACCTCCTCTTTGACCTGGAGGCGACCAAGCGGGAGAACGAGGAGCTGCGTGGATCCAAGAAGTAGGCCGCCTAGCGGCGATCGCGGCGGAGGGCGCCCACGAGCCGCAGATTGGGCTGGTGGACAATCCGTTCGACGATCGTGGTGAGCAGCCGTTCGTCATCGGTGAAGCGCGACACGGCGGCGACCAGCTCCAGCAAGGTGACTTCGATCCTTCTCTTCGTGGCAACCATGGCACCACCTATCCATTGGTTGACTCCCTGACCCCCTTTTCGTACCCGAAAGCGCCCGTGATTAACCCGCCCCCTCGCCCCGGACCCTTTCCCTCCCTGCGGGTTGTCGCCACGGCGTCGGCTGTCGCGACCCTCCTCTTCGGGGGGGGCGCAGTGGTCTCCGGCACGCTCGTCGCCGCCGTTGTGGCGGCCCTCTGTGCCGGTGCGACGGTTACCCTGGTTGCCGTCGATCACCGGCTGATCTCCCCCCTCCGGGAGGAGCTCCGTGCCGCCCACCACGATGCCGCGGTGGCGCGTGAGGCGGTGGCCCTGGCACGGGTTGCCGCCGCCAGCCTCAGCCAGGGGTGCGACACCCTCGCGACCCTGGCGACCCACCACGGCCGTCTCCTCAATCCGATCCGGCGCAGTGAAGCGCCGGGGAAGAGGGGTGACAAGGGAGACTCCAATCTCACCGCGCCCGCCCTCACCCGCGACCTCCTGGGGCACGCCACCCCGGCGGCGAAGAACCACCGCTTTCTCGACGTCGCCCCCCTCCTGGAGAACGTCGCCAAGCGTCTCGGCCGGCGGATCACCCCGGCCGTGCGCATCGATCTCCACCTCGAGCCCAGCCTCCCGGGGATCGACGGCAGCCCGGCGCAGATTCGCCAGGTCGTCCTCAGCATCGCCCTGCGGGCCATCGCGGCGATGCCCCGCGGTGGGACCCTGGAGCTTGCCGGTCGTCTTCTCGACCTGCCGCAGGACAACGGCGAGGGGCTACCGCAGGGACGCTACGTGGAGGTCTCCATCGCCGACTCGGGCGATGCGGCACCACATGAGGAGGAGGGGGTCGCCGGCCACGGCCTGCTCGCCACCCCCCTCACCATCGCCAGCGCCCGCGGCGTGGTGGAGGCCCACGGCGGTCGCCTTGACCTCTTCGCCGAGGAGGGGGAGGGGACCACCGTCACCCTCCTCTTCCCGGTGAGCGACATCTGCGCGAAAGAGACTGCACCGCCTCCCGCCGGTCGGCGGGGGTCGATCCTCGTCGTCGACGACGATGTGGAGGTGCGCAACCTGATCGACAACATCCTCACCCGGGGTGGCTATCACGTGGTGACCGTCGCCTCGGGTGAGGCAGGTTTGGAGACATGCCGGCAACACGCCGGCGAGATCGATCTGATCCTCGTGGACGTCGACCTCCCGGAGCGCGAGGGGCGCGCCCTCCTCCGTGAGTTCACCCGCGTGGCGTGTGGTGCGCGGGTCCTCGTCTGCCGCGGCCCCGGCGGGGGCGGCCTGCCGGTGGAGCTCGAAGGGGTGGCGGGGATCCTGCCGAAGCCGTTTCGCATCCAGGAGATGACCGACACCATCCGGCGCCTCCTCGACGAGCGGGCGTAGCCCGTCTATTTTTCGCCGGGGGGGGGCGAAAGATAGGAGGAGCGCCATGGGAGCGACGCACCGGGTCGCGATTATCGGCTGTGGACGGGTGGGGGCGACCACCGCCTTCGCCCTCCTGCACACCGGACAGGTGG
>JAJRSX010000014.1 GCA_024278555.1 bacterium | reverse complement strand
GCGCCCGCGCGCGACATCGCCGTGTTCCTGTGCGCCGCGGGAGGCGCCGCGCACCTCGCGGGCGTGGTCGCCGCGCACACCCTGCTGCCGGTGATCGGCATTCCGATGGACAACCCGCCGCTGGGCGGGCTCGACGCCTTGCTGGCCACGGTGCAGATGCCCGCCGGGATCCCCGTGGCCTCGGTGGCGGTGGGCGGCGGCGGCCCGGCCAACGCGGCCCTGATGGCGGCGCGCATCCTGGCCGTCGGCGACGCCCAGCTCACGGCGCGCCTCGAGGCCTTCCAGTCCGAGATGCAAGCCAAGGTGCGCGCCAAGGACGAGAAGCTCCAGAGCAAACTCGCCTGAGCGGCGCTCCCTCCCCAGCCCCCACTTCCCCATGCCCGTCGAGACCCTCATCTGGGTCGGGGATCGCCCCGGCCACGTCCGCATGATCGAGCAGACCAAGCTCCCCACGGAGTACGAGTTGCTCGACGTGACCACGGTCGAGGAGATGGTCGACGCCATCTATCGTCTCGCCGTGCGCGGCGCGCCGGCCATCGGCGTGGCCGCCGGTTACGGCGTGCTGCTCGGGGTGCAGGAGCTCGAGGGCCTCTCCGCCGAGGAGATGCTGGGCCGCACGCGCGAGATCGCCGCCACCCTCGGCAAGGCGCGGCCGACCGCCGTCAACCTCTTCTGGGCCCTCGACCGCATGGTCGCGCGCGCCCAGAACGACCTCGAGAGCGGCCTTGCGGGCGACGCGATCCGCGACGGGCTCTTCGACGAGGCGCACGCGATCTTCCACGAGGACCAGACCACCTGCGAGGCCCTCGGCAAGCACGGCGCCGAGCTGATCCGCGACGGCGGCAGCTACCTGACCCACTGCAACGCCGGTGCGCTCGCCACCGCCAACACCGGCACCGCCCTGGCTCCTTTCTACGAGGCCGCGCGTCAGGGCAAGACCATCGTCGTCTTCGCCGACGAGACCCGCCCCCTGTTGCAGGGCGCACGACTCACCGCCTGGGAGCTGATGCAGGAGGGCATTGACGTAACCCTGCTCACCGACAGCTGCGCCGGCCGCGTCATGTTCGAGGGCAAGATCGACGCCGTCTTCGTGGGCTCCGACCGCATCGCCCGCAACGGAGATGTCTGCAACAAGATCGGGACCTACTCCGTGGCCGTGCTCGCCAGGGAGCACGGCGTCCCCTTCTACGCGGTCGCTCCCCTGTCGACCTTCGACCGGGAGATCCTCAGCGGCGATCAGATTCCGATCGAGGAACGGCCGCCCGAGGAGGTGACGTGTGGATTCGGCAAGCAGACGGCTCCGGAGGGGGTGAAGGTCTACAACCCGGCGTTCGATGTCACCCCGGCCAGGCTGGTGAGGGGGATCGTGGCGGAGAGGGGGGTGATCGAGGAGCCGGGTCGGGAGAGTGTGGAGAGGGTGATGCGCGAGGCGGGGATCGAGTTGGGGGAGTGAGGGGGGGGGGCGGGGAGGTTGCGGGTGTGCGGGAGTGACGGGGAGGCTCGGCTTCGGGCTCTGTCAGCTCAAGGGTGGACGCGGCGGGGCCCCACGGGCCGCCCCTGAGACGCCGCGCCTCTCAGCCGCCGACGGACACCTCGGTGGAGGCGACAGCGCCAGACGGCTCCGGCCGGTATCCTCCCTTCCCAGGAGGGGAGGGGCGGACGGCGGGGCGGTCCAGGCACGCTGAAGACATGAGAGGCCGCTTCGCTTGAGCTGTGAAAGCGCCGGGCGGCTGTAGCCGCCCGGCACGCTCTCAGATTGCGCGGCGGCTCGGCGGGTTGAACGTCGCGAAGAGCACCACGTGTTGCGGCGCGGTCGACGGCCCTCAAATGCAACATGGCCACAATCAAGTTGGGGGGGCGGAAGGGGATCGGCGAGCGGGCGAGCGGCGGGGATGAAAGAGCGCCGATATCATACTTGGGACGAATGACTCGTATTGGCTCTATTCGTCGAATAGAGCCCGATGTGGGCAGTTATGGGGAACCCTTTCCAGCTCTCGTGCGAACTGCTGTCATGCAGCAAACACTCGACTTCGGAGGGGTCTTCACGCGCGGCGGATGGAGGCCGGGCAGCGGTCGCAAGGTCAACAAGAACTCCGTTTCGCACGGGACCCGCGACCTGGGGTACAAGAGCGATCCGACGCTCGTCACTTGCGGGACCCTTCTTGGATCCGGAAGGGCCGCCCAGGTCTCGAGGGCTTTCGCGTCGTCAAGGAAGCCCGCGTCATCTCCAAGTCGATCCGCGCGGCCAGGCGCGACGACTTCCGCGTGATTCACTTCTCTCTTCCAGTGGGACCACATCCACTCGCGTCTCGAGGCCGATAGCGCCGACGCGATGGCACGCGGTGTGAAAGGGCTCGGCTGTCGCGTCGCGAGGGGACTGAACAAACTGTGGCAGCGCCGCGGCATCGCCGTCCTCTGGAAGCGCTACCACCCCCCCGATCCCCCTCGCCTCCGTCCCCGGCCACTGAGCCGACAATCCCCCGAGCCCCAACAGCGAGCCGCGAG
>JAJRSX010000180.1 GCA_024278555.1 bacterium | reverse complement strand
CGCATCTCGTCTCCCCCTCCGGTATCCCGCCACCCGGCCTCCACGGTGTTGACAGGGAGCGGCCTCCTCATGGAAGACACGGAGGACACGGAGAACTGCAAAGGAGAGGTGTTTTCCTCCTCTTGGGCCCCGCAATGGATCGCCACCGGGTTGCCGTGCAAGAGGACGGCGCAAGATCGTGTTGTTCTCTGATGCAGTTCTCTGTGTCTCTGTGGTGGACATCGCCTTCCAGGCTCGCACCGTGATCACCTGGTGAGCCCCTCGACCCTGTTGGCGGTATCTCCTCCCCCCGGTATCTCGCCCTCCTTCCGATTGCCCGTCGCCGGTCATGAGCCAAGGGCGATCGGCATTCCTTGAGATGACGGCGTCGGTCGGCTGAAGCCGACCCTACGGGCTGGTAACCCCTCTTGTTTCCGCTGATCCTCTCTGCGTTGAAATCCCACTCGACACGTCCTCACGGCCACCACGGTCGACACTCCCCCCCCCAGCTCCCCCCCCCTTTGCGCCCTGGCGTTGAGCTGTTCAGCCCACCCCCGCCCCACGGCAGGAGGGGGCCACGCCCCCGAACCCGGCCCCAAGGGCCGGCCGGCGCCCAGTTTTTGCCGGGCGCGCGTGGGGGGCTGCTTCATGGGCCCTCCTCTGACAGCAGGGCAGGGAGGTCGCGCAGGGCCTGGTCGACCGGCAGCCAGGTAATCCCGTTCGTAAAGAGTCGTTCCCGACCCCGGTAGAGGATGAAGGGGCGGGCCGCGGGGTAGTCATGGAGAAATGCCTTCATACCTCGGAGGTCCTGCATGCGCGGCCGCGACGACCGTTTCACCTCGATGGCGATCAAGCCCCGTTCGCCGTAGAGGACAAAGTCGACCTCCTGGCCGGTCGGGGTTCGCCAGTAGCTGAGGTCGTAGGCGAGGTCGAGGGCACCGTTGACCGCGCGCAGCTCCTGAAAGACCAGGGTCTCCAGGGCCACGCCTTTCACCTCCTCGGAGAGATCGAGGGGGCCGCGTGGCCGCAGGGCGCGATAGACCCCCACGTCGAAGAGATAGAACTTCGGGTGGGCGACCACCCGCCGCTTGGCCCTGCGACAGAAGATCGGCAGCCGCACCGCCAGCAGGATGTCTTCCAGAATCTGGAAGTAGCCTTCCACCACCTTGCGCCCCACCGCGCACTCCCGGGCGACCTCCGAGATGTTCAGAGTCGTGCCCTGGGAGAGGGCCGCCGCCTCCAGGAACCTCGCGAAGGCCCCGACGTTGCGGGTCAGCCCCTCCTGCATCACCTCCTCGCGCATATAGGTCTGGACGTAGCTGCGCAGAAAGGCGTCCGGGTCGGGCTCGGAAAAGACCGCCGGCAGATGACCATGGCGCCAGGATCGCTCCAGGGAAAAATCGTCCCCCAGCTCCGTGGCGGTCAGGGGGTGCATCTCTCGCGTCAGGGCACGACCCGCGAGGAGGTTCACCCCCTTGCGCCGGAGCTTCCGGGCACTGGAGCCGGTGAGGACGAAGTGCAGCCCACGGTTCTCGATGAGGCGGTGGACCTCGTCCAGGAGGGGCGGCACCTTCTGGATCTCGTCGATGATCACCCAGCCGCTATACCCGGGGGGAATGAGATCGGTGAGGCGCTGGGGATCGGCGGTGAGGCGGGTGAACTTCTCCGCCTCCAGCAGGTCGACATAGATCGCTTCGGGGAAGGTGCTCCGTACCCAGGTGGACTTCCCCGTCCCCCGCGGCCCGAAGAGGAAGAAGCTCTTGCCCTCGACGTAGTGCTCGATTCTGGAGTACATATTTCCACTTTATACAGAAAAATGGAAGTTGTAACTCCATATTTCCGGGTTTACCAGATAGGAGCCACCGCTCCAACCCGCGGCCCTCGGTAGGAGGGGGTTGCACGGCCCGAAGGGCCGGCCGGGGCCAGAGGCCCCGGATCGCGAGCGGGAGCTCGCTCCTACCCTCCATCCGGCCGGTCGGCGAACAGCCCTGGAAGGTCGCGCAGGTCGCGGATGAGGCAGTCGGGTTGAGCCCCAACCACCTCTTGCTCGGTGCGGAAGCCGTAGAGGCAGCCGACGGTGCGGACGCCGGCGGCGTGGCCCGCAAGGATGTCGGTGGCGCCGTCGCCCACCATCCAGGTCCGCGTCGGGTCCACGCCGTGGGCGTCGATGCAGTGGAGTAGCGGCCCCGGGTGGGGCTTGCACGTAGGCAGGGTGTCGCGGGCGAGGATCGGGTCGAACCAGCCGGCCACCCCGAGGCCGTCGACGATCGGCCGGGTGAAGCGCATCGACTTGTTGGTGATCAGCGCCATCGCCACCCCCGCGAAGTGGGCCACCACCTCGGCGGCCCCTTCATAGAGGTGGGTACGCTCCAGGAGCCGCGCGTCGTAGGTGGCCATGAAGTGGGCCAGCGCCGCCTCCACGTCGTCGCCGCCGGCCGCCGCCACCGCCCCCTCGATGAGGTCATAGACCCCGTTGCCCACGTGGGCGTAGATCTCCTCGTGGGCCAGGGCGGGGAGCCCCCGCTCCGCGAGGGTCTGGTTGAGGGCGGCGGCGATGTCCTCCTTCGAGTCGATGAGGGTGCCGTCGAGGTCGAAGATGAGGAGCTCGGGCCAGGGGTAGGGAACCATGGCGGGAGAGGGTAGCGGATCACCCGCCACCAATCCTCGGGAGCCCCTGTTTCAACACGGGGGACACGGGGAAACGTTGGGGGCTGAAGAATTGGCGTCAATTCTTTGCTCCCTCGCCGCCGACCGCTGGCAAGGGCACCGGTCGGTTTGCCCCCACCTCCCCCATCTCCCCCGTGGTCGAGCTAGCCGTTCGGCTCTGCCCGGCAGCCGCGGTCGGTGGTCTTGCCGAGCGCCTCCTTCAGGCGCAGACAGAGGTCGCCCGGGTCGACCGGCTTGCGCAGGAAGTCGACCGCTCCGAGGCGCCGCGCCTCACGCTCGATCTCGGCGGAGCCGTAGGCGGTCATCACCACCACCGGCAGGTCGGGGGCGAGGGCGTGGAGCTTGGGGAGGAGTTGGAGGCCGTCGCAGTCCGGCAGCTTGAGGTCGAGGAGGCAGAAGTCCGGCACCGCCTCGGCCATGCATGCCAGGGCCTCGCCGCCGTCCGCCGCCACCGCCACCCGGTAGCCGTCGCTGGTGAGGACCTGCTCCAGGGACCAGCGGATGAGCTCCTCGTCGTCGATGACGAGGATGAGGGCGGTGGGTTCACGCATGGGTGGGTTCAGGTTGGATGTGGGTGCCTCGGTCAAGCCTATCGTTCCCCCGGCCCGTGTCCACTCGGGGTCGATTCGGAGGGTGTGGCGTCCGTACCACGGTGCACCTTGGGGACGAGCCACGGGTCGACCATGGAGACGCCGCCCACGTAGTCGATCGCCCCCACCTCGGTGATCCGTGGCAGGTGGGTGACGAGGACTCGCATCCGCTCCAGCTCGCCGCGCACCCGGGTGATCGCCTCGCCGCGCGCCGACGCCGTCACCCCGTCCAGCTCGATCACATGGAGGGTGGTGAGGATCCCCATGAGGCTGTTGTTGAGCTCGTGGTTGAGCCCCACGAGGAGCTGCGCCACCGCCGCCTGGCGCTCGCGCGCCACCTCCTCGCCGCGCGCCGCGCGTTCCCGTTCGAGGGTGACCTGCGCGCCGATGTCGCGCACCAGCTCCAGGGTCCAGACGGCACCGTCGGGACGGCGGATCGGGGTGGTAAAGAGCTCGTAGTACTCCCCCTTCGGGGTCATGAGGCTGAACCAGCTCTGGCTGCAGGCGCGCTCGCCGTCGAAATCGCCGCAGCAGGGGCGCTCCATGCCGAAGAGGGCCTCGTAGCACGGCTCGCCACGCCGGTCGCCGAACCGCTCCACCAGGGGCCGGTTCATGAAGACCACCCGCCGATCGCCATCGTGGAGGGCGACCCCCTCCTGGAGGTGGGCGAGGATGGTGTCGAGGCGGTCACGCTTCTCCACCAGCGCCTGGTGGCTCTTCTCGATCTCCTCGCGGTCGGCGGCGAGGTGGCGGTCGGCACGGCGGACGATACCGAGGAGGAAGAGGTAGAGGGCGGCCATGGAGCCGGCGGCCAGGAGCCAGATGGCGTCGCGGGTACGGGCGAGACCGACGGTGAGGTCGGTGACATCC
This sequence comes from bacterium, assembly GCA_024278555.1. Taxonomy (GTDB): domain Bacteria; phylum CG2-30-53-67; class CG2-30-53-67; order CG2-30-70-394; family CG2-30-70-394; genus CG2-30-70-394. Next base: position 13,891 of record JAJRSX010000180.1, on the reverse strand, counting down.
TGGGTGATGGCAAAGACCCCGAGGAGGGGGCCGCCCGCCGGTAGCCGGCGGCTACCGGCAGGGATCTCGTAGAGGGGGAGGTAGGTGGTGAGGCCGTGGCGAGGGGCGCCGCCCTCCCCCTGCGAGAGGGAGACCGCCCGCGAGGCGGGGCGGCCGGCGACCGCGGTGGCAAGGGCGGTCGGATCCGCCGGCCCCCCACCGTCGCTGGCGTAGATCTCGAGCCCCTCGGGGGTGTAGATGCGGACGCTCACCAGGGAGGCGAAGGCGAGGTGGGGGGCGACCACCCGGGAAACGGCCTGGCTGTCGGCGAGGGCGGCCGCCCCCCCCTCACCGCGGCCGCGGGCGTCAAAGAGGAGGGCGTGGGCGAGCTCATAGGTGAGGTCTTGGGCGACCCGCGCCACGTGGGCCTGGCTGCGCGCCACCACCTCGTGGCTCGCCATCCGCCCGACCACCAGGGCCACCCCCACTGCGCCGACCACCATCACCACCAGGGTGGTGATGGAAAAATAGCGGAAGAGTGGGAAGGGGCGGGATGTTGTATTGGCTTGGGACATCCTGTCGTCTCCCACCCGTGCTCGGCGTCCCCGAGCCGTCGTTATTCACCTCGCTACTCTGCTATATCGCAATTCCCATGCCTACTCGGAACCTCGGCACCAATCCTCGTGTTTATACTGGGTTACGCGCCGTTGGCACAAAATGTGCATGATGCCAGGTGGGTCAAATCGCGCGGTGGTGCGCCAATCGGCGCGGTCGGGAGGCGCCTCCCGTGCGGCGATGGGGAGGGGGCGATCTCTTGGCAGGCGGGGGTTGTCCCCCCGATTCAGGCCCGACGGACCTGCCGCGCCCACGGCGCGGCGGGGGCACAACCCCTCCTACTCCATCATGCCGAACTTCTTCATCCGGTAGCGCAGGGCGTCTCGGCCGAGGCCGAGGAGCGCGGCGGCCTGGGTCTGGTTGCCATGGGTACGGTCGAGGGCTTCGCTCAGCAACCGTCGCTCGATCTTCTCGAGGTCGATCCCCTGCTCGGGGAGGTCGAAGGGGGCGGCCGCGCCGGCTGCCGGCGCCGCGCCGCCGCCCGCCGCGCCACGCACCTCCGCCGGCAGGTCGCTCACCTCAATCCGCTCGCCGTCGGCGAGGATGTGGGCCCGCTCAATCACGTTTCTCAGCTCGCGCACGTTGCCCGGCCAAGCATAGGCAGCGAGGCAGGCGAGGGCGTCGTCGCCGATGGTCCGTACCTGCTTACCCATCTCCCGGTTGAGGTGGTCGAGGAAGTAGCGGACCAAAAGCTCCGCATCTCCCTGGCGCTCGCGCAGGGGGGGGAGGTGGATGGGGAGGACATTGAGACGGTAGTAGAGGTCGGCGCGGAACTCGCCCTCGTCGACCCGCTGGGAGAGGTCGCGGTTGGTGGCGGCGATCACCCGCAGGTCCACGGCGATGTCGTCGACCCCGCCGACCCGGCGGATGGTGCGATTTTACAACAGGCGAAGGAGCTTCGCCTGGAGGTCCAGCGGCATGTCGCCGACCTCGTCGAGGAAGAGGGTGCCGCCGGTGGCCCGCTCCACCAGGCCGAGCTTGCGCTCCCCGGCGCCGGTAAAGGCGCCCTTCTCGTGGCCGAAGAGCTCGCTCTCCAGGAGGTGCTCGGGGATGGCGGCGCAGTTGATCTCCACCATCGGCTGGGTGGCACGCGCCGACTGGTGGTGGATCACCTTCGCCACCAGGTCCTTGCCGGTGCCGCTCTCGCCGGTGATGAGCACGGTGGTGTTGGGGGTGGCGGCGACCTTGCGGATGAGGGTAAAGACCTCCCGCAGGACCTCCGACTGGCCGACGATCTGGTCGATGGCATAGCGCTGCCGCTGATCCGCCAGCAGATCGTCCACCTGGTGGCGCAACCGCACCGGCTCCAGGATCCGCTCGATGCGGCGCAGAAGGTCGTCGTTGTCGAACGGCTTGCAGACGAAGTCCTGGGCGCCGAGGCGACAGGCGGAGACCGCCCGCTCTACCTGGCCGTAGGCGGAGATCATCACCACCAGGGCCTGGGGATCCTCCGCCATGATCGCCTTGAGGACCTCCATGCCGGTCATCTCCGGCATCTGGATGTCGAGGAGACAGAGGTCGGGGTGCTCCTCGTGGTAGACGTCGAGGGCCTCGCGGCCGTTCTCCGCCACCACCACCCGATACCCCTGGCGCGAAACGATCTCCTTGATCGACCAGCGCAGGAGCTCCTCGTCGTCCGCCACCAGGACAGTGTAGGCCGATAGATCCGTCACAAATCCTCCTTCGGGGGCCGCTCAATGCGAGTGGTGGTCTCCTCATCCGGCTCCATCCCCAGGGGCAGGATGACGGTGAAGGTGGAGCCCACCCCGACCTCACTCTCCACCGTGAGGGTGCCGCCGTGGCGCTCGACGATGCGCTTCGAGGTGGAGAGGCCGAGGCCGGTGCCGTCGGGCCGGGTGGTGAAGAGGGGCTCGAAGATCTGCGCGCGTCGCTCCGGCGGGATCCCCGGCCCGGTGTCGACGAAGCGCACCGCCAGGGCACGGTCGTGGGTGCCGCCGACCTCCGAGGTGGTGATCGTCAGGGTCCCCTCCGTACCCATCGCCTGCAGGGCATTGAGGGCCAGGTTGAGGAAGACCTGCTGGATCTGCTCACGGTCGATGTGGATCAGCGGCAGGTTGGGGCCGAGCTCCATCTTCAGCTCCACCCCGCGGCGGCGATCGCGCTGGATGAAGAAGAGGGCCTGCTCCAACGCCTCGTTGAGGTCGGTGAACTCCACCACCATCCGGTTCGGGCGCAACAGGTCGAGGGTGGAGCCGAGCATGGAATCGAGCCGCTGGGTGGCGGTATCGAGGTGTTTGAGGACCTCACGGTTGCCATCCTCCTCGGCCTGCGCAACCAAGACCTGGATGGCCGAGCGGATCCCCGCCAGGGGGTTGCGCAGCTCGTGGGAGATCACCCCGACCATCTCCCCGACCGCCACCAGGTGGCCCGACTGCTCCATCTCCCGATGGTGGTGCGCCTCCAGCTCCGTCTGCATCTGCTTGAGGCGGGCCATCATCTGGTTGAACCCGGCGGCCAGGGCGCCGAACTCGTCGGCCCGCTCCAACTCCACCCGGGCGTCGAGGTCCCCCTCGGCACTGACCCGCTGGACGGTACGCACCATCCGCTCCAGGGGCCGGTTCACCCGCCAGGTGAGGAGGCCAAAGAGGAGGAGCGAGGAGACCACCGCGGCGGTGATCCCCGCCGCCGCCATCCGGTTGCCGAGCCGCGTCATGCAGGCGTGGAATCGCCTCTCCGAGAGGGTGAGGGCGATGGCCCCGCGATACGGCCCCTCGTCGTGGTGGCACTGGCCGCACTCGGGGGCGCGCGGGATCAGCCGGCGGATTGTCTGTCCCTGCTCCCCTTGGATCACCGTCGGCACCGCCTCGGCCGCATTCCCAGCGGCGAGGGCATCCGGCGACCAGCCGACCACCGATTGTCCCTCCTCCTCGGGCCGGCTGGAGACCGCCACCGTGCCGTCCATGCGGACGATCTGGAGGCTGAGGATCTGCTCCTGGGCGGCATACTGGCGGACGTACTCCTCGATCTCCCCCCCACGGTGCAAGAGCATCAGAGAGTAGAGGCCCGACTGGACCACGTCGGCCATCAGGTGGGCCTGCTGGTCGGAGAGGCGCTCCAGGGCCTGCCGCTGGTAACGGCTCACCTCCCACGCACCGAGGCCGATCACCACCACCAGGACCACGGTCAGGGCACTGGTTACCTGGGACTTCAGGGAGCGAAAAAAGGTCATCGGCGCACGGCCCGCAGGGGTGATTCTCCCCTCGACGGTGGTGCAGTGTAGACCATGCTCAAGGGCCGCCCAACCGGCTCGCCATGCGGAGCTCCACCGCCCGCCGCAGCGCCCCGGCGCCGCCCTTGGGGTCTCCCGCGGCCACCCGTCCCTCCCCGAGGAGCTCCTGAATATCCGGGTCGAGGGGGTTGAGGGCCACGGCGCGGGTAAGGCGGTCGAGGCCGGTCGCCTCCCCCCCCTTCACCTCCAGGCTGCCGAGGAGGGCGAGACAAGCAGCGTAGTCCGGGTGTTGTTCGACACAACCGGCGAGGCGCGCCCGCGCCCCCGCACCATCCCCCTCGGCGACCTGTGCCCGGGCCGCCAGCAACAGACACTCGGCATCCTCCGAGGCGGTCGCCAGGCAGCGGTTCGCCGCGGCCGCCGCCGCCTTCGCATCCCCCGCGGCGAGGTGGATCCGTGCCGCCAGGCGATAGGCAGGGAGGAAGTCGGGAGCGATCCGCTCCGCCTCCGCGAGCTTCTCCAAGGCGACCGCGTGGCGGTCGCGGACCAGGAGGCGCTCCGCCAGGTGGGTGAGGCGCACCGCCGCCTTGGGGAGCACCTTGGCCGCCGGCCGCGCCGCCTTCGGCACCTTGCCGAGGAGCTCGTCCAGGTGGCGGAAGAAGCCGTCCCGCCCCACCAGGGGGTAGCCGATGAGGAGCTCCGCCACCCGCCCGTCGCCGCCGAGCAAGATCGTCGAGGGCACCGCCACGACGCCGAAGCGGTGGAAGCGATCGAGACCGCGATCGAGGATCACCGGAAAGGGGAGGTGCTCCGCCGCCGCCACCTGCGCCACCTTCGCGCGCTCCACATCGGTGGGCGCCTGGGCCTCGACATTGACGCTCACCACCCCGAGATCACCCGAGGCGATCGCCTCCTTGTAGGCGGCGAGGCGACGCAGGGCGGGGAGAGAGTTGTCGCTCCAGGTCGCCCAAAAGACGACCACCGTCGCCCGCTTGCCGGTGTGGTCGCTCAGGTGGACGGAGCCACCGTCGATCGACTCGCCGTCCACCGCGGGCAGCTCCATGCCGGCCATGAGCCGGGAGAAGCCGTTGGCCAGGCCGGGGCTGGCAAGGAGCACGACCAACGACCACACGAGCCAGCGCCGCAACCGCCTCATCGCCGCCCCTCCTTGAGCTTTGCTACCGCTGCACGGTATTCGGCCACCGCCTCATCCCAGCGCGACTGGCCCTCGTAGTAACGTCCCAGGGCGTAGTGGGCACGCACCGGGTTGGGGTTGGTGCGGGTCGCCTTTTTCAGGAGCTCCACCGCCCGCTTCTCCTCGCCGGTGGCGAGCAGCGCCCGGCCAAGGCCGATCTCCGCCTGGGGCTGGCGCGGGTGGTCCTTGAGGATCTGCTCGAAGTCGGCACGCGCCTCGCCGCTGGCACCGGTGGCGAGCAGGAGCTCCCCCACCAGCAGCCGTGCCGCGATCTCCCCGGGCGCGGCTGCGGCCGCCGCCTTCGCCGCCGCCAGGGCCTCCTCGCTCTTGCCGTCGGCGGCCAGCAGCCGCGCCCGCTCCAGCTCTCCTCGCGCCTGCGCCGCCGCCGGGCTCTCGCCGCCGGTGAGCAGCACCTCGTTGTAGGGGCGACCGGCCGCGGCGTCCAGGGCCGCGCCGAGGCGGCCACCGAAGTCCTGCCCCACCCCGGCGATCACCGCCACCACCTTGCCTGCACCGTCGACCACCACCGTGGTCGGGGTCATGACCACCCCGTACGCCTTGAAGGTCGCCCCCTGCGCATCGTGGGCGACCACCGCGGAGAGCTCCGCGGGGAGGGCCGGCACCGGGCCACGTGGGGAGGCCACGACCACCGTGCGCGTGCCGCGACGCGTCTCTTTCAGGGCGGCCACCGCGGTGAGGAGGTGGTCCGAACGGGCCTGGCCGCCGCGGACGAAGAGGAGAACCGAGGTCGTGGCACCACCGGTGGTCACCGGCTGCCCGTCGGTGTCGGCCACCGGGATCGCGGGGGCTACGTCACCGCGGTGAAGCCGGAACCGCGCTGTCGCCGGCGTCGCGACGAGGAGGAGAAGCGCGGCGACGGCCACGCAAAAACGGAGATTGCCGTGCACCATATTGTTGTTCTCTCGACCTCATGGTGGCCTCCCGGAGAGCGGGGGGCTATTGGGTGGAACCGGTCTTGGCGTCCGCACCCGTCTTCTTCTTGTTCACCGGCTCACGCTGGTACTCGCGCGGCACGTGACAGCCGGGGGCGCACTTGCCGCCGTTGTCGGACTTCGAGTAGTTGATCGGCAGCGCCCACGACCCAAAGGGGACCGAGTCGCGGATGTGCTTCGGGTGGTTGCTGGCGTGGACCTGGTGGCAGGCGCGACAGGTGCGCCCCTTCTTCCGGTGGACGTGGACGTAGTGGAGGTTCTTGTTGCCGTTGCGAAAGCCGGTGAGGGTGGTGGTCCTGGCGTCCTTGGCCAGCTTGGGAGAGTGGCAGCCGAAGCAGAGGGCATAGTTCTTCGCATCGAACGGGGCGTAGAAGGCCGGCGGGAAGGCACGCTTCAGGATCCGCAGGTTGTCCGAGCCGTGCGGGTTGTGGCAGGCGGAGCAGTCCTTCTCGCGGATCGGGCCGTGGTGGTCGTTGTGGTCCGCGAGCCACTGCTTCATGTCGCGAATCGGCTTGGTGGGCGTCTCGATCTGCTTGTTGTGGCACGACAGGCAGAGGTCCATGGGCGCCTTGAGGAGCTGCTTGGGGAACTCCGCCGTGTGCGGATCGTGGCAGTTGAGGCATTTCTTGCCGGTGGTCACTGCGCCGTGCTGCGTCTTTGCAGCCTCAATGTGCTTGGCCTTGTCCTTGTGGCAGCGGAAGCAGAGCTTCGGGACCTCGTCGAGGAGTTGGAACTCGTAGGGGGTGCCGTGGGGGGAGTGGCAGTTCCAGCACTTCTCCTTCACCGGTGGGTGGACGTGGGGGGCGCTCTCCATCCGCTCCTTCATGTCCTCGTGACATTCGAGGCACATGGCACTGCCCGGCTTCTTCAGCCGCACCTCATTGTTCGAGGCGTGCGGATCGTGGCAGGCGATGCACTCGCCCACCGCCACCGGACCGTGGACATGCTTCTGGTTGGTCTTGTCGTCCTCGTGGCAGTTGAAGCAGAGCTCCGAGCCGTCGGCGACGAGCTGGTACTCGTAGTCGGAGGCGTGGGGGTCGTGGCAGTCGGTGCAGCTCCCCTCCAGCACCGGCCCGTGGACCACCTCGCCCTCGTCCTTGCGGTCGTGACACTCGTAGCAGACCGGATCGTCTCCCTCGGGGACCGGCTCGAAGGCGTGCCTCCCCTCCGACTTCTGAACGTGGCACGGCTCGCACTCGCCGCCGTCCACAGGGCCGTGGACGTGCTCCATCTTGCCGTAGGAGGCGTGGCACTTCTCGGTGACGCACTCCTCACCGATCTTCGTCGGCGCCTTGGCGTGCGCCACCGAGACGCTGGCGAGGAGAGACACGGCCACCGCCGCCACCCACCACGCCGAGCCACCAATGCGGCTGCAACGGACAACGGCGAAGGCGAGGAGAGAGGCCATAACGGGGTGCAGGCCGGGTCACCGGCCTACGGGGTGACGCATGGGGGGACGGTGGTGACCACCGTCCCCCCGATACCTTTTCAGGTGGCAGCGCCGATCAGTGGGCGCGCGGCTTGTCGAGGGTGTGCTTGATCTGGCCCCAGCGCTCGTCGAAGTTGAACTCTTTGTAGTTGGGGCTCTCGGAGTTGTGGCAGTTGTCGGTGCAGAACTTGCCGTCCTTGCCCGGCATGATCAGGCCCGCCGCCTTGGCCTTCTCGGTGGTGTAGCTCTTCTTCTTCATCATCACCTTGAAGTAGCCGGAGCCGGCGCCGTGGCACCGCTCGCACTGGACGTTCTTCTGCTTGTTGCTCACCTCGCCGGAGCCGGAGTAACCGGTGGTGTGGCACTTGACGCACTCGGGCTTGGAGGCGGCGCCCTCCTTCTCCATCACCTCGAATGCGTGGGCGTGCTTGGACCCCTGCCACGCCTTGTATGCCTTCTTGTGGCACATCTTGCACTTCTTCGAGCCGACGTACTTAGCGGCGTCCGCATGGCCGGGGGTGAAGGCGACGAGCATCGCCAGGGTGGCCGCGAGCCAGATGAGCTTCTTCATGGTGGATCTCCTCTCAGGGTGGGGTTGTGGCGTGAAACGCCGGGTGTGGCAGCCGCTCTCCCCGACCTGTTGCCGGTGCACAGGCTTGGTGGAAAGCGGCGGAGTTTTACCGGAATCGGGTAGCCGAAGACAAGGGCAGCCTCACAGAGATGGGTCGCGAATCAGCGCCTAACCGCGTCGGCAATTGAACAAATATTGTTGTAATAACGCTCTTCGTCGAGGCCAAGGCAGGCGGCGCCGAAGGCCTCCGCCACCGCGCCATCGGCGACCTCCCCGTAGTTCACCACTACGAGGGCGTAGAGCACCACTGCCACCACCCGATCGGGTTCGCCTTCGAGGGCGGGGTGGATGTACATGGTGTAGCCGTTGAGGGGATCGCCCTCCACCGGCAGGGGGTAGGCGAGCTCCTCCCCTTCGAGGGGGGTGGCGTCGAAGGCCAAGGCAACCGGAAAGCGCACCACATCGGGGTCCTCGACCATCTGTTCAACGGCCTGCAGGTCGATCACCGGGCCGTACCGTTCGTGGACCAGGTAGCCCGTCTTACGGGCGTGGGAGAGGAGCGCCGCGCGCGCCTCCTCCCCATCCATGGCATCGGAGAGGCGGGAGGCGCACCCGCCGCCGTCGCAGCTACATCCCATGGCCAACCCTCTACCGGCCCACGTCGCCGGTCTCGATCTGGATGGCGATCTTCGCCAGCATGGTGAAGACCAGGGCACCGAGCCCCCAGACCCCGAGGGTGATCAGGGCCTCCGGGTTGGACGGCCAGTACTCCCAGATCTCGCCGAGGGGAGAGGGGATGAAGGCGGGCAGGACCGTCCCCATCCCCTTCTCGATCCAGATCCCGATGAACAGCAGGATGCAGGCCATGTTGAGGGTGATGAGGTTCTTCCGCGTCGCCGGGATAAGGAGAATGACCGCCGCCACCACGTTCATCACCAGGGAGGCCCAGATGTACGGGGTGAGAAGGGAGGGGTGGCCGTCGAAGCCGAAGTAGAGGTAGGCCATCGACGCCTTGTGGGCCCCGGCACTGTAGAAGATGGTAAAGACCTCGGAGAAGGTAAAGAAGAGGGAGATGAGGAGCGCAACGACGACGATGTTGGCGATCTTGTAGATCGTCTCATTGGGGATCTCAAACTTCTCACCGGGACTGCCGTACGGCGTATACCGCCGCACGATCTGGATGATGATGATGATCAGCGCCGGCCCCGCGGCAAAGGCGGTGGCGAGAAAGCGGGGCGCCATCAGCGCCGTGTTCCACACCGGCCGCGACACCAAACCGCAGTAGAGAAAGGCGGTCACCGTGTGGATGGAGACCGCCCACGGCACCGACAGGTAGGTAAACGGCAAGAGAATCTTTTTGCTCGCCTCCTTGTGGTGGTAGACGGAGTAGAGCATGTAGCCGGGGATGAAGAGATTGATAATGAGATAGCCGCTCAGGACGATCACATCCCAACACAACAACGACACCGGAAAGTTCGGTTTACCGATCACCGGCAGGAGGTGCCAGACGCGATCCGGCCGCCCCATATCGATCATCACGAAGCAGATGCACATGATCAGGGCGGAGGCGGCGAGCATCTCGCCGAGGAGGGTCACCGGCTTGAAGTCGGTGACGTGGTAGAGGTAGGCAGGGATGACGATCATCACCGCCGCCGCCGCCACCCCGACGAAGAAGGTGAAGTTGGCGATGTAGGAGCCCCAGCTCACCTGATCGCGCATACCGGTGACGATCAGGCCGTGCTCGAGTTGGTACAGGTAGTAGTAGAACCCCACCAGGGTCACCGTGAGACAGGCAAGGAGCCAGGCGTAGTACCGCTTCGAGCCGGTGAGGGCGATCCGGACGGAGGCGCCGACGAACTGGAGAAACTTCATGGTCGCTCCGGGCTGCTAATCGATGAAGTAGAAAAACTTGGGATGGGTCCCCGCCTCTTCCTTCAGACGGAAGACCCGTTTAGTGGCGATGAGCTGGCGAATCTCGCTCTTCTCGTCGAGCAGGTTGCCGAACTTCCGTGCCCCCACCGGACACGCCTCAACACAGGCGGTGTACTGGCCCTCGCGGGAGCGCTGGATGCAGAAGGTGCACTTCTCCATCACCCCCTTGAAGCGCGGCCGGTTCCCCAGGTAGTGCATGTTGGGGTTGACGGCACCGTTCCAGGTCGGCTCTCCCCAGTTGAAGCGGCGGGCGAAGTAGGGGCAGGCGGCGAGGCAGAAGCGACAGCCGATGCACCAGTTGTAGTCGACCACCACGATGCCGTCCTTCTCCTGCCAGGTGGCGGTGGTGGGGCACACCTTGACGCACGGAGGGTTCTCACACTGCTGGCACTGGACCGGCATGTAGTAGTGGTCTTCCTCCGGCACCCGCTCGTGGTCGTAGTAGCAGTTGCTCTCGTCGAGCTCCATCGTCCCCTTTTCCATCTCAAGGACGCGGATCCACTCGATCTCCGGGTCGCGCGACTGGTTGTTCTCACCGACGCACGCCTTCACGCAGCGGCGGCAACCGACGCACTTGCCGATGTTCAGGGCGTAGCCCCACAGGACCCCCTCCTTCGCCGGGGTGGTGGAGATCGAGATCCGGTCGTCGTTGAACCGCTTGCGGTAGATCTCTTCGAGCTCATGGACCCGCTTCGCCTTCTCCTCCGCGGTCATCTCCACGAAGTGCTTCAGGGAGAAGTCCTCCTTGGAGAAGATCTTCGGCCGGCCCAGGAAGTCTTTGGGCACGAGGGTGGTCACCGCGAGGGCGGCGGTCCCCTGGCCGGCACGGCGCAGGAAGTCGCGACGCGACACCGGACGCTTCGAGGATGGAGGCGCCGGTTTGAGGGTGAGAGGGCGCGGCTCGGGGGTCGGACGCGCCGGGGTGCGGTCGGGCGTGGCCATCAGTCCCTCCTACCGGTAGCGGCATAAATGGTGAGCAACAGGGCAAAGATCGCCCCCCCGATGAACACGAAGGAGAGGTCCCCCGCCGCGGGTGCGGCCGCAGGGTGTTGCGGTGCCGGCTCCGGGGGGAGCTGCTTGAACTTCGGGTCATGCGGGTTGTGACAATCGGGGCAGATGCGCGCCGGGGTGGCGTTGGCGATCTCGCCGACCCAGCGGCCGTGGATGTGCGCCTTCCAGTCGCGGTAGATGGGGCCGTGGCACTGGCCGCACAGACGCGGCGCATCCTTCCAATCGATCTCCTAACCGGTCATCAGCTTCAGCTTGTTGCGGTGGTCCGCCGAGTGGCAGCGCAGGCACCAGAAGGCACCGTCGCCGTGCTTGAGCTCCGCCTTGTCCGCGTGCGGGTCCTCCAGCTTGCGTCTTTGCGGGTTGGTCTCCCAGTCCTCATCGTGACAGCCGAGGCAGTCGTCGGCGGTGAGCCTCTCCGCCACCTCAATCCCCTCGTAGCCGTCGAGGGTGCCGTTCTCTTGGTAGTAGAGACCGGCAGGTCCGGCGATGCGGATGTCCTTGGGGTGGCAAAAATTGCACCCCTGGTTCGTGGCCTCCGCCATCTTGACGGTGGCGGTGGCCGGTGGCGCGGCGACCAACACGGCTAGGCCTGTTGCCGTGGCGATCCCGGCCACCGATCGAATGAGCTTCGCCATGAAAGGTCGCTCCTTGTCTCTGTGGTTAATCATCGTCCGCCCCTCCGGTAGCTACCTCTTCTTTGCCTTGGACCGGGCGGCGCGCTTCTTCTCCTCCAGCTTCGCGCGCTGGATCGCCTTCTGCCGCTCGCGCAGCCCCTTGACGATCGCCTCGTAGCTCCCCTGCACCCGGTCGAGGTCGAAGGTGTGCCACGCCACCCGCAGGTCGGCGAGCTGCTTCTGGAGCGGCGCGACCTCCTCTGGCTGCCCGACCGCCTCGTAGTACGCCCCGGCCCAGCGCAGGAAGGCGGCGCTCATCTGATCGTCGCGGCGTACCGCCTGCGCCCGCGCCGGGATGTTCGGCCGGTTGCCGGTGACGTCGTTGTGGCACCGCTCACACACCGAGGCAATCTTCAAGGGCGAGAGGATCTCGGTGTTCAGCGACCCGTGGCAGGTGACGCAGGTGGGGCCGCCGTCCAGCTCCTTGACCCGCGCCGCGTGCTTGCTGCGCGCGAAGGCGCGGTAGACATCTTCGTGGCAGCCGCCGCACAGCTTCGGGATGTTGCCGTAGTAGATGGCGCTCTTCGGGTTGCTCTCGGCCAGGGCACCGCCGTGGGCCGCCGTCTTGTCCGTCGCCCGCGAATCACCGCCGTGGCAGTCGACACAGGTGACCCCGTTGAGGCCGTGCACCGACCCCTGCCACTGCTGGTAGTAATCAAAGAGCTTCTTGTTCTTCACCGCCCAGGCGGCATCACTGTGACAGGAGACACACTGATCTGCGGCAACGGCGGGCGGCGCCATGGAGAACACGGCGATCAAACCGAAGAGTGCGATCCACAACGACAGATTCGAGAAGCGCTTCCGTGGTGACATCGATCCATCCTCCTCCAGCGAGAAAGCCGGCGGCCCTGAAAGGGTCACACCGGCAATGCAAGAGACCTGCCACCTCGGGAACGGTTCGAAAATCCATCGCGGCAAGAGGTTACTGGCTGGATCGCCGCTCACCTGGGACACTATTGCCCGTTGCCGTGCCGCCCGGCTGGGCCACTCTGTCCCGACCGCTGCCGACCGCGGCGCCGGCAGAGGCGGTTCACCGCCGGTCGCGCAGGCGCAACAGACGCTCGCGCCAGGCCGCCGGCAGGCGGCCGACCACCGCGATGAGCCAGCCGGCCGGGCGCGGGAAGGCGAGGCGGGTGCGCCGGTGCGCCACCGCCTCGGCGATCCGCCCGGCCGCCGCCTCGGCGCTCACCGCAAAGGGCAGCCGCCCCATCTTGGCGGTCATCTCGGTCACCACCCACCCCGGCTCCACCGTCAACACGGTGATCGGCAGCTCCCGGCAGGCCACCCGCATCCCCTCGAAGAGGGTGGAAAGGGCCGCCTTGCTCGCCGAGTAAACCGGGCTTTTCGGCGAGCCGAAGCGGCCGGCGAGCGACGAGATCGCCACCACCGTGCCCCCCGCCGCGGTCAGGGGGGGAAGGCACGGCGCCAACCACTGCAGCGCCCCCATCAGGTTGGTCTCGACCACCCGGGTGGCGGTCTCCATGTCGAAGTCGGGAAACGGCGTGGGGCCGCCGACCCCGGCGTTCAGGACCAGCAGGTCGAGGCGCCCCCACCGATCGAGGGCCACCGCGGCCACCCGCTCCACCGCGGCGCGATCGCGCACGTCGCAGGCGAGGGGCAACGCCGCCGCCTCGCCGCCGACCTCTGTGGCCAGGGCGGTGAGCCGCTCGATGCGCCGGGCCACCAGGACCAGCCGGTAGCCGCGCCCGGCCAGCTCCCGCGCCAGGGCGGCGCCGATGCCCGAGGAGGCGCCGGTGATCAGGGCGACCGGGGGGGCGGGGGGCGTACTCACCCGCCGCTCCCGAAGGCGGTGACCGTGGCGACGTCGGCGGCGCCGGTGACGAGCATCACCAGGCGATCGACCCCGAGGGCGATGCCGGCGCAGGCGGGCAGCCCCGCCTCCAGGGCGGCGAGGAAGGCGTCGTCGACGGGATAGACCTCGCGCCCGAGGGCCGCCCGCGCCGCCTGCCAGGCGCAAAAGCGGCGCCGCTGCTCCTCCGGGTCGGTGAGCTCGAAAAAGGCGTTGGCCAGCTCGACCCCCCCCACATAGAGCTCGAAGCGGCGGGCCACCGGCCACCCGGGATCCGGTCGCACCTCGGCCAGGGCCGCCTGGCTCGCCGGGAAGTCGGTGAGAAAGCAGGGGCGCCCCACCCCGAGGCGGGGCTCGACCCGGTCGATCCAGAGCCGCTCGAAGAGGGTGTCGCGGTCGTCATCGGCCGCCGTGTGGAGCCCCTGCGCCGCCACCGCCCCGCGCAGGCGGGCGGTCTCCCCCTCGGGGAAGTCGGCCGGGTCGAGGTGGGCGTGGCGGCGACAGGCATCCCGGTAGGTGAGCCGCTCGAAGG
>JAJRSX010000179.1 GCA_024278555.1 bacterium | reverse complement strand
CCACCTCGGTGAGCAGCATGGCCGGGGTGACGGTCACCACGTCGCGGACCATCACCTGGCGCGCCAGGTGATGGTCCGCGACGTGGTGACCGTCACCCCGGCCATGCTGCTCACCGAGGTGGCCGAGACCATGGCCCGGGCGGCGGTCTCCGGCGTGGTCGTGGTGGACGAGAGCAAGCCGGTCGGGGTGATCTCCGAGCGCGACTTCCTCACCCGCCTCGGCGGGGGACGGCGGGTCAGCTTCATGGAGGTGATCGCCGGCTGTCTTGGCTCCAAGGGGTGTGCGGTGGTGCCGCTAAAGGAAGAGCGGGCGGAGGAGATCATGTCCGCCCCGGTGATCTCGGTGGATGAGGCGCAGCCCCTGTGCGCGGTCGCCGACCGCTTCGCCGACCACAGCATCAACCGGGTGGTGGTGGTCGGCGAAGGCGGCGAGCTCGCCGGCATTCTCACCCGCCACGATCTGGTGCGCGCCATCTTCGGCAGCGCGGAGGCGATCTGATGCGGCTCGCGGACTACCTGGCGAAGATGCACCCCACCACCACCTGCCCGCCCAGGGTGAGCCTGGTGGAGATCGGCTGGTCGTGGCTCGGCGCCTTTCTCGGGATCGCCGCGGTCGCGGCGGCCAACTACAACGTCCTCGCGGGCACCGATCTGGTGATGGTGATCGGCTCCTTCGGGGCGTCGGCGGTTCTTATCTACGGCGCGATCAAGAGCCCCCTGGCACAGCCGCGCAACCTGATCGGCGGCCACGTGGTGTCGGCGGTGATCGGTGTCGCCTGCTACCAGGCCCTCCATGGGTGGATGTGGCTGGCGTGCGCGGTGGCGGTGGCCACCGCCATCGCGGTGATGCACGCCCTGCGCTGCCTCCACCCCCCCGGCGGCGCCACCGCCCTGATCGCGGTGATCGGCAGCGGCAAGATCCATGCCCTCGGTTACCTCTACGCCCTCATCCCCGCGGGGCTCGGGGCGGTGGTGATGCTCTTCGTGGCGGTGACGGTGAACAACCTCGCGTCGACCCGGCGCTATCCCGAGTACTGGTGGTGAGCCCCCACGTCGGCCCCGGCCCCGGCGCGCCTCCGCCCCCGCCCGGGGAGGAGGAGGGTTGGCTCTACCGCTACCGGGCGCGGGTGGTCTCGGTCTATGACGGTGACACCTGCACGGTGGAGATCGACCTCGGTCTCGGGGTCTGGGCGCACGGGGAGAAGCTGCGCCTGGCGCGGATCGACGCCCCGGAGGTGCGGGGGGCCGAGCGTCCGGAGGGGCTGGCGGCGCGCGATTGGCTGCGGGGGCGGATCGACGGCAAGGAGGTGGTCCTCCACACGTGGCGCGACCGGAAGGGCAAGTACGGCCGCTACCTGGCGGAGATCTGGCTGGCCGAGGGCGACGGCTGGGTGAACCTCAACGACGCCATCGTCGCCGCCGGCCACGCCGTCTATTACGACTACTGAGCGGCGCCCGGATTGCCGGCTCTGCCGGCATCACCACGGAGAGGTGGGGTGAATTGTGGGGTGGGGGAGATGACGTCGCCCCTGCCAGGTGACGCCCCATCCAATCACCACTCTTCAAACTGGGGCGACATCTACGCTGACACGGGGTGGGCGAAACTTTGGGGAACAAACAGCCCTAGCCAATGACCCGTTCGTCTGCACGTTCGCCCACGCCTCGGGGGAGGAGACCATGACTCCTGGAACCAGGCTCCGCGGGATGCTCCACCCCCCCGGCCCCCGGTAGGAGGGGGTTGCACCCCCGACCCCGGCCCATCGGGCCGGCCGGCGCCTTTGGCGCCGGATCGCGGGCACGGCCCCCTCCTGCCTCCCCCCTCCCCGGCGCCCCCTCTCTGCACCCCTCCGTAGACTCCGCGGCGGCTGTCCCCTTCAACGCCGCCGCTCTGGTCAACGCGGCTTGGTGGTCTTCTTGCGAGCCTGCTTTCAGAGCGTTGTGTGCGGTATTGCAAGTTTGCAAGCCTGACCCCAAGGGGTTCCTGCTGCCGATCATGGGTGGGGTTCTAGCCGGTACCGCCGTCGAGATCGACGGACCAGCGCGCCACTGGCGGCGGGGTCGGCTCCCCGCCCTCGAGGTTGCGCCACTCGCGCAGGGCCACTTCGCGCAGGCGTTTTACCGCCATCCCGTGGTAGGGCGACGGCAGGTCGTCGAGCTTGTCGATGGCGCGACCGTACTGGAGTCGGGCGGGCCGCGGCCTCTGGTCGCGGTGGTGGATCGCGGCGGCGGCGAGGTGGATCAGGGCCTGGAAGAGGCGCCGCCGGCGCGAGCCGCGTGCCATCTGTCGCCACGCCTTTTCGAGGACCTCATGGGCCTCGAAGAAGGCGCCTGCGTTGAAGAGGCGGGTCCCCTCGCGCAGGGCCGCGACCTCGTCTGCTCGAGTCTCCATGGCGGAGAGGATCTCCCCGCCGCGCCGGTCACCGCAAAGGGGGGCCGCTCTCGGCCGGTGGGCTGTCGCAGCTGAGCCGCTCGCGCACCCCGCCCATGAGCTGGAAGGTGGAGACCTCTTCGTCCTGGACCTTGAGGAGGAAGTCGCATTTGAGGCAGTCGCTGAACTTGGCACCGAGGGTCGCGTAGCAGCGGGTGTCCTCCACCGCCCAGCAGGCGCGGCCACCGTTGTGGCCGCCGTTGACGCCGTCGAGGCGCTCCTCCACCGCCGCCGGGCAGACCCCCAGCTCGTCGACATGGGCGCCTCCCGGCTCGCGGCCGCAGTGGCGGTACTCCCAGCAGTTCTGTCGTGCAGCCATGGCGCAGCTCCATTTCCGGCACGATGTTAGAGGGTTGCCTAGATGTTTATTCGGCGAACTCGGCGTCGAGGTCAAGATTTGACCTGGCGAGTAGGCAGGCGCGGGTACGGCGGGTAAGGTTTTGCCGCCTCTCGGAGATCGGTCGATGGCGAAACCTTTGGATGAACAGCCGTGGGTCATTGCCACCGCCGCCGCGGCGGCGTCGGCGGTGATCAAGCTCAACGGCCTCACCCTGCGTTGGGAGGTGGAGGGGTGGGACCACCTCACCGGTGCCGATCGCGCCCTCCTCTGCTTCTGGCATAACCGACTCCTCTACATCGGCTACCAGGTGTGCCGGGTGCCGGTGACGATGCTCATCTCCCAATCGAAGGACGGCGCCTACATCGCTGCGGTGTCGGCGTGGTACGGGATCGAGGCGGTGCGCGGCTCCTCCACCCGCGGCGGCGCCCGCGCCCTGGTGGAGATGGTCGCCCTGGCGCGGCGCTCCCACCGCCACCTGGGGATCACCCCGGACGGCCCCAAGGGGCCGCTCTACCAGGTGCAGCCGGGGATCATCGCCCTGGCCCGGAAGACCGGGCGGCCGGTGATCCCGGTGACCCTGTCGGCGACCCGGGTGCACCGCTTTGCCTCCTGGGACCGCTTCATGGTGCCCCTCCCCTTTGCCCGGGTGCGGATGGTCTTTGGGGCGCCGATGGTGATCGACCCGGCGGCCGATGCCTTCGAGACCGAGCGGCTGCGGGTCCAGGCGACCCTGCGCCGGATGACGGTGGAGGCAGACCGCGCCTGCGGCCAGCCAATCGACCCGGAGCTAGAGGCGGTGCCGTGAGGCTCCTACGAATCCAGCTCTCAGCGAACAGCTTTCAGCTCACGGCTTTCAGCGGCCGGCTTTCAGCGAACAGCTTTTAGCGGAGAGGGGCCGGGTGTTCGGTGGAGAGGGGGGGGGTTGCGGTGGCACGGTCGTCCGGGCTTCGCTTGCTGAAAGGCGATGCTGTTTCCGCTGACCGCTGACCGCTGACCGCTGACCGCTTCTATGTACCTCCTCTACAACACCCTCGCCCTCCTGGTGGTCGGGATCACCCTGCCGTACTGGGTGTGGCGCTACTTCACCACGCCCAAGTACAAGGAGGGGCTCAAGCAGCGCCTCGGCTATCTGCCGGAGGAGGTGGTGGCCGACCTCGCGGACCACCCGTGCCTGTGGCTCCACGCGGTGTCGGTGGGGGAGACCATGGCGGCCCTCGGGTTGGTGGAGGCGCTGCACGTCGCCTACCCGGAGCTGCGGGTGGTCTTCTCCACGGTGACCGCGACCGGCCAGCGGGTGGCGCGGGAGCGGGTCGGTTGCGCCGACCACGTGATCTACTTTCCCCTGGATCTGCCGTGGATGGTGCGGCGGGTGGTGGAGCAGCTCCATCCGCGCCTCTTCGTGGTCATGGAGACGGAGATCTGGCCCAACTGCTTCCGCGAGCTCGGCCGTCGCGGGGTGCCCATTGTTATTGCCAACGGCCGCCTGTCACCGTCGTCGTTTCGCGGCTACCGCCGGCTTCGCTGGGCGATGCAACGGGTGCTGGCGCCGGTCACCGCCTTTGCCATGCAGTCGGCGGGCGACGGCGAGCGGGTGCGGGCGATCGGTGCTGATCCGTCGCGGGTGGTGGTCACCGGCAACGTGAAGTACGACGAGGCACGTGTCCTCCCGGACGCGGCGGCGATGGCACAACTTGCGAAGCGCATCGGCGAGCCCACCGGGGCGCCGGTGTGGGTCTGCGCCTCGACCCACGAGGGGGAGGAGGCGGTCTGCCTCGACACCTTCGAGCGCCTGCGCGCGCAGTCGCCGGAGCTGCGCCTCATCCTTGCGCCGCGCCACCCGGAGCGGTGTGACGCGGTCGATCGACTGCTCCTTTCCCGCGGCGTTGACTTCCTGCGCATCTCCGCCGGGGGCGGTCGCTGGCACGAGCCGGTACTCCTGGTGGATGAGGTGGGGTGGGTGGTGCGCCTCTTTGGCCGGGCCACCGTCGCCTTCGTGGGCGGCTCCCTGGTCCCCACCGGCGGCCACAACCTCCTGGAGCCGGCGGCGTGGGGGGTGCCGGTCTGCTTCGGCCCCCACACCTTCAACTTCCCTGATATCACCGATGAGCTCGTTGCCGCCGGGGGCGGGGTCCGGGTGGCGGATGCCCACGCCCTGGAGGAGGCGACCGGTGAGCTCCTCCGCGACCCGGCGCGGCGGGCGGCGGTCGGCGGGGCAGGGCGGCAGGTGGTGGAGGCGAAGGCCGGGGCGGTGGCGCGGACGGTGGCGGCGATCCGTGCGGCAGCGGGGGAGGGGGGGTGACCGGCGCCCTGGTGGAGCTTCTCGCCGGCCGGCGGCCACCGCCCCGGTGGGCGCGGCTGCCCCTGGCGGCGCTGCGCACTCTCGGCCTCCTGTACGGCGGAGCCCAGTGGCTGCGCGCCGCCGCCTACCGCCACGGCTGGCCGCGGCCGTACCGGGCGCCGTGTCCGGTGATCAGCGTCGGCAACCTCGCCGCCGGCGGCACCGGCAAGACGCCGATGGTGGTTTGGCTGGCGGAGCGGCTGGTGGCCGAGGGCCACCGGGTCGGGGTGGTAAGCCGCGGCTACCGCCAGGTGGAGGGGAGGCCGGTCACCGTGGTCGCCGACGGCCGCGGTCTGCGCCTCACCCCGCCGGCAGCGGCGGACGAGGCGGCGATGGTGGCGGCCCGCCTGCCCGAGGTGGTGGTGGTCACCGCGCCGGCGCGGTGGCGCGGGATCGAGGCGGCGGTCCGGGAGCTCGGCTGCGACTGCGTCCTCCTCGACGACGCCTTCCAGCACCTGGGGGTGGCCCGCGACCTCGACATCTGCCTCCTCGATGCGGAACACCCCTTTGCCAACGGCGCGGTGATCCCCGGCGGGCTTCTGCGGGAGTTTCCGTCGGCCCTCGGCCGCGCCGACCTCGCCGTGCTTACCCGGACCGGTGATGACGGTGGGGTGGCGACGGCGGCGCGCCTGCGCGGCCGCTTCCCGCGCCTGACCGTCGCGGCCACCCGCCACGCGGTGGGCGAGGTGGTCCGCCTCGGCGGGGCGGGTGGGGCGGGGGGGGTGGCGGGGTCGCGCCTCGCCTGCTTCTGCGGCATTGCCCGGCCGGATGGCTTTTACGCCGCGGTGGCGGGGCTGGGGGTGGAGGTGGTGCACCGCGTCGCCTTCGGCGACCACCACCCCTTCGTCGCCGGCGACCTGCAAGCGGTGGCGGCGGCGGCGTCCGCGGCCGGGGCGACCGGGCTCATCTGTACCGAGAAGGATGCGGTGAAGATCGACCCGGCCTGGTCCCCCCTGCCGGTCTGGGTGGCGCGTCTGGGGCTGGAGTTCGTCGCCGGCGGCGACGCCGTGTGGCGGCGGGTGAGGGCCGCGCTCGGCGCGGCCGGGGGTGGGGGGTGGGGGGTGGGGGATGGGGGAAGGGACGTCCACCCCCT
>JAJRSX010000178.1 GCA_024278555.1 bacterium | reverse complement strand
GGGGGGGGGGGGGGGGGGGGGGGGGGGGGGGGGCGGGGGGGGGGGGGGGGGGGGGGGGGGGGGGGGGGCGGGGGGCCGGGGGGGGGGGGGGGGGGGGGGGGGGGAGGGGGGGGAGGTTGGCCGCCGTCGCGGCCAGCAGATCATTCCGTAATGGCCTCCCTCTCCATCTCATCAGCCCGAAAGGCTGTCCTCCCATCATTCCCCACCCCCCATCGCCGGGGCGGCGCGTCGCGACGCCCCTATCCCACCCGCTCCCCCTCGATGAGGAGGTAGGTGTCGTCCTTCAGGTAGGTGGTGCGGCGGATCGCCAGCCCCGGCGCCTCCTCCACATACTGGAGGGTGGAGCGGTCGAAGCGGGCGCCGTAGACCCGCTCGACGAAGCGGGCGAGCCGTTGCTGGCGGCGGCGGATGTGGGGCTGGCGGGAGTAGAGGATCTCCAGGAGGCGGAAGCGGCCGCCCGGGCGCAGGACCCGCTGGAACTGGGTGAGGGAGGCGGGCTGGAGGTGGTCGGGCATGACGCAGCAGAGGAAGGTGGCGACGATCCAGTCCTGGCTCGCGTCGTCGATGGTGGCCATGCGGATGGCGTCCTCTTGGCGGAGCTCCACCGGGCAGTGGGCCTGGGCGGCGCGGCGGCGGGCGCGGCGGAGCATGGCGGTGCACAGGTCGATGGCGGTGACCCGCGCGGTGGGCGGGTAGTGGGGGAGGTTGCGGCCGGTGCCCACCCCCGCCTCGAGGACGTCGCCGTGCAGATCACCGAGGAGCTTCGGACGCCACCGCCGGTAGAGCCGCTCCCACGGCGCGTCGAGGAGGTCGTAGAACCAGGCGGTCACCTGGTACTTCGCCGCCAACAGGCGCGAGGACTCATCGATCGTGGCGGGGAGGGGGTCCATGGGCGAGAGCTTACCGGATTTGGCGGGTGAAGATCGTCACCCGCCCGGCAGCTCCCGTTCGAGGTCCGCGCTGACAGACTCTTCGATGATCAGCGGGAATGATTCGCGAGAAATCCGATTCCTGCGGTGTGATGGATGGTGGAGAGTTCAGGGCTATTTGTGCTGACCCTCTCTACCGCAGGCCGAACTCCCTCTCCGGCTCCGCGCCCACCTTGTGGATCGACAGGTCGGCGCCCTGGAACTCCTCCTCCGGCGTGAGGCGGATGCCGACCGTCGCCTTGAGGAGGCCGTAGACCAGGGTGGAGCCGGCGAGGGCCACGACGATCGCCGCGCCGGAGCCGATGAGCTGCGCCGGTAGCGACACGCCGCCGCGGCCGCCGAGGGCCTGGGCACCGAAGATGCCGCAGGCGATGCCGCCCCAGGTGCCGGTGACGCCGTGGAGCGGCCAGACGCCGAGGACATCGTCGATGTGCATCCGCTCCTGCACGAAGGTGTAGCCGTAGACGAAGATCAGCCCGGCCACCACCCCGGTGGCCAGGGCGCCCAAGGGGTGCATGAGGTCGGAGCCGGCGCAGATGGCGATTAGCCCGGCGAGCGCCCCGTTGTGGACGAAGCCCGGGTCGGTCTTCGAGGCGACCACCGCGGCCAGCTCCCCGCCGACCATCGCCAGCAGTGAGTTCACCGCCACCAGGCCGGAGATGTCGCCGATGGCGCCGGCGGACATGACGTTGAAGCCGAACCACCCGACCGCCAGGATCCAGCTCCCCATGGCGAGCCAGAGGATGGAGGAGGCGGGGATCGGGTTGCTCTTGCCGCCGCTGTAGCGGTCCATGCGCGGCCCCAGGAGGAGGACCGCTGGCAGGGCGATCCAGCCGCCTAAGGAGTGGACCACCACCGACCCGGCGAAGTCGTGAAACTCGGCGCCGAAGCTCGCCTTCAGCCACGGCTGCAGACCGGTGGCCGTGTCCCACCAGATGAAGTGCTCGAACGCCGGGTAGAGGAGGCCGGCGAAGATGGCGCCGGCGAAGCACTGGGGCCAGAAGCGGGCACGCTCGGCGATGCCGCCGGAGATGATCGCCGGGATGCAGGCGGCGAAGGTGAGGTAGAAGAAGTAGCGCACCAGCTCCAGGCCGTGGTTGGCGGTGAGGAGCTGGGCGGTGTCGAGAAAGCCGATCCCCTGGGCGATGGGGAAGCCGATCAGGAAATAGACGACGGTGGAGATCGACCAGTCGGTGAGGATCTTCACCAGGGCGTTGACCTGGTTCTTCGAGCGCACCGACCCCACCTCCAGAAAGGCGAAGCCGGCGTGCATGGCGAAGATCATCACCGCGCCAAGGAGCACAAAGAGGACGTTGGTGGCGGAGGTGAGCTCCGTGAGGCTGCTGTTCATGGCCGATCTCCCGTTGAATGCGCGCCCAAGAGCGGACCGCCACGGATGGCGAACCCCGACCTCGAGCACGTCTCGAAAACCCTCCACACCACCGGCCCCCGTACAGGACGTCCGGGGGAGATGCCGCTCCCTCCGGCGAGGAGCCCATGGTGACAAAACCGACGGCAGAGAATACGTGACGCCCGCGTGGGCGTAAACGGTCGGGCCGTGAACCATAATCGTCGGTCGGAGACCTCGCGGCCTCGGTGCCATCACGCCGGTTTCGCGGCACGAGCGGGTTGAACCCGCGATCCGCGCCTGCGGCGCGGCCGGCCCTGTGGTCCGGGGTCGGGGGTGCAACCCCCTCCTACCCAAGACCCCACGGCGCCGGCGGTGTCCACCTGCTTGGGATCTCACTGAACATGGGGTGCGCAAGAAAAATGGAGCCGACGATCTGGCCGTTGAGCCGCCCCCGGCGGTGGCCTACCATCGCCGCGACCGGTCCTACCGCCGGGAGTGAACCGCGTGCTGACCCAGCTACAACACTTCCTCGACCGCCCCGTGGGGCAGATGTCCGTGCGCGAGCTCATCCTCGTGGGGGTGGTGGCGGGGATCTCCATCATCGTGGTGGGGAAGGTCCGTCGCTACCGGCTGCGCAAAGGGCTCGCCGCCCACACCGTGGAGATGCGGTGCCCGGACTGTCAGTGGCGCGGTCGCGCCGGCCGCTACGTGCGGCGCTGCCCCAAGTGCGGAAGCGGGGCGATCCAGGCGATCCAACCGGAGAGGAGCTGAACGATGATCGAGATCGGTGACTCCATTCCCCCCTTCGAGTTGACCGACGATGCGGGCGAGCCCGTCCGTCACACCGACCTGAAGGGGAAAACGGTGGTGATCTTCGTCTACCCGAAGGCCTCCACCCCCGGCTGCACCCGCGAGGCGATCGCCTTCGGCGAGCTGGAGGAGGCGTTTGCCAAGAAGGGGGTGCGGGTGCTCGGCCTTTCCGGCGACTCGGTGCGGGCCCAGTGTCGGTTCAAGGAGAAGAACGGTTTTGGTGAGCGGCTCCTTGCCGACCCGGAGCGCACCCTCCTGCGTGGTCTCGGGGCGCTGGCCGAGGTGACCGTCAAGGGGGTGAAGAAGGAGAAGATCGTCCGCTCCACCTTCGTCTTCGATAAGGAGGGCAAGGCGATCGCCGTCTACCCGAAGGTGAAGCCCGACGGCCACGCCAACCAGGTCCTCGCGGACCTCGGCTGATCGATCGCACCCAACCCCGCCCTGGGGTCTCCTGGCTTCCGTACCGATTGTCCCCTCCCGCCATCTTCCCCCCCGTCCTCCCCCCTACCCCCCGGATCTCCATGTCTCGTCTCTTCCTCCACCTCCTCCTCGCCACTGTCCTCACTGCCGCGGCCGCGCCGCAGGCGGCAGCCAGCCTCACCGCCACCGAGATCCTCCAGCGGGCGCGCAAGAACGCCCAGGTCGAGCAGGCGGACCTGACCCTGCGCATGCTCCTGGTGAACAAGCGGGGGGAGAAACGGCAGCGGTCGGTGGAGGCGCTGAAGAAATCGATCAATGGCCGCATCCACTA
Source organism: bacterium (assembly GCA_024278555.1). Classification (GTDB taxonomy): domain Bacteria; phylum CG2-30-53-67; class CG2-30-53-67; order CG2-30-70-394; family CG2-30-70-394; genus CG2-30-70-394. Next base: position 3,639 of record JAJRSX010000178.1, on the reverse strand, counting down.
CGTCATCCGCTTCCTCTTCCCGAACGACATCAAGGGGACGAGCCTGCTGACGGTGCAGAACCCGAAGGGCGAGGACGACCAGTTCATCTACCTGCCGGCGCTGCACCGCACCCGGCGGATCTCCTCCTCGGAGAAGTCCAAATCGTTCCTCGGGACCGACTTTTCCTACGACGACTTCCAGTCGCGTCGCGTGGACACCAGCGTCCACACGGTCCTCGGCGAGGAGCGGGTGGGCGACAGCGACTGCTACAAGGTGGAGTCCAAGCCAAAGGACTCGAGCCGGGCGGCCTACTCGCGGGTGGTGACCTGGATCCGCAAGGACATCTTCGTACCGGTGAAGGGCGAGTACTACGACGCCCACGGCAAGCTCCTGAAGGAGATGAAGGTGGTCCGGCTGGAGAAGATCGACGGCCACTGGACCGCCACCCGGGCGGTGATGACCAACGTCCAGAAGAACCACAAGACCCTCCTGGAGGTGACCAAGGCGCAGTACGACAAGCCCCTGGCGGATGACCTCTTCACCCGCGCCGCCCTGGAGCGGGGGTAGCGCGGGTGGTGGTTGCAGGAGGGGAGGGGTGGTGATCGGCAAGGTGGCGGCGGGACGCCTCCTCCTGGTCCTCCTGCTCTTGGTGGTCGGCCACCCCGGCAGCGTCGGGGCGGCGACCGAGGCGGAGCTGGCCGCGGCCATCGCCCACGCCCACGGCGCCGAGCTCCACGCCCTCCTGCGCCAGTGGCTGGCGGTGCGCAGGCAGGCCCGGAGAACGCCGGCCCCCGCCGCCGGTCCCGGGAGCGGGGTGATCGACCTCGGCGGTGACGACGACTTCGCCGCCTTCGGCGACGACACCACCGCCTCCCCCGCAGCCTCACCTGCCCCGTCTCCGGCCCCGACCGGTACGTCCCTCGCCCTGGGGAGCGGTGCGGAAGACGAAGATTTCGCGGCCCTGGCCGCCGCCCCGACGCCGGCGGCCGCCGCCGGGGTGGGCGGGGTACGCTCCTTCGACCTCTTCGGCCGCTTCGAGTCGAAGCTCGCCGTCGACACCCACCGGGAGAACCGCTTCGAAGACATCATCGACTGGCGCAACGAGCTCAGGCTCGGCGTCGACGCCCACTTCGACGAGGCGACCTCCATGCGCCTGTCGATGCAGGCGATCTACCAGTTTCGTTCCGGCTTCGACAACCAGTACGACTGGGAGACCAACCTCTTCGAGGCGTACGTCGACCACCGCCGCGGGGCGTGGGACTGGCGCGCCGGCAAGCAGATCGTGAGCTGGGGGCGGGCCGACGCCATCAACCCCACCGACAACCTCAACCCCCAGGACTACCGCGAGATCGTCACCATCGGCCACGACGACCGGAAAATCCCCATCACCATGGTGCGCGGCCGCCGGCCGCTCGCCGGCGGCGACCTCGACGCCCTCTACATCCCCTTCTTCGAACCGAACAAGTTCGACATCGTCGGTGCCGACTACGCGGTCCTCGGCCCCGGCTGGCTACCGCCCGAGTGGGAAGAGCTGTTCATCAAGCTGGGCGAAAGCTTCCACCGGCGGCGGATCACCTTCGGCGAGACCTCGCCGTTTCGCATCGACGAGCCCGAGCGCAAGCTCACCAACGGCGAGGTGGGGGCGCGGTGGACCTCCCACTGGCGGCGTTTCGACTACTCCCTCTCCTTCCTCTCCACCCACAGCGACTGGCCGGTGGTTCGCCTCGACCCCACCGTCCTCACCCGCTTCGACCTGAAAGACACCGACACCCGCCGCTTCCTGGAGAACGCCGAGGTTTCCGACCTGGTGCGCCTGCGCCGCCTCTTCTCCATGCGCTTCCCCCGCCAGTCGATCTACGGCGCCGACTTCGAGACCGTCCTCGGCCCCTACTCGATCCGCGGCGAGGCGGCGCTGACCTTCGATCAGCCCTACTATCGCGCCGACCTGTCGCCGGTGGGCAAGCCGCAGCTCAGCTACGTGGTCGGCGGTGACCGCCTGCTGCCGTACGACTTCTACACCAACGTCCAGCTTCTCCAGACGATCATCCTCCGCTACGACTCCGATATCCTGTCGCGTCGGGTCAGGACCGGGATGACCGCCACCCTCCGTCGTACCTTCTTTGAGGATCGCCTCCACCTGCAGGCCAACACCCTCTACTACTTACGCGACAACGACTACTTCCTCAACCTTCAGGCCGCCTACGACCTCGACGACGACCTCAACGTCGCCCTCGGCGTCAACCTCTTCCAGGGCAAACGCGACGCATCGCTGGCCGAGACCGCCTCACTTGCCCGCTTCAACAACAACGACCACTTCTACACTCGGCTCCTCTACCACTTTTGAGGCGCGGGCAGGGGGCCATGCACTGGGGCGGTGGGGGCGGGCCTGAAGATGGAGCCGAACCAAAGGTAAGGCGAGAGGCCGTCGTTGTCAGCGGATTGCGGCGGCAAGACCACGACGAGGGCGGAGGGGAGGCCACAGGGTGGCCCCGCGCCTTTGCCTCACCCACGTGGAGATCGCCCGAGGGTCGGGAGAGAGGCTGCGTCGGGTCGAAGCCCTTCATGGCCGGCGCCCCCCGTGCCCGCCGCCCCCCTGTGGGTCATACTCCGCCGCCATGGAGCCTGTCCCGCGCATCCTGCTGGTGGACGACGACCGCAACCTGCGGGAGGTGACCCGGCTGGGGCTGTCGCGCCACCACTTCGAGGTAGTCGCCGTCGCCTCGGGGGAGGAGGCGGTGGCGGCGGTCGAGGGGGAGGGGTTCGACGTGGTGGTCACCGACCTGCGCATGCCGGGGATGGGGGGCATGGAGCTCCTGCGCCACCTGCAGGCGCGGCTCCCCGTCCTGCCGGTGATCGTGCTCACCGCCTACGGCTCGATCGAGACGGCGGTGGCGGCGATGCAGGCCGGTGCGGTGGACTTCGCCACCAAGCCGGTGGACCAGGAGGCCCTGGCGCTGCTGGTGCAGCGGGCGGTGGAGCGCTCCCGCCTGCAGCGGGAGAACGCCGATCTCCGTGCCCAGGTGGCGGCGCAGGGGGGGCAGCCGGGGGTGATCGTCGCATCGCCGGTGATGGAGCGCCTCTTCGACGTGGTGCGGCAGGTGGCGGCGAGCCCGGCGACCATCCTGATCACCGGCGAGTCCGGGAGCGGCAAGGAGGTGGTGGCCCGGGCCCTGCACGAGGCGAGCGGCCGTTCCGGCCCCTTTGTGGCTGTGAACTGCGCCGCCCTGCCGGGGGAGCTCCTGGAGAGTGAGCTGTTCGGCCACGAGGCGGGCGCCTTCACCGGCGCCACCGGCGCCCGCCCCGGGCGGATCCGCGCCGCCGACGGCGGCACCCTGCTCCTGGACGAGGTGGGGGAGATGGCGCCGGCGGCCCAGGCGAAGCTCCTCCGCTGCCTGGAGAGCGGCGAGGTCGACCCGGTGGGGGCGACCACCCCGGTGCCGGTGGACGTGCGGATCATCGCCGCCACCCACGTCGATCTGGCCGAGCGGGTCGCCGCCGACCGCTTCCGCGAGGACCTCTACTACCGCCTCAACGTCATCCCGATCGAGGTGCCGCCCCTGCGGGCGCGGTCGGAGGAGATTGTCCTGCTGGCCGACCACTTCCTCGCCGCCTACGGCGAGGGGCGGCGGTTCACCTTTGCACCGGCGGCGCGCGCCGCC
>JAJRSX010000177.1 GCA_024278555.1 bacterium | reverse complement strand
GCTTCTCGCCCCTTCCGTGCGCTTCCGTGGGTTCCGTGGCTCATTCCCTGCCGGACGCTGGGGCTGTGCCCCCCCCTCCTCGCGTCTCGCGCCACCGTGAGCTCGCCCCACCTCCCCCTCTGCCCCCTCTGACCTCTGTGGTGAAAATCGCCCTCAAGGCCGAGAGGATCTCTGTCCACACCGCGAGCGGGCCCCCATCTGCTGAACGCTGAGAGCTGAAAACTGAGAGCTGAAAACTGAAAGCCGACCGCGCTGCACTTGCACGGCGTAGCCGTGGCGTGCGACTCAGAGGGGTGGCCACCGACCGCGCGATACCGGAAGCCCTCTCTCCCCCCCTGGTGGACTACCTCCACCACCTGGCCGTGGAGCGCGGCCTCGCCGGCCACACCATCGCCGCCTACCGCCGCGACCTCACCGCCTGGGCCACCTACCTCGCCGACCACGACGGCACCCCGGAGAGGGCCGGGGTCGAGCTCCTCCGGGGCCACCTCGACGCCCTTGCCGCGCGGGGGCTGTCGGCCCGCTCCCTGCGCCGCCACCTCTCCGCCCTGCGCGGCCTCTACCGCTACCTCCTGCAGGAAGAGGTGGCCGCTACCGACCCTACCGAACGGATCGAGCCGCCCCGCCTCGGCCGGCCGCTCCCCTCCGTCCTCACCGTCGACGAGGTCGAGCAACTCCTCGCCCAGCCGCGGCCCGACCGCCCCACCGGCATCCGCGACCGTGCCATCCTCGAGACCCTCTACGGCTCGGGGCTACGGGTGAGCGAGCTCGTCGGCCTCGGCGAATCAGGGGTGAACTGGGAGGGCGGCTTCCTGCAGGTGGTCGGCAAGGGATCGAAGGGACGGCTCGTCCCCTGCTCCGAGCCGGCCCTGGCGTGGCTCGAACAATACCGCGACGATGCCCGCCCCCGCCTCCTCCGCGGCCGCGCCGCCCGGCCGCTCTTCGTCACCGCCCGCGGCACCGGCCTGAGCCGCCAATGGGTCGGCAAGCTCGTGGCCCGCTACGCCCGCACCGCCGGGATCCGCCACCGGGTCACCCCCCACACCCTCCGCCACACCTTCGCCACCCACCTCCTCGACGGCGGCGCCGACCTCCGCTTCATCCAAGAGATGCTCGGCCACGCCGACATCTCCACCACCCAGATCTACACCCACCTCTCCCGCGAGGGGTTGCGGGCCATCGTCGAACGCTTCCACCCCCGCGGGCGGTGACGGCCGCGCCATGCGGCCCATCTTTGCGCCGCGTCCTCGGGCGTACCCCCTCGACGTAGCGCTGCTACGCCTCGACACCCCCCCCTGCGGGTCGACACAAATCTGAGCTGTGTCACCTGGAGTACCTCGTAAGACCAGGTATTCCATACAGACAATTCAGTTTATTCAACCCGACATGACGGTAAAAAACGGACACACCACTACTATTCCAACAAACCTGTGCACTGATATTCGCGAGTTACCAACCAAGAATCGCTACCGCTGCGTCCCATCGGATGAATACAGGTTTTTGTCTGCCCACGAAACGCTTCGGCCCCAGGATAGCCGCACGCAGGACAACCATGGTGAGCAAGCGCAAGACCCTGGTCATCACTTGCGTGCGGGTACTCAAACAGACCGTCAAGGCAGGCGAGGCAAGTGACGGCGTCAAAGCGGACCGCGTGGCGACACGGGATGGCCCGCAACTCTCTTCTCGGGCGTTGTCGAAGCACGGGTGATGGACCCGCCTCCTTCCGTGCCCTTCCGTGGTTTCCGTGGCCATTCCCCCTGCAAGGCGCCACCCCGCCCACCCTCCACCGCATTCGCCGCCTCATCCCCGGCCTGACCTCTGCTCCCTTCGCGCCCTTTGCGGCGAGTTCGCCTTCAGGACCAAGCCCCACCGACCGGCCCACCACCAACGACGCCCAGCCTATTCGCGTCCATCCGCGCCCCATTTGCGGCTTGCGGTTCCCCTGCCAGGGCGCGCCTTTCTCCCAGCCCTCCCCTCCCGCGCCGCCATCCCATCGGCTACATGCATCTTCGCGCGAGCCCCTACCGCAGAGCCGCCGCCCCACCGATACTCCCGCGCGCTCGCGGCCCGGCCGACCTTGGCCGGGGCCGGCGGGCTGTTCACGCGCATGAACGAAGGGGAGCTGATGGGTCACAAGGAGAACGGTTTCGATCCCGAGGAGAAACGTGCCGCGATCTCGCTGGCGGCGATCTTTGGCCTGCGGATGCTGGGCCTCTTCCTCATCCTGCCGGTCTTTACGGTCTACGCCCTGACCCTGAAGGGGGCGACCCACGCCTCGGCCGGCCTCGCCCTGGGGGCCTACGGGATCACCCAGACGCTCCTGCAGGTCCCCTTCGGGATGCTGAGCGACCGCTTCGGCCGCAAGCCGGTGATCGCCGCGGGGATGGTGATCTTCGCGGTGGGCTCGGTGGTCGCCGCCTCCGCCGATTCCATCGGCTGGATGGTCGCCGGACGGCTGTTGCAGGGGGCCGGGGCGGTGGCGAGCGTGGTCATCGCCCTGGTCGCCGACCTCACCCGCGACGAGAACCGCACCCGCGCCATGGGGATGATCGGCGGCACCATCGGCATGACCTTCGCCTTCTCGGTGACCGTGGGACCGGCCCTCGCCGGCTGGCTCGGGGTGGACGGGATCTTCTGGCTCATCGCCGGCCTGTCGCTCTTTTCCATCGTCTTCCTCTATGTCGCCGTGCCGACGCCCAAGCGGGTCGTCCACCACCGCGACGCCGAGCTCACCCCGGCGGACGTGGGGCGGGTCCTCGCCTCTCCCGAACTCCTACGCCTCGACTTCGGCATCTTCGCCCTCCACCTCACCCTCACCGCCCTCTTCTTCGCCGTGCCCCTGCTCCTGGAGCCGTTCCTGCCCCAGGCGGGCCAGTGGAAGGTGTACGGGCCGGTGATCCTCTGCTCTCTCGTCCTCATGGTGCCGACGATCATCCTCGGTGAGGTGAAGCACAAGCTGCGCGAGTTCTTCCTCGCCTCCATCGTCTTGGTGGGAGCAGCGGGGGTGGTGATCTACCTCGGGCGCGGGTCACTCGCCGGGATCGTCGTCGGCCTGCTCCTCTTCTTCGTCGGCTTCAACGTCTTGGAGGCGTCGCTGCCGTCGATGGTCTCGAAGGCGGCACCGGCGGGGCTGCGCGGCACCGGCATCGGCCTCTACAACATGTCCGAGTTCGCCGGCGCCGGCCTCGGCGGCGCGGTCGGCGGGGCGCTCTACGCCCACGGCGTGACCTCCCTCTTCGTGGCCCTGGCGATCGTGGCGGCGGCGTGGCTCCTCGTCGCCCTCACCATGGCGCCGATCCGCTACGTCACCTCGGTGATGGTAGAGGTGGAGGGGGTGACGGACCCGGCGGCGGTGACGGCGGCCGAGGCGGCCCTCACCGCGGTGCGCGGGGTGCGCGAGGCGGTCCTCTACCCGGGGGAGACCACCTGCTTCCTGAAGTGCGACCACAAGGGGTACGACCTGGCAGAGATCAAGCAGACGCTCTCCAACGCCGGCTTCGCCGTGAAGTAGCCATCTTTTTTCGCTACGCAAAAAAGATCTGGGGTAGGCTACCGCCCCCATGGCCACCAAGCCGCCCGGCAAGCTCTTTGCCACCAACAAGCGGGCGCGCCGCCTGTACGAGATCCTCGAACGGTTCGAGACGGGGATCGAGCTGCGCGGTACCGAGGTGAAGTCGATCCGCGCCGGCCAGGCGAGCCTCAACGAGGCGTACGCCCACATCCAGGGGCGCGAGGTCTACCTGGTGGGGTGCCGCATCGCCCCGTGGGCGTACGGCAACATCCAGACCCAGGATCCCGACCGGCCGCGCCGCCTGCTCCTCCACCGGCGGGAGATCGACCGCCTGGTGGGCAAGCTCGGCCGCCAGGGGCTCACCCTCGTCCCCCTTCGCCTCTACGCCAAGGGGCCGTACATCAAGCTGGAGATCGCCCTGGCGCGCGGCAAGAAGGAGCGCGACCGCCGGGAGGACCTGAAGGCAGCCGACGCCGACCGAGAGATCGCCAAGGCGATGCGGAATCGTGGCCGGTAGCCTCGCGCACCCAACCAATACGCCGGTGCTTTTCAAGCGGCCGGCTTTGATGTTCCCTTGCGCCGGTCGTGGCACCGGTCGCGGCCGCCCCCCTCTGTCCTCCACGACCCCGACCGCCCATGACCCCCGGCCCCATCGGCATCTTCGACTCCGGTGTCGGCGGCCTCACGGTCTTCCGCGAGATCGCGGCGCGGCTGCCCGACGAGCCCCTGGTCTATCTCGGGGATACGGCGCGGGTGCCGTACGGGACGCGGTCGGCCGAGACGGTGCGCCGTTACGCGGTGGAGGGGGCGCGGTTTCTCCTGGAGCGTGAGGTGCGGCTCTTGGTGGTGGCGTGCAACACGGTCTCGGCCGTCGCCCTCGACGCCCTGCGCCAGGACATGGAGATCCCGGTGATCGGGGTGGTGGAGCCGGGGGCGACCGCGGCGGCGGCGGCGAGCGCCAGCGGTCGCATCGGCATCATCGGTACCGAGGCGACCATCGACTCCCAGGCGTACGTCCAGGCGATCCGCGCCCGCCTGCCGGCGGCGCGCACCCTGTCGCGGCCGTGCCCGTTGCTGGTGCCCCTGGCGGAGGCCGGGTGGACCGACAACGACGTGGCGCGGGCGGCCCTGGACCACTACTTGCAGGACTTCCGCGCCGAGCACATCGACACCCTGGTCCTCGGCTGTACCCACTACCCCCTGTTCAAGCCGCTCCTGGCGGAGCTCCTGGGGCCGGGGGTGAGCCTCATCGACTCGGCCGAGGAGACCGCCGCCGCGGTCGCCGCGGCCATGGGCGAGGCACGGGGGGCGGGGGGCGGCCACACCTTCTACCTCACCGACCTGCCCCACACCTTTGCCGCCCTCGCCGAGCGCTTCCTGGGGACGCCGGTGCGCAACGTCTTTCAGGTGCACTATTAGCCCGGGTTTGGCGCCACCCGTTTGCTACCTGCACAACGAATCGACTCTGCGGACCATCTCCTCGTCCGCGGTCCTCGGCGTCTTGCGGTAGGAGGGGGTTGCACCCCCGACCCCGGCCCACAGGGCCGGCCGGCGCCGCGGCGCCGGCTCGGCGTCAAAGAGCTCCAGCAGTAGGTAAAACGGCGCGAAGGCCTCTCGGCCAGACTCATTGCAGGGCTCCATTCCCAATGAGATAGATCAATCCTCCACCACGGTTGCAGAAAACAGCATGATGTTGGCAGCCTCCGCGGTGGTCGTCCCTCCTTGATGATCCCTTGCAGTTCTCTGTGCCCTCTGTGTCTGCGTGGTGAAATGGCCTTCAAGGACGGCGGAAGGCTCGGGGCTATTTCCGCCGACCCTCTTCGTGTTCTTCGTGGTTTTCGTGGTATTGCCCCCCCGAGCCCCCTACCCCTGAACGGTATTCAGGCCTCCCCTTGTGATCACCGCGCTGTCGGCGATGGCGGCGGCCGCAGTGACGGCGGGGGGGCCACGGCCGCCTCCCCGCCACCGAGGTAGCGGCGTGCCACCGCGTTGTTCGGGTCGAGGTCGAGGGCGGTCTGCCAGGCGCGGCGGGCCTCCTCGATGGCGCCCATCTGGTCGAGGCAGTAGCCGAGGTAGGCGTAGGTGTCGTCGAGGAAGGGCGGCTGCAGGTGGATGACCCGGTCGAAGGTGCGGATCGCCTCCGGGTAGCGCTCCTGCAGGAGGTAGAGGGTGGCGAGGTTGAAGAGGTCGGCTGCCTCCCCCGGGGCGAGGCGCACGGCGTGCTCGAAGTGGGCGGTGGCGGCGAGCTCGTCGCCGCGCCGGTGGGCGATGGCGCCGAGCCAGCGGTAGATCCGCGCGTCCGGGGCGTCGAGGCGGGCAAGGCGTTCGAGGTCGCGCTCCACCCGCGCCGGGTCGCGTGAGCGCGCCTCGTCGAGCCGATCGACGAGCATCGACAGGTAGTGGCCGCTACGGTCGGGCAGGGCAACGGGCGCGGTGCGCTCCTCCGTCGCCGGTGCCGAGCGCGAGGTCGAGGGGGGCTGGGGGCGCAGGGCAAAGGGTTGGGCCGTCTCCCGCTCCGCCGGCACGGCACGCTCGAAGGGGACCGTCCCCTCCATCGACTGGTAGACCACCATGGTGATCACCAGCAGGACGATGCCGAGGGCAACGGCGGCAAACCAGTGCAGGGGCAGCCACTTCACTAGCGGCCTCGCCACGCGGTTCGCGCGTCATCGGCCTCCTGGCGATATTTGTGTCGCACCCTGTCCATAGGTCCGCCGAGTTTACCCCGCCGCACTCGCAGACCCGAGGGGAGGATCGAGGTGGTCGGGGCGAGAGGATTTGAACCTCCGACTCCCTGCTCCCGAAGCAGGTGCGCTACCAGGCTGCGCTACGCCCCGCCCCTCGGGTCTGCGCGGCCTCAGGCCGCGCGCGAGCGGCGGTGTATAACATACGCCCCGACCGCAAGCAAAACGACAAGGACCACGGTGATGGTGTTGAAGTCGCGGCGGATGAATGCGGCGATCGATTCGCCGTAAAGGTAGAAGAGGAGACCCTCGCCGACGAAGCGGGCACCACGGCTGAGAAAGGAGACCGCGATGAGCTTCCACAGGGTGGCGCGGAAGATCCCGGCGGCGATGGTGAAGACCTTGTATGGGATCGGGGTGAAGCCGGCGACCGCGATTGCCCACGCCTCGTAGCGCAGGAAGGTCGCCTCCACCTTGGCGATCCGCTCGGGGGAGACCCACCGCTCCAGGAGCGGCCGGCCGCCCCACTGGCCGATCCAGTAGCCGATCACCGCCCCGGCCACCGAGCCGACGGTGGCAACCACCCCGTACCAAATCCCCGCCGCCGGGGTAATCAGCCCCATGGCGATGAGCAAGACGTCGACCGGCAGAGGGAAGAAGGAGGACTCGGCCACCGCGAGCAAGAAGAGCGCCCAGGTCGCCTCGGGGGTCGAGGCCCAGTGGACCATCCATTGGGTGAGATCGGTGAGCATGGCGGCGCGCTACACGCGGGGATGGGGGGTGAGGGGGGGCGCGGCCCGGCGGGCCGGAAATAGCAATGATGGTCAGCGGTCAGCGGGAACGGTGTCTCTTCTTTCAAGCGAACTGCCTATCCCCTTAGCTCATGACGGACGGCGTACTTCATTCTGAGAACGCCAGGTTGAGCGTGGCGAGTGACATGGTATCCACTCGCGTGGGGGGGAGGCGTTTTCATGTACGAAATCTCATTTTTCCTCGATCGGGAAATGGACAACCCCTCGAAGGGGAAATTCACCACGGAGACACGGAGGGCACAGAGAACTCCATCAGAAAACAGCATGATGTTTGCCGCGTCCGCGGTTGTCGTCCCTTCTTGACGATCCCTTGCAGTTCTCTGTGCCCTCTGTGTCTCCGTGGTGAAATGGCCTTCAAGGCTGGTACCGTGACCACCTGGTGATTCCTTCGATCCTGATGGGTGGATCCCCTTTTCCCCCTGAGCCTTTGCTGTCTTCCGATTGCCCTTCTCCGCTCATGAGCTAAGGGGATAGGCGTATCAAGCGAAGCCCGAGCGGCGGTGTGGGCGCAAGCCCCGACTCTCCACATGACCGGCGCAACCCGTCCCCGAACGCGGACCGCCAAGAACATCGCCGGCCAAAGGCCGGCACCATCCCTCACCCTTCACCCCGGCGCGCGCCGCGCCTCACCCGCTCCACCCGTGGCGGCCGATGAGCTTGACGAAGCGGCACGGCAGGAGCCGCCGGCGCTCCAACCCCTCGCGGGTACGGCGCACGAGGAGGAGCTCCTGCACGTCGCCGCTCCCCACCGGCATCACCAGCCGCCCCCCCACATCGAGCTGCGCCACCAGGGGCGCCGGGACCTCCGGGGCGGCGGCGGCCACCATGATCGCCTGGTACGGGGCGTGCTCCGCCCAGCCGAAGGTGCCGTCGGCGATACGAAAGACGATGTTGGTGTAGCCGAGGGCGTCGAGCCGCTGGTGGGCGGCGGTGGCCAGGGTGTGAATCCGCTCGATGGTGAAGACCTTCGCCGCCAGCTCGGCGAGGATGGCGGTCTGGTAGCCGCTGCCGGTGCCGAGCTCGAGGACCCGGTCGGCAGGGGTGACCGCCGCCGCCTCGGTCATCAGGGCGACAATGGAGGGCTGGGAGATCGTCTGGTCGCGACCGATCGGCAGTGAGGTGTCGCGGTACGCCTGCACCGCGAGGGCGTCGGGGACGAACCGGTGGCGAGGTACCCGCTCCATCGCCGCGAGGACCCGAGGGTCGCGCACCCCCTGGCGCCGCACCCGCTCGACGAGCTCGTGGCGCGCCTGGGAGAAACGGACCCCGTCCCCCTCCACCATTACCGCGCCTCCCCCGGAAACACCGCGGCTCCACCGCGCGACCGCCAGCCGCTGCAACGGGCTCCTAGGTAGCACGCAACCATTGGGTTGAAAGATGGTGGTGCGGCGCCCACTCGGATCTGGTCGGGGCGAGAGGATTTGAACCTCCGACCACCTGACCCCCAGTCAGGTACGCTACCAGACTGCGCTACGCCCCGGATCCGAATTCGCGGGCGGAACGCTAGCCATCCCCCTCCAACATTGCAAGCAGCCCGTCCACCTCTTTGCGTAGCTCGTGGAGGAGATGCCAGTGGTCGGGGCGCTGAACCGCCTCTCGGTTGAACCGGCGGCGACGCAGCTCCTTGCGCGCCCCCTCGATGGTGAACCGCTGGCGGTGGAGGAGGTCACGGATCTCGAGGATCAGCTCGATCTCTCTGCGCCGGTAGATGCGCTGGCCGTTGCCGTGCTTGCGCGGCGCGAGCTCGGAGAACTCGGTCTCCCAGTAGCGCAGCACATGCGGCGGAAGCTCGGTGAGCTTGGCAACCTCGCCGATCTTGAAGAAGAACTTGTCGGGGATCTCCACCCCGTGCGGTGTGGTGGCCGCGGCCGCCCCTCGATCTCTGCCGTCTTGGTGCCCCACCGCCGCCCCCTGCCCTTTTCCCCCGCCCCCGTCGCGCTACGCCTCAACGTCCGGACCCGCCGCCCCATCCTGGACCGCGTTCTTCAACACCTGGCTCGGCTTGAAGGTCACCACCTCGCGCGGGGTGATCATCACCTCTTCACCGGTCTTCGGGTTACGCCCCTTGCGCGCCTCCTTGTGGCGCACCACGAAGTTTCCAAAGCCGACAATCTTCACCATCTCGCCTTCGATGAGCGAGGTGCGGATCGACTCCAGCACCGTCTCCACCGCGAGGGCCGCCTCTTTCTTGGAGAAACCGATCCGTTCGTAGACCAGCTCCACCAGATCTGCCTTGGTCATCGTTGTCCCCCCACCTCAGCCTCCTCCAAAGGTTCGGGTGAGATACTAGCGACCCCTATCGAAGGGGGTCAAACAGGAATCCAGACCCTGGATCGTCGGCCCCCGCCTCACCCCATCCAGTCGCGCACGTACAGCGGCTGCAACGCCGCCGGCGGGGTGGCCGGGGCCCCTGCCGCCACCAGGTGCCACGCCGCCGCCAGACGTGCCGCGCGGCCGGGGCACGGGAGGGCGGCGAGCGCCTCGACGGCGCCGCCGCCGAGGAGCAGGCGGCAACCGGCGGGCGCCGCCTCTTGCCACGCCGCCATCTCCTGCTCCGCCACCACTCCCTCCGCACGGGGGATCTGCTGGTCGTCGACACGATAGAGGCAGCCGTAGAGGCGGCCGTGGCGGCCCGCACCGAGGGGGAGGAGCCAGTCGCCCGCCGCCCCGCCCGCAGCGCGGGCGGCGAGCTCCAGGCCGCTCACCCCGACCAGGGCGACACCGGCGGCACGACCCACCCCCTGGGCCGCCGCGACCCCGGCGCGCAGGCCGGTAAAGGAGCCGGGACCGCGCACCACCACCAAGCCATCGAGGCCAGACAAGTCGCGGCCGACCTCGGCGACGAGCCCCATGAGGGTCGAGAGGAGGCTATCCCCGGCCCGTCGCCCGCCGGCCAGCTCCGCCACCTGCCGCGTATCGCCCACCGCCACCCCTACCCACGCCGGCGCGCGGCTCGTGTCGATGAGGGCAACGGCGACCATGGGCGGCAGTGTAGACCGCCGCGGATCGGGGTAGGAGCCGGAACTCACGGCTCGGGTAGGAGGGGGTTGCACCCCCGATCCGCACCGCAGGCGCGGCCGGCCCGGAGGGCCGGTGTCGCGGGTGCAACCCGCTCCTACCGACTGCCCCTAGCTCGTCGGCTCCAATCCCCGCGCAGGGTGCAGGGGACCTGAAGGATCAGAAAGATCGGGGGATTCGAGGGGCGTGGGCTCTTCGCCCACAGGGTGAACCAGGAGGTACCGGCGTCGCGGGCAAATGCACGAAAAAGGTGTGCATGCCTGGAAGGCGGACCTCGCGCAGAGACGCCAAGACGCAGAGGGAGAGGCGAAGGGGGGGGATGGCGTCATCGGTGATCCCCTTGGGATAGTGCGGGCCTTAACGGCGCTGGGGGCACTCGAGGAGGCCAAGAGTGATCCCAGGCAGGGGCGGCGCGGGGATCTCCCCGGCTCGGGTTGCCGCCCAGCCGGGGGGGCCACGAAGGGCACCACGCGCCTCCACGAAGGGAGGCGAGTCACGGTCCCCAGAACTCGGTCCTCCCGGCTCAGCCTCCTTCCACCAGGCTTCCATCCGCAGTCTGAGCAGGACACCAGGTCCATTCGAGGCTCGCTGCACGTTGGGGTCCGACCCGCGCGGGGGCTGCTATCTCTGTGGCG
>JAJRSX010000176.1 GCA_024278555.1 bacterium | reverse complement strand
GGGGGGGGGGGGGGGGGGGTGAGGGTGGGCGGGGGAGGGGGGGGGGGCCGGTCGTGGCGCAGTGCCTTGCCGCTCGCCACCAGGGGCTGCGGCGTGGGGGGGGCCGCCGCGGGTAGCTGGGTGGTCTCCACCGCTTGGGCGGCGGCCGGCGTGGCCGTGGGGAGGGGGGCGGGCTCCTGGCCGAGGGTCTCGTCGACCCGGTCGGCGAGGCTCGTGCGTGGGGCGGTCGGCGGCGCCGGGCGAGCTTCGGCCGCCTCCCTCTCCACCGCCGGGAACTCCTCTACGACCAGGTCACCTCTGTTGCGCTGGGTGTTGCGCTGGGCGGTGAGGGTGCGGGTGAGCGTCGTGGACGGCGGCGTGGCGGTGCGGCCCGCGGGGGGAGGTGTCGGCGTCGCGGCCGGCGGCTCGGGAGAGGGGGCCGCCGGCGGTGGGGGCACCGACTCGGCGACCACCGCGCTCTCGGCAGCGATCGCGGCGGCAGGTGGGCTCGTCTCCGGTGTCGGGGCCTTCACCGGCGCCAGGTGCGACACGGACAGAGGGCTCGGAGGGGTCGCGGTGGCGGGTGCGACCGGCATCTCCTGCTCCACCGGCGGGATGTGGCGGACGATCAACCCGGGCGTGGGGGCGGACACCGGTGTCGCCTTGGGGGCGATGGCCGGCCCGGTCGGCGTCTCGCCGTTGCGGTGCAGCCAGGAGAGGAGGTGGCGCCAGCGCGATGGCCTCTCCGGCGGCGGCGTCCCGTTGTTCGCCGTCGCCGCGGTCACCGCCGCACCGGTCGAGACCGTGGCCACGGTGGAGCCGGGCCACGGCGCCTCCGGGTCGAGGGCGGAGACCCGTGTGGGGTGGGAGGGCTCCGCCGCGGCGCCGCCGTCGGTGGTCGTGGGGGGGGGCGGAGTCGCCGGGGTGGGCGCCGGTGCGGTCTCCGCGGCGGCCGGGCTCTCCGGGGGGGGCGGCGCGGCGGCCTTGGGCGGCGTCCCCTCGGTCGTCGCTCCCTCCGTTGCCTCGCCTTTGGTGTCCGAGTGGCGGCCACTCCACCACCGGCCGAGGCGGTGCAGCGGTCCGTCGCCCGTCTTCCCCTCGCGTCGGGCGCGCGCCTTGGCCCGGTCGTCGGCGAGGGCGGCGGTGGCGGGGGCGGCGGGGAACTCGTGGCGCAGGCGCTCCGCCGCCTGCTGTGCCGCCTGCGCGTCGCCGAGGCCGTCCTCGGCGAGGCTGAGGTCGTGGAGGAGCTCCGGCTCCACCTCGACCTTGCCGTAGCGGCTGAGGCCGCGGATAAAGCGCCGCTTCGCCGCCTCGTAGTTGCCTCGGGTGAGGTAGAAGCGGCCGACGTAGAGCTCCCGTCGGGCAAGGTAGTCGTTGCACGCTTGGAGCTTTTCACGCGCCGCCTCCACCAGGTCGCTCTCCGGGTAGCGGGTGATCAGGGCCATGAACTGGGAGCGCGCCTTGCGGGTGAGCCCCTGGTCACGGTCGACCGTGTCGATCCGCCGGTAGAAGCACATGCCGAGCTGGTAGTTCAGGTAGTCGGCGATGGGGTCGCCCGAGTGGACCGCGAGGAGCTTGCTGTACGCCTGTGCCGCCTCCTCGAACTTGCCCCCCTTGTAGAGGGAGTCGGCGACCCCCACCTCGGCGAGGAGCTCCAGGCGCACCGGGGTGTCGGCGTCGCGGACGTTCTCGAAGAGGCGCTGCGCCTCCACGTAGTGGCCCTTGTGCGCCTCCGCCACCGCCTGGCGGTACTCCTCCTGTGGCGAGGGGGTGGGCTTGGTGGTGGCGCAGCCGGCAGCGGTCGCCGCGGCAAGGAGGAGGGCCGCCCCGCGCCGGGGGCGGAGAAAAATATGATTCATGGCGAAAGTTTCCCACGAAGCCCGCGGAGCTGTCGACGAAGGGGTGGGCCCTCGATCGGTGGATTTTCCGTTTTTTCCACGGGGGAGATGGGGGCAAGGGAGGACGGTGTATCTCGGCGAACCCGGCGGCGAGGACGGGATCTCTCCGAGGGATAAGATCACCGCCATAGAGCTACAGACGACACGCGGCGCGCGAAGGGGAGACAAGGCGGCGCCGGAGGCGGACTGAAAGGTAGGGGTGGCCGGCAGGTAACCTCGGGTCGCCTCTACCCGCGCCGCCCAACCGTACGTGATCGCCGGTGGTGGCTTGCCCCTCACGCCCCCCCGTGTCCCCCGTGGTCCCCCTGCCAGGGCGACACCCACGGCCTACCATTCCCTTCGGGCTGCCCACGGGTGGGTCGCTGCGGTAGTTTCCCCCCATGGTCCGTCTGTTCGTCGCCGTCGACCTGCCCGCGGGGGTGCGGGAGGGGCTCGCCGCCCTGGCTGCCGGCGTTCCGGGGGCGCGCTGGGTGGAGGGCGACCAGCTCCACCTCACCCTCCGCTTCATCGGCGAGGTGGACGGGGCTCTGTTTCGCGACATCGCCACGGCGCTCGGGGCGGTGGGCGGCACCCCCTTCGAGCTCACCCTCGACGGCCTCGGCCACTTCCCACCCCGCGGAGTGCCGCGGGTCCTCTGGGCCGGCGTGGGGCGGAGCGACGCCCTGGTGAGCCTGCGCACCCGGGTCGAGTCGGCCCTGGCCGGGGTGGGGGTTGCCCGCGAGGGGCGCAAGTTCGCCCCCCACATCACCCTCGCCCGCCTCAAGGGGACCCCCCCGGCGCGGGTCGGCCGCTTCCTCCAAGACCACCCCCTCTTCCGCTCGCCCTCCTTCGCCGTCGACCGCTTCCGCCTCTCCTCCTCCACCCTCGGCCGCCGCGGGGCGCTCCACCGGGTGGAATCGGAGTATCCCCTCTCCTCCCCCTCCCCGGAGCCGCCCTGAAGGGGAGGGAGGCGAAGAGGGTGATGGCCGAGTGTAGGGCGTCATCGGCGATGGGCCGGGGCGATCGCTGGCAAGGGGGATTGGCCACGTAATCCACGGAGGGAGGGGAAAAATACGGGATGGGAAAAATACCCAATAGGGTGCTCGTTGACGGGGAGGGGGGCCATGTCTACGGTGAACCAAGGATGAGCAATGGCGATCCAGTCCGCTGGCAGCAACGCCACGACAACTTCCGCAAGGCTCTGCTTCAGCTTGAGGCGGCCTGCGACAAGGATGCGTATTCCGACCTTGAGCGAGCCGGCTTGGTCCAAGTTTTCCAGTTCACCTTCGAGCTCGCCTGGAAGACCCTGAAGGATCTCTTGTTCTACGAAGGATTCTCGGTCAACTCGCCGCGTGAGGTCATCCGCCAGGCGTTTGTTTCCGAGTACCTTGCCGAAGCCGACACGGCGACCCTGCTTGAGGCGCTGCAGAAGCGCAATCTCCTGACGCACACCTACGACGAGGAGACTGCCGAGGAAGCGGAGCACCTCATCAGGACACACTACTATCCGGCTCTGCACCGCCTCTTCGACACCCTGCAAGAGAAGCGTTCTCACGGATGAGCGACGGACTAAAGGAAGAGACCCGGCGGCAGATCCTTGCGATCCTCACCGCCAATCCGCGGGTCGAGAGGGTCGTGCTCTTCGGCTCTCGCGCGATGGGCACCCACACCGCTACCTCCGACATCGACCTCGCCCTCTTCGGCCCTACTCTCAGCCTCGACGACCAGGCGCAGTTTGCCAGTGAGCTTGACGCGCTGCCGATCCCCCAGCGCGTGGACCTCCTTCGTTACCCAACCATCAAGAACGAGAAGCTGCGGGACCACATTCTCAACCACGGCGTGGAGTGGTTCAGCGGTACCTGAATCGGCGGAAGTGCAACGGCCTCGAAGGGGCGGCAGGCGGCTGGATCGGCGGCAACCGGGCAGGAGGGGGGTCGGTGCGCGGGTGGGATTTTCAACGCAGAGTCGCAGATGGGAGGGAGGCCGGGGGAACGGCGTCACTTGGAAGGGGGCGGTGGCCTGGAAGGCAACCGCTCAACGCAAAGGCGCGAAGACGCCAAGTCGCAAAGGGGAGATGGGCAGGGGGGCGTGGAGGGGATGGCGGATCGCCAGTGGTACTGAGGATGGTGGCCACCGGCGCGTCGACAGGGTGGTGACCCGTGCGTTGCAGCCGGATCGATGGCACAAAATCGACCTATGTCGTTTGGCTGGCTATGTTCGACAAACTTGATCGGTAGCGAGGGTGAATGCTCCTGTCCTCCTGCCAACGCGCCCGCGTCGAGACCACCATGCATGGAGAGCCGCATAGCAGTCCCAACTCAACAAGAGGCGCCTATTGGCCACCAACGTCTTCAATGACTTCATCGCGGCATAAGATTGCCGCGGCGTGCTGGGCGTCCGATTGAGAATGAGCAAATACCCCACTTCTGGGGCTGAATTGAAAGTTAGCGCATCGCCTTTTGTTACTCAGTGACCACCATGGACGAAAAAGACGCCTTCAATCTTGCTGTTGCGCGATGCTTAATGCCCGTGGTCCATTCTCCCATTCGTACTGTCTGTCATTCGCTTCGAATCCCTCTCTCCGCAGCGTTGATTGTCACCGGAATTGCCTGTGCGACTACCCCACGACTGAGTCCTATTGAGAAATTGCTAGCCGGATACAAAAATGCTTTAGACTCCTGCCTTTCACAAAGCCAACCCACTGACTGCGGCCGAGAAAGACGGCGGTACAAGGCAGTCGTATTGGCCCTCCGTGTGGCTACCACACAAGGGGAAGATGCCCTTATTACCCCACCTTATCCTCCTGCATTCGCGGAAAAACAACAAGCGTTTCGTGATTGCCTTGCCAAATTCCCTCTTCCGCCAAATAAACAAGTGCAAGAATGGGCGCCATGCAAATCGGAAACAGTTGTTTGGCGCGATTACAGCGACGCGCGACGTGACGTTTGGCGGGCTTTCTTCATGAATCGGTTCCGACGATCCTCAATGTCGCGTAGGACTACCACACCACTCTACCGGTCCAGAAAAAACACCAGTGTAGAACAAGGCCAAACTGTATACGACGCTGATGAGTGCGTTGGCACCGCTATAATGGGTCGCTGTCAAGGAACGATTGTTCCAAAAAAGTCGTGCCACCCAACATGCCATGGTGCATGGATCAACGGTCGTTGTACTGGCCCTATGTTTTAAGCGCGTAAGCTTTATGTCGCATTAAACGAATGCCATAAAATTTTCTACGATGGCAAACAGGCAACTAACAAAGGGCGAATTGGAGAAACTTTTTTATCCTCTCCTTGAAGAGGTTCGCATACGCCTTGGTGATCTTGCGGATGGAGACGAAGCGTTATATTGGGCACTGCGACGGAAGCTATACAAGGAACTCGCATACGACGAACGTCTCAAACCGATGCAGCGCCGAAAACTCAAAGAGGAAAAACGTGCGGGACAAGACAATAAATGTGCTGTATGTGGTGCGTCTCTCCCGGCAAAAAATGTTGTACTTGACCGTCTCGAAGCCATGGCCGGTTATACATGGGAAAACACTCGTCTACTATGTCGAGAATGTGACTACAGGATCCAAGAGGAACGACGCTTCACATAAGGCCATGATCCATCCATCTGGAGAATATACGAGGGCTCTAACGAGGCATTCCAGGCGACGCTGCTTCGTGACGATGGTTGCCGTCTTCGCTATGTCCCATGGTTCACAGCTTTAATTAATTCCACCGTCTTGCGGTCGCCTGAGCTTTCGTTTTTAGGCCTAGACTCCGATGAAATTCGAGAGGACCGAGTATGCTGAACTAAACGCGAAGCAGAAGGAGATCTACAACTTCCAGAAGGTCGCCGCCCTACTCGCTGATTTCGGTTATAACTGTATGAAACTTGCGGATGACTGGCAAGGTGCGGATTTTATCGCGTATCATAAAGATGGAAAAAAGACATTGCGGGTTCAGCTAAAGGCGCGAGTCCACATCGATAAGAAGTATCTTGGTAAAGAACTCTATCTAGCTTTTCCTGTTCGTGGAGTTTGGTACCTAATCGAGCACGACGAACTCGTGGACCTCGTTGGAGAGAAAACGAACTGGCTCGAAACCGATTCTTGGAAGATTAGAGGGAGCTACAGTTCTGCTAACCCTAGGAGGTCATTAATTTCTGCGTTCGTCCACGCACGACTAGGGTCTACCAATGTGGTCGATCGGACGCGGTAATTCGCGGGCAATCGTGCCGATCGACCGGAGGCGCGCCGCGTACTACAAGCGTTAGACGACGACAAAGACACGTGGCGACGTTTGAAAACATTGAGTTAGTCGAAGTGATGCACGAGGGAGAGCCCCTTGATGCAACGCCAATAGGCGGGACGAAATACCAAGTGGTCTGCACACCCTTGTTTGCTGAGGAAGTCGGCTTCGGCGATGTTGTCGAAGCCTACCCTAACGATGAAGGCGCTCTTTGCATTAGGCACGTGGTTGAGCGAGGAAACTTCAAGAGATCTGAATAGTTTATCTCCAAAAAAGTAGTAGCTCTGCCCAAGTTCGAGAGATTTTGCGACTCTGTAATGAAGGCCGGAGGAATGTGGGAGCGTGTTTTTCAGGGGCTCCTGATCGTACATATCCCCTCCGGATCCAACTTTTACGCAGGTGCCGAAATGCAGAAAATCAATGAACAAAACGAACAGTGAATAACCTAGTACTCCTGGGCAGGTCGTTAGTTGATACTTTGCACCTCTCGTAGGGTGCAGAGTGGGGGACGTTGTTGACTGAATAAACTTACGCTTTCGACGAGGTACCGGTTGAACCGGGACCGCGCACCCGCAAACTACCCTCCAGCCGGTCGACGACGCTGACCTGGGTTCCGAAAGTTGATTTGATCAACAACGTCCCCTATTTGCACTGCAGGAGAGGAATAAATTGCGTCGGCACCTCGTTGTCCTCGGAAATGTTTGGGAAGGTGGCGCTTGGCATGGTGGTTCGACTTGGCCAATCGTGATCTATGGGAAGAGAGAGCCCGGCGGGTCTTCCGGCTCTGCAACGCACCCGGCTTCCACGAGTGCCCGCCACCATACCCGGCGAATTTCGGAGGCGCCGCGGCCGTTGGGCTCGATGTTGAAGGTGAACCAGGGGGTCGGGTCCTCGGGGTGGTAGTGAGGGTGGGTCGGGTCCTCGTGGTGGGATCCGTGGCCGAGAAAGTGGCGGTGGAGGTCGGCGAGGCGGATGCGTTGGGCATCGGTCAGGGCGCGGATCGCCCCGTTGACCAGGTCGAAGACACGCATCTCCCTTTCGAGGAGAACCCCCGGCTCCAGTAGGTCGCCAACGCCGTCGGTGGGGTCGTAGATGGTGTTAAGGAGGACGAGGGAGTCGGACCAATGGTTGGTGATCTCGTGGAGGATGCGCTCGATCCGCTTAATGAGCAGCTCCCCGTCCTCCGGTTCCAGGTGGCCCTTTCCGCCGAGGGTCAAGAGGAGGTCATTGCCGCCGGCGGTGAGGGTGACGACGGTCCGGCCCGCACCCCGGTGGTCTGCCGCGCGGGGCAGCTGGTCATCGAGCACGTCGTGGGTGGTGGCGCCGTCCCAGGCGAGGCAGTGGAAGGCCACACCGGGGTGTGCGGAGATCAGGTCTCTCGCGCGAAAGGCTGGAAAGTCACCATCTCGGTTGCGGTGTAGGAGGGAGATCGCTCCGCGGCCGGGCCCTCCGGCGTAGTCGTCGATCGAGATGGAGTCACCGAGGCCGATGTAGCGAAGGAGATGGAGTTGGGTCGTAGTCGCCATGGTCCCCAAACATGACCGGCGTTTTCAGGCTGTCAAGCGGTATATCAGTTAACAGTCGATATGCATCTGGCAGTGGCTTGGAGTCATAGCTCGCAGCAGCAACAGGGCCACAACAGGGCCAGGCTTCCAAGATTGGAAGATGACAGGCCTATCCTCTCCATCCTGTCCATAATCGTTGTGTAGGAATCTCGCGCAGAGGCGCAGAGGGAAGGAGATATGGATGGCCTGGTGGCAAACGAGTCGCCCCTGGATTCCGTGGCCAAAAATCGCCTTCCAGGCTGCTGCGCGCGGATGAGCGACGCCGGAGACGCCAGAACGGGGGCACCCCCATTCGCGTCCATTTGCGTTCATTCGCGGCTTGCTGTTCCGGTGCTCGCCGCGTCCGAGCCTCTTCGTTCCTCCCGCGCCACCGAACCGGCGGTTGCTCCCAAATCTGAGATATTTGGGGACAACTCTGCATTCAGGGCGCCGACGATCCCGTCTGGTGATCACCGGGGACGGATCTCTTCCCCCTTCGCCATCTCCATGTTCCAAGGTGGACGGAGCCTCCCTGGCATCGGTGCGCCGCGCTGCGCTTGGCACACCCTACGCCTCTGCGCGGTTCACCCGCGGCGTCGCCGGATCTTCCAGTGATCGTCCCCTTTGCGTCTCTGCGCCTCTGCGCGAGCCCTCACATTCCAGGTCTCCCCCCATCGCCGGAGAATTGAGGAGGACACCACCTACCGTTCGCTTTCCCCTTCGTGTTCCTCGTGCCCTTCGTGGTTTTGCCTCCCCGCCGGGCTACCCTCTCGCCCCATGGCGGGCCGGTGGCACTTCTGGATCGATCGCGGCGGCACCTTTACCGACTGCGTCGGCCGCGATCCGGACGGCGGCCTGCACGTGGCCAAGCTCCTCTCCTCGGACCGGGCGCCGGTGGTGGCGATCCGCACCCTCCTCGGCCTCGCCGAGGGCGAACCGATCCCCCCGTGCGCCATCCGCATGGGGACCACCGTGGCGACCAATGCGCTCCTGGAGCGTACCGGGGCGGAGGTGGTCCTGGTGGCCACCGCCGGCCTCGGTGATGCGCTCGCCATCGGTGATCAGCGGCGGCCCGACCTCTTCGACCTGGAGATCCGCCGCCCGGAGCTCCTCTACGGGCGGGTGGTGGAGGTGGCGGAGCGGGTGGCGGCAAACGGTACGGTCGTCACCCCGCCGGACCTGGCGGCGGTGGAGCGCGACCTCGCCGCGGCCCGCGCCGCCGGCTTTACCTCGGCGGCGATCTGCCTCCTCCACGCCTACGCCTTCCCCGACCACGAGCAGGCGATCGCAGAGGTGGCGCGGCGGCTCGGCTTTACCCACCTCTCCTGCTCCCACGAGGTCGCCCCGGAGATGGGGCTGGTGGGGCGCGGCGACACCACCTGCGTCGATGCCTACCTCTCGCCCCTGATCCGCGCCTATCTCGATGGCCTGCGCCGGGAGCTGCCCGGCAGCGAGCTGCTTATCATGCAGTCCTCCGGCGGGCTGACCGCGGCGAGCGGCTTTTGCGGCCACAACGCGATCCTCTCCGGGCCGGCGGGCGGGGCGGTGGCGGTGGCGCGGATCGCCGAGGCGGTGGGCGAGGCGCGGGTGGTGGGGTTCGACATGGGGGGCACCTCCACCGATGTCTGCCGCTTCGCCGGCGAGGTGGCGCGGACCTACGAGACGATCACCGCCGGGGTGCGGATCCGGGCGCCGCAGATCGCTATCCACACGGTGGCCGCCGGCGGCGGCTCGATCTGCCGCTTCGACGGCTTCCGCCTCACCGTCGGTCCCGACTCCGCCGGCGCCGACCCGGGGCCCCTGTGCTATGGCCGGCGAGACGCGGCGGGCCGCCGCGCGGCACGCGACCTCACGGTCACCGACGTCAACCTCGCCCTCGGCCGGCTGGTGGGCGACCGCTTCCCCTTCGACCTCGACCGTGGCGCGGTGGAGCGGGTCCTTGCCGCGGTGGCGGCGGCGCTCACCGCGGCGGGCCACCGTCTGGGCGGGGCGGGGGTGGAGGCGGTGGCCGAGGGGTTCCGGGCGGTGGCCGACGCAACCATGGCGCGGGCTATCCGCGAGATCACCGTCGCCCGCGGCCACGACTGCCGCGACTACACCCTCTTCTGCTTCGGCGGTGCCGGCGGCCAGCACGCCTGCGGCGTCGCCCGCGCCCTGGGGATCCGGCGGATCCTCCTCCACCCGGCCGGTGGCGTCCTCTCGGCCCTGGGCATGGGGCTGGCGCCGGTGGCGTGGCACGGGGTGGCGGACGGCGGCCGGATCGACGTGGAGGGGGCGGCGCCGATCCTCCGGGAGCGGTTCACCGCCCTGGAGCGGGAGGGGCGGGCGGCGCTGGCCGGCCAGGGGCTCGATCCGGCAACGGCACGGGTGGTGCGCCGCCTCGACCTCCGTTACCGCGGAACCGAGACCCCGCTCACGGTGGCGGAGCCGGCGGATGGCGGCTGGCTGGCCGCCTTCGAGGGGCTGCACTCGGAGCGGTTCGGCCACCTGCGCGCGGGCCACCCGGTGGAGGTGGTGGCGGTGCGGGTGGAGGTGGAGGTGGCCGGCGCGCCACTCCCACCCCCCGGCGAGGCACCGCCCCCCCACACCCCGGAGGCGGCGCGGACCACGCCGCTCCACACCGCCGGTGGCTGGCGCGACGTCCCCCTCTACGAGCGCGACGCCCTGCGCCCCGGCGCCATCCTTGCCGGGCCATGCCTGATCGTCGAGGCGACCGGCACGGTGGTGGTGGAGGCCGGGTTCACCGGCGCGGTGGCGGGCGATGGGCTGTTGATCCTCACCGACGCCTCCCGGGCGGCCACCGCCGCCGGAGGTGGGGAGGCGGCAATCGCCTGCGACCCGGTGCGCCTGGAGATCTACAACCACCTCTTCATGTCGATCGCCGAGCAGATGGGGCGGCAGCTCCAGCAGACCGCCTTCTCCACCAACATCAAGGAGCGCCTCGACTTCTCCTGCGCCCTCTTCGACGCCTCCGGCGGCCTGGTGGCGAACGCCCCCCACATCCCGGTCCACCTCGGCGCCATGGGGGCGTCGGTGCGCGCGGTGCTGGCCCGCTTCCCCGACCCCACCCCGGGCGACGCCTACGTCACCAACGACCCGGCCGCCGGCGGCACCCACCTGCCGGACGTCACCGTCATCACCCCGATCCACATCGACGGGGGGCTGCGCTTCTTCGCCGCCTCGCGCGGCCACCACGCCGACATCGGCGGCACCACCCCCGGCTCCATGCCCCCCCTCTCCACCCGCCTCGACGAGGAGGGGGTGGTGATCGAGCCGCAACGGCTGGTGGCGGGAGGGCGGTTGCTGGAGGGGCGGATGCGGGCGCTGCTCACCGGCGGCCGGTGGCCCACCCGGCGGGTGGCGGAGAACCTCGCCGACCTCACCGCCCAGGTCGCCGCGAACCAGCGCGGCCGGCGGCTGATCGAGGCGATGGTGGCCGACCACACCCTCGCCGAGGTGGAGGCGTACATGGGGTACGTCCAGGAAAACGCCGCCGCCGAGGTGGCCGCGGCCATCGGCCGCCTGCCGGACGGGACCCACCGCTTCGCCGACCGCCTCGACGGCGGCGCGGGGATCTCCGTCGCCCTCACCGTCCGCGGCGGCGAGATGGTCGTCGACTTCGCCGGCACCGACTCCCAGCTCGCCTCCAACCTCAACGCCCCGCGGGCGGTGGTGGAGGCGGCGGTGATCTATGTGCTTCGCTGCCTGGTGGCCCGCCCGATCCCTTTGAACAGCGGCTGCCTGGCGCCGGTGACCGTGCGCGTCCCGCCGGGCTCCCTCCTCGACCCGGCCCCCGGGGCGGCGGTGGCGGCGGGTAACGTGGAGACCTCCCAGCGGATCGTCGACGTGCTCCTCGGGGCGCTTGGCCGGGTGGCGGCGAGCCAGGGGACGATGAACAACCTCTCCTTCGGCGACGCCACCTTCGGCTACTACGAGACCATCGCCGACGGTGCGGGCGCGGGGGGGCCGGCGGGCGATCGCCCGGGCTTTCACGGCGCCTCCGGGGTCCACACCCACATGACCAACACGAGGATCACCGACGCCGAGCTCCTCGAGGCGCGCTACCCGGTGCGCCTGGTCCGCTTCGCCCTGCGTCGCGGCTCGGGCGGCGGGGGGCGGTGGCGCGGCGGCGACGGCCTCATTCGCCATATCCGCTTCCTCGCCCCCCTGGAGGTCACCCTGCTCACCGAGCGGCGGCTGGTCCCGCCCTACGGCGTCGCCGGGGGGGAGCCCGGGGCGTGCGGTCGCAACCGGTTGATCCGCGCGACCGGCGAGGAGGAGGTTCTCCCCCCCAAGGCGGCCCTGCACGTCGCCGCCGGCGACGAGCTGATCGTCGAGACCCCGGGCGGCGGCGGCTTCGGGGAGGCGGGGGAGACCCCCACCGGCGGGTGAAACGGACGGGGCTCACCGGGTCGGCGTGGCGATTCCCATGGTGAAGGCCACCGGTCACCCCGTCCGCCGCCGCCAGCGATGTCCGGCACGGGGCCGGTCGCCGCGATGCGCCTCGCCGATTTATGGTGCCCCCGATGCGCCTCTACCTTCTCCTCTTCGCCTCCCTTGTGGCCCTCGCGGTGGCGCCGTGGCTCGGGTCTACGCCCCTCGGGGTGTCGGCGTGGTCGAGCTGGTGGGCGCGGGCCACCGGCCAGCCGCCGGCGGACCCGACGGCGGCGGCGATCCTCTCTCTTCGCCTGCCGCGGGTCGCCCTCGGCTGGGTGGCGGGCGGCGGCCTGGCCATGGCCGGGGCGGCCCTCCAGGGGCTCTTCCGTAACCCCCTGGCGACCCCCTACACCACCGGCGTGGCCGCCGCAGCCGCCCTCGGCACCGCCGCCACCCTCCTCCTCGGCCTGCCGATCCCCCCCGCCGGCGGCCTCCTCCTCGCCCTCGGCGAGTCGGCGCTCCTGGCGGTGGCGGCGGCGCGCACCGGTGGCCGCTCCACCAATCCCCTGTTGTTGGCCGGGGTGACCCTGAACCTGCTCGCCGGGGCGGTGATCCTCTTCTTTCGCGCCCTGGCGCCGGAGCCGATGGCCCTGGCCCACCTCGACCGGTGGCTCATGGGGGGCTTGGAGGTGGTGGGGTTCGGTGAGTGGCTGGGGCTTCTCCCCCTGTGGGGGGTGGGGGTGGCGCTGCTGCTGCTCCTGGCCCCGGCCCTGGACCAGCTCGCCCTCGGGCCGGAGGTGGCGGCGAGCCGCGGGGTGGCGGTCGCCGGGTCCACCACCGGGGTCCTGGCGGCGGCGGCGGCGATCACCGCGGCGGTGGTGGCGGTGGCCGGCCCCATCGCCTTTGTCGGCCTGGTGGTGCCGCACGCGGTCCGGCCGCTGGTGGGCGGCAGCCACCGGCGGCTGCTGGTCGCCTCCCTGCTCGCCGGCGGCGGGTTTCTCGTCCTGTGCGACGCGGGGGTGCGGCTGCTGGCGCGCGGCCGCCTCGGGGGTGAGCTGCCGGTGGGGGCGGTGACCGCGCTGATCGGCGCCCCCCTCTTCCTCCTCCTCCTCGCCCGCGGCGGGGCCGGGCGAGGGGGAGGAGGCTGAGGGAGGCGTGTTGCAGGTGGGTCGCCCCTACGGCGCCGGGCTCACGCTGAAGAAGCGGAAGGTGCCGGCCGCCTGGCTCTGGTAGCGGTCGTCGCCGTCGAGGAGGAATGTCTGAATGTTGATCCGGCAGGCGATGTTCGCCTCGGCCACGCCGGAGGCGGCGGCGCACGCGGCCGGATCGCAGTCGACCGTGGGGATGAAGGCGCTCATCGCGTAGAGGTGCTGTTGGCCGGCGGCGTTGGTGGCCTCACACGCCGCCAGGGGCCCCACCGGCGAGGCGGTGGTGTCCACGTGGGCGAACTCGTAGCCGTACCTCACCGTCGCATCCGCCGGGGCGCCGGTGATCTGGGCGAGGAGGTCGGCGGGCCGGGTCCAGACGACCAGGGGCCGGGTCTCTCCCACGGGGGTGGGGGCGGCGGAGGCGCTGGACATGGGGGTGAGGCGGTAGAGCACCGTCGGCTCGGGCACGTGGACGTGGAAGCGGTCCACGGCGAGGGTGACCGGGCTGCCGGTCGCCGGGGTGACGGTGATCGTGTAGGTGATGGGGGTCTCCTCCGGGACGCAGTTGCCGTCGGCGGAGTTGCTCCACCGGCCGGAACCGGGGGGATCCTCGGTGAGGCTGATCGGCGCCCCGCCGAGGGCGGTGGCGTCATCGGCGGCCACGGTGACGCTGCTGACGGTCACCCCGGTCGGGACGTTGAGCTCCACCTGCGCCACCAGGTGGCCCTGCCCGGCCCCCTCGTCACAGCCGAAGCCGGAGTTGTTGTAGATCTGGTAGTCGGCGATGGAGAGGTCGGCGAGACCGCTGTCGCCGAAGAGCGACCCGAGGGCCTCGGCGGCGGTCAGCTTGTCGAGGGGGCACGGGTCGCCGGCGGTGGCGGTCGGTTCGAGGGAGGCGATGTAGTGGAGGAGGACGAGGACCATGTCCGGGGCGAGGGGGGTGTCGGTGGCGAGGGTGGTGACCCGGCCGTGGCCCACCAGGAGGAGCTGCTTGTCGCCGTCGATGGCGGTGTCGCCGTCGGTGGCCGCGAGGGCGGTGTCCAGCGCCGTGCGTGCGGTGTTCGCCGCCGAGACCACGGCGGCGGCGGTGAGGGTGGTGGCGGGGTTGGCCACGGCGTAGGCGTCGACCACCTGCTGCACGGTGTAGGTGGTGGACGCGGCGAGCTTGGCGGCGGCGGCGTCGACCACTGGCGCCGGCATTGGGTTGTCCGCCGGCTCGCCGCAGGCGTCGCGCACCAGGCGGGTGAGGTAGCCGGCGTAGACCGCCGCGGGGGTGGCGGCGTCAGCGGTGAGGCCGAGGTACTCGCTCTCGAACTGTGCCGCGCGCGCCACCGCCTCGGCGTTGCCACCGACGGTGACCACGCCATTGGCCATGTCGGTGAAGTCGGCCTTGTCGGTGGCCTGGGTCGCGGTGTCCGCGGAGGGGATGTCGACGAGGCCGCTCATGGCGTGGAGGTCACCGGCGGTCTGGTTGACCACCGCATCGATCATCGCCTTCGACGGGATCGGCCTGCTGTCGACCGTGGGGGCATCGACCACCTCGCTGAGGATGTCGGCGGCGATGGAGGTCTCCGGGGTGACCTCCACGGTGGTGTCCCCGGTCGGCGCGAGGGGGATCGCCTCCTCGATCGTCCCCTTGGTGACCCGCACCTCGTAGTAGGCGTCGGTGGCCGCGCCGCTCCCCGCCTCCACCGGCGGGACGCCGGGGATGGTGAAGGCGCCGGCGGCGTCGGTGGTCACCGTGCCGATGTCCACCACCGCCTCGGTACCGTCGGGCTTGATCCGCACCAGGGTCACGGTGCCGCCGTCGAGGGCGGTGTCGGCACTCGTGGGGAGCGACGAGGCGGAGACCGCGGCTGCGGGGAGGTCGGCGGCGGCGACCTGGGCGGTGCCGGTAATGGGGAGGGTGGTGGTGGTGCCGGTGTCGGTGCCGGAGGTCGTGTCCGTGGTGGTCCCGGTATCGGTGGTGGTGTCGGTTGTCGTGCCGCTGGAAGAGGAGCCGCCGCCGCACGCCAGGGAGAGGGTGAGCGCAACGGCGAACAGGAGGTTGAGAGGCGGTACGCGGTGAGGCATGTATTCCTCCGTGGTGTCGGGGTTTGAGTGGTCGGCACCCGGAGGTGCGCGACAGGTCAGAATGGGTATCGGTTACATCTGGATTTTTTCTGAGATGGTGCGTCCGCCGCCTCGACGGTGATCCGGAGAGGGGGGCGCGCCTCCGCCGCGCGGCGATCGCCTGAGGGGGAGATCCGCGGCCCGGAATGGCGGATAATCCGCCGCCATGGTCCGTGAGCTCTTCGCCTACGGGAGGATGATCAAGTTCTCCCACACGATCTTTGCCCTCCCCTTCGCCCTCATGGGAGCGTGGCTCGCCGCCGGCGGGGTGCCGGCGCCGCGGGTGGTGGGGTGGATCGTGGTGGCGATGGTGGGGGCGCGCTCCGCGGCCATGGGGATGAACCGGCTGGTGGACCGACACATCGACGCCCTGAATCCGCGTACCCGCGAGCGTGAGTTGCCGCGCGGGCAGATCTCCCCGGGGGCGACGAAGGCGGTGATCGTCGGGGCGGTCGTGCTGTTCGAGGTGGCGGCGTGGCAGCTCAACCCCCTCTGTCTCGCCCTCTCCCCGGTCGCCCTGGCGGTCCTCCTCGGCTACTCGTACACCAAGCGGTTCACCAGCCTGGCCCATCTGGTCCTCGGCCTCGCCCTGGGGCTGGCGCCCCTCGGGGCGTGGATCGCCACCACCGGGAGCTTCGATCCGCGCATTCTGCCCCTCTGTCTCGGGGTGCTGCTGTGGGTCACCGGCTTCGACACCATCTACGCCCTCCAGGATCTGGACTTCGATCGCCGGGCGGGGCTCCACTCGATCCCCGCCCGCCTCGGCGTCACCCCCGCCCTGTGGATCGCCCGCGGCTGCCACCTCGCCGCCTTCGTCGGCTTCGCCACCGTGGAGCGCCTCTTCCACCTCGGCCCCCTCTACGACCTCGGCCTCCTGGTGGTGGCCGGCCTGATGGTCTATGAGCACACCCTGGTGCGCGGCGGCCGCATGGTGCGGATCGAGCGCGCCTTCTTCACCCTCAACGGCTATATCAGTGTCTCCCTCTTCTGCTTCACCCTTCTCGATCTGGCTCGTTAGCCTGCTCCTGGCGGTGTCGGCGGCGGCAGGGGTCGCGTCCGCGGCGAGCGACGGCGACCGGCTGTTTGTGGCCGGCGAGTATGCGGCGGCGCTGGCCGCCTACGCCGAGCAGGTGGCAACCCACCCGGAGGCGCCGGACCTCCCCGATACCTTCTTGCAGATGGCCCGCTGCCACCTGCGGCTGAACCGTCCATGGCTGGCGGAGGTGCGGCTGCGGCGGCTCCTCGCCGACAACTTAGAGAGCGACGCCGGCGCCCAGGCGGTGATCCTCCTCGACCGGCTGCTGGCCAAGCGGCAACGGGCGGAGGAGGCGCTGCACCTTGCCGAGACCCTCCTCGCCCGCCGGCCCCGGCGGGCGCGCCCGGCGCTGCTGGCGATGCGCGCCCACGCCCTGGTCGCCCTCGGCCGCCACCAGGAGGCGGCGCACGCCTACGCCGCCCTCCACGAGACCCTCTCCCCGGCGCAGCAACAGGGCGAGGCCACGGAGGTGGAGCGGTGGCTGGCGCCCCGGCCCGAGCCCTTCCTGCGCTGGGTGATCCGCGAATTCGACACCGCCTTTCCCTCCGACTACGCGCTGCTGGCGCTCATCGACCGGTACCGGGAGCGCGACCCGAGGCTCGCCCGTAGGCTCGCCGACCACTTCCTCGCAACCTTCCCCGACCACCCACGCGCCGCCGCCCTCAGGCCGCCGCCCCCACCGCCGGTGGCCGCGCCGCTCATCACGCAGGCTCCGCCCAGGGTCGCCCGTGCGTACGACCCGGAGCGGATCGACCTCCTGCTACCCACCACCGGACCCTTGGCCGAGGTGGGGATCGCCCTCTTCCAGGGGGCGACCCTGGCGGTGGAGAGGTACAACGCCGAGCGGGATCGCGAGGCCCCCGGCGCCCTCCAGGTCACCCTCACCCTCCACGACACCGGCGCCAACGAGGCGGGGGCGGAGGCGGCCCTCCGGGGGCTCCTCGACCGCGACACGCTGCCCCTGGCGGTGGTCGGGCCGGCCACCAGCCCGGCGTGTCGCCGCCTGGCGCCGCTGGCGGCGGTGGCCGGGCTGCCGCTTGTCACCCCGTCGGCCGCCGCCGCCGACCTGCCGGATAGCTACCCCTACCTCTTTCGGGTGGGGATGAGCGACGCCAGCCAGGTGGCGCGGCTCCTCGACTACGCGGTGGGCGAGCGCGGCGCCCATCGCCTCGCCTGCCTCTACCCGAACAACGGCTACGGCGCCCACTTCCGCGACCTCTTCGTGGAGCGGGCGCGGTGCATGGGGGTGGAGGTGGTGGCGCAGGCGAGCTATCCCCCCGACGGGGTCGACTTCGGCCCCCCGATCCGCAACCTGCTCGTCCAGGAGCGGGCGGCGAACGCCCGTCTGGTGGCGGATCGCCCCTTCATCCCCGCGCCGCCCGACCCCGCCCTGCCGCGCCTCCCGTGGCTCGCCGACGGCACCCTCCTCCCCGGCCCGGTGGCCGACTCCGCCGCGCCGCCGCCGCAGCCCAACGGGGTGGAGCGGAGCTCCGGGATCGACGCGGTCTTCCTCCCCGGCCCGGCGGCGACCGTGGGGCTGGTGATGGCGCAGCTCACCTACTACGGGGTGGAGGAGGCGGTGTGGCTCGCCACCGAGGAGGCGGCCACCCCGGAGCTGATCGAGCGGGGCGAGCGGTTCGCCCGCAAGGCGGCGATCGCCACCGGCCTCTTTGCCGCCCCGGGGAGCCCGGCCGCCGCCTTTGCCTCCCGCTACCGCAACCGCTTCGGCAGTGACCCCGACCGCCTCGCGGCGCAGGCGTACCAGGCGGTGCAGGTGATCCTCACCGGCCTCGACCAGGGGGTACGCTCGGGGCCGGACCTCGCCGCCTTCCTCGGCCGCGGCCCCGCCCTCGACGGACTCGCCGGCCCCCTCACGGTGGACGAAGGCGGCGAGATCGCCGTCCCGCCCACCCTCATCACCGTCCGCCGCCATCGCTTCGAGCGGCTCCCCGAGGGGCTCCCGGAGCTCACCTCGTGGTCCCCCCCCGCCGACCCGTGGACCGTGGTCGGCCCGCCCGCCGCCCCCTGGCAGCTCCCCCTCACCGACTCGCCGCCGTCGCCCGAGGCGAGCGCCCCGCCCCCCGAGGACAACCCCGAGGGGATGACCCCGGGCCTCTTCGAGGAGGACCGGTGGGGGATCCCCATCCCCTGATTTTTCGCGGCGCGAAAAATCAGAAGACAAGGTGCCCCCGCTGACAGCCACAGCGCTCGACCCTCTGGTTGCCCGGCCTCCCGGTCACGCCGCAGCACACCCTTCGCTCAGGCGGCGCCGATTAAGTCTTCGCTGATGCGCATACGCATCCAGCCGAGCAGCACGAGATTGCGAATGGCGCTCGCAACCGCGTGCTTCTTCTCCTCCGTGTTCCACGACTTCTTCCAGTCCAGGATGTAGTCGAGCAACTCCTGCTCGGCCACCTCGTCGCCGTGGCGCGACTGCTTGAGCTGGCGGCTCGCGTACAGCACGGTTATCACCTCCTCAGCCTGCCGGGTATTCCTGATGCGACTGAAGAGGTCCACTGCCTTGGCGATCTTTTTCCGGTGGGTCTCGATGTGCGCCGTGAACCTGGGCCGGTCTTGCTCATACTGCGGAGCGACCGTGAGCGCCACCATGCGTCCGAGCGGCTCCTCATGTAGCCAGTTCCGGTTGGCGAACTCGTGCAGCGCGGCCTTCACGTCGCCGGAGAACGGCCCGTAGCTGCCCTTGCCGAACGAGAAGCCGGTCGGTACGCCCATTTCAGTGACGACGTAACACATCTTCTGGAAGATCGTCCGCCCCACCGGGTTCGCGTAGGGCTGCGCCTGTAGCTCGCGCAGCACCTCCATCAACGCGACCCAATCCGGATTCAGCTTGTCGAACCGCCGCCCCTGACCCGACAGCGCCCTCTGTGCAGGTGCGACCAAGAACCCCTCCGTCAACTGGTGCTTGGGCGTGCCGTAGGGTGCATAAAGCTCCACATCGATCGACAGACCATGCAGCTTGCGGTGGATCAGCGGTCCCACCTCCGCCCATTCCAGCCCACCGTTACCGCAGCCCAGCGGTGGCACCGCCACGCTCGTAATGGCCCATTCGCCAACATGCGCCGCAAAGTAGTCGAGCCCCCGTTCGACATCCGCCAGCCGGGACGGTGAGCGCCAATGGCCCTTGGTCGGGAAGTTCACGATCGATACGCCCGACGCATCGCGATACAGGTACGGCTCGCCGAGGCGCACCGCCCTGTGCTCGCAGCGGCGCTTGTAGTCTTCGAACATCGCCGGCCAGCGCTTCTTGAACTCCGCCGCGACGCCCTTCCCCATGACACCGACACAATTCACGGTGTTGACCAGGGTCTGCGCCTGGCTCACGAAGAGGTCGCCGATCAATACCTTGAACATGCTCATAGTGTGCACGCCTCAGCGGAAGAACAGAACGGCGTCAACGGTAATGGGCAGGGTGCAACCGCCGGCCATCAGCCGCTCCGCGGTGATTGCATCCACAACATAGGCGCCGATCAGGAACCTCGGTTCCACCCGATGCGGGATCAGGACTTCGGCACACTTGCATGACTTGTGGCGCCAATAAGCGATCTGGTCGTCTGGGTGACGCCAGTCCATCGCGAAGATGTCGTCGAAGGCGAGTAAAGGCCACTGCGATGGCGCGAGGAAGCGCACATAGTCGCTGGCCGCGTTCTGATCGGTGATAACGGCTCCTTCCAACGTCAACACCTCCGTCGAGACCCGGAGCACACACAGCGCATTCGCTTCGCCCAGCCGCTTGTGGAGCATGGGGTTGCGGGCGTGGAAATACAGGTTGGCGTACTGGTGCAGTTTCAAGCCCCCGGGGACACGCTTCTGGTCACGTCGATCCATGGTTGCATCAACCTGCCGGACATGTTCGTCGCTGGTTCAGCGACGCTAAGGAGCGCCACCTGCTCTGTCAAAGCTGGGGCGAGAGGCGCGGCGACGGCAGGCGCCGGGCTCAGAGGGGAAGCGTGACGATGTGCGAGACGTTGCCGATCTTGATCCCCAGGCGGAGGCTCTTTGCCGATTTTGCCTCGTCGTGGCCGGGGAAGAAGAGGTAGCCGTGGGCCAGCTCGCCCCGGCCGACCCGCCGGTTTTGCAGCGATTGCCGTGCGAGGTCGTTGCTGACCTGGCTGCCCAGCTCGTCGTAGCGGCTCGCCCCGCCACCGGCGGCGCCCGCCGCCGCGCCGAGCACCGCACCCTTGCTGGTGGTCTCCGCCAGGTTTTCTCCGGTAAGCACGCCGACGGCGAAGCCGGCCAGGGCGCCCGCCGCGCCGAGCAGGGTCGCGGGCTTGGCCGCGCCCAGGAAGGTCTCGCCCACCTCCACCTTGCCCTTCACCCGACGGTACGCCTGCTCGGAGCTGAGCAGGGGCCAGGCGTTTCCATCGGCGTCGATGAGGAGGGTCTGACCGGGCACCACCTGGACCGTGTCGTTGCTCTGGTTGTCGATGACGAAGCGCACCGGCAGGAGGCCGGCACCGCGAATGTCGAAGCCGAAGGCCGCCTTCGCCTCGCGCACGTCGACGTAGGGCCGGGCCACGAGCGTCACCCCCGCCACCTCCACGTGGTCCGCCTGGGCCGACGGCAAGGGGATCGACGCGACGCGCTCGCCGTAGGTGGCGCAACCGGCGACCAGGGCCGCGAGCAGCGATCCGGCGAGGGCCATCCGGCGGATGAGACGCCCCCCACGGCGCCGCGCCCACGCGGTCTCGGCGGCGCGCGAGGCGTCCATGGGGAGCTGAGGGTACGAACAGGGGGGATGGGTCATCACGGCTTCTCCATGGACCACGAGTCGAAGTTTAGCGCACCGTCGGGAAGTGTTCTCGGGCGCCGCCGACTCTCGCCAGTCATCGCCCTCTGCGCCCCTGCGCGACCTACTCGCGCCAGCAATGACAGCCGCGTTGTGGAGCTGTCTACGGCGCCACCACCTTCACGGTGAGCCGCTGGCGGCCCCACGCCAGGGCCTGGCGGCGGGAGCTGAAGAAGAGGTCGATGTGGGCCGGCCCCTTGATGGCGCCGCCGCGGTCCTCCACCACCCCCCACCCCCAGCCGGGGACGTAGATCCGGGTGCCGAAGGGGTAGTAGCGGGTGTCGGCGGCGATGGTGCCGGCACGCGGCAGGAGGTTCCAGAAGAAGACCAGGCGCACCGGCGCCATCCACGGGTGGCGCACCGTGTCCCAGGAGAAGAGGCCCGGCCGCGGGGTCTTCGGCTTTGTGCCGCTGGCGGTCCGGCCGGTGTACCGCTCCCCCTTGCGCGGCCCCGCGGAGACGTACTTGCGCCAGAAGAGCAGCCGCCCCCGTTGCCAGCCACACGACTCGCCACCCGGGTCGTAGGCGGTGACCACCATCCGCCGGTGCTCCACGTGGGCGCAGCCGGTGGCGAGGGTGAACAGCGACGCGGCGAGGACGATGGCGCGTGCGGCGCGGGCCATGGGGGAGGTTGGCGCGGGGGGAGGGCGGTGCCAAGCGGGGGAAGAGTTTACCGGGACAAGAACACCAAGCCCACCAAGGCCGCCCACGGGCGACGGCGGATGACGTTGGTGGGTCGGGATCCGCGCGAGCGCCCGGCCGATCCCCCCGACCTCGTCGGGGGGCTTGGTGGCTGTGGGTTCCCGTGGGGTCACACCACCCGCCACCAGGGGACGGCGAGGACGCCGTCGGCGATCCAGCCGAGCTCGGTGCCCGTATGGAGGAGGAGGCCGCCCCGGGTGCGGTCGGGGTACTCGGCGCGGAAGGTGCGCAGCGACTTGGCATCGGCGAGGCGTGGCCGGCGGGTCGCCTTGATCTCGATGGGGAGGAGCTTGCCGCGCCACTCGATCACGAAGTCCACCTCCTCCCCGGTGGTCGTCCGCCAGTAGAGGAGCTGGGGTCGGTCGACACGTGCGCCTGCCCAGGCGTGAAGGTCGGTAAGGATGAGGTTCTCCAGGTGGGCGCCACGTGGCTGTTCTTCCCCCGCGAGGTGGAGGGCGACCCCCGTATCGGTCCAGTAGAGTTTCGGGCTCTTGATGAGTCGCTTGGTGCGATTGACCGCGTAGGCAGGCAGCCGGACGAGCTGGTAGGAGGTTTCGAGGAGGGCGAGGTAGCGGTGCACCGTCGGCTGGGGGAGCCCCACGTCGCGGCCGAGCTCGGTCTGGTTGACGAGGTTGCCGAGGCGAAGACAGGCGGCGCGCATGAGACGGCGAAACTCCACCAGGCCATGGACCGCCGAGAGGTCGCGCAGGTCTCGCTCCAGGTAGGTCTGGGCGTAACCGGCAAACCAGAAGGCGCGGCTATCCGTGTCGGTGAGGTGGTGGGCCGGCGTCGGGTATCCACCCCGTAGGGCGAGGTCGGGCCACGCCTCCTCCGGTGCCGTCTCCGCGGTGAGGAGGTCAGGCCACTCGACCTCCTCAGTGTCGAAGAGCCGCTCCCACGCCCCTGCCTCCCCGCGGCCGAGCTGCTCCCTCCGGCTCAGCGGCTCAAGGGTGAAATAGGCGACGCGGCCGGCGAGGGTCTCGGCGATTTGCTTCATCAGGAGGAGGTTGGCCGAGCCGGTCAAGATGAATCGTCCCGGCCGCCGCTCCTCGTCCACGGCCCGTTTTACCGCCAGGAGGAGCTCCGGGGCGCGTTGCACCTCGTCGATGGTGAGGGTGGGGGCGGAGCGGACCAGGAGGTCGGGATCATCCGCGGCGCGGGCGCGTATCTCCATATCGTCGAGGCTGAGATAGCTCCGCTCGCCCACCACCTCCGCCATCTGGACCAGGGTGCTCTTCCCGGCCTGTCGTGCCCCGGTCACCACCACCACCGGTGCCGAAGGCAGGGCATTGGCCAGCGGACCGGCGAGGAGGCGTGGTAGCGGTGAAGTATTCATGGCATGAATGATAATCATTCATCGCACGACTGACTATCCATGCTCGGGCCAAGGTTGTGGCTGTCCACGGGCGGCATCCCTGGATAACTCCGGAAAACGCGGCCGATCCGTTACCCTCCCTCCCCCCCATGGCCGACGAGATCACCCTCACCTGCGACCGGATGGTCCACGGCGGTGACGCCTTCGGCCGCCACCAGGGGCAGGCGGTCTTTGTGGCCGGGGCGATCGCCGGGGAGCGGGTCAGGGCGCGGATCGTGGCCCGGCGGCGCGGCTATCTGCGCGCCGAGGTGGTGGCGGTGGAGGAGGAGAGCGGCGCGCGAACCACACCGCCGTGTCCCGCCTTTCCCGCCTGCGGCGGCTGCCAGTGGCAGCACATCGACTACCCGGCGCAGCTCCGCTTCAAGCGCCAGGTGGTGGTGGACCAGCTCCGCCGGATCGGCCACCTCCCGGAGGCGGAACCCCTCGTCCGGGAGACGGTGGCGAGCCCGGTGGCGTGGGGGTATCGAAACAACTGCCGCTTTCACCGGGTGGGCGACGGCTGGGGGTTCCGTAGCCCCGGCGGCGAGCGGCTGGTGCCGATCAAAGGCTGCGGCCTCGCCATGGCGCCGATCGCCGACTGGCTGGCGTCGATGCAGGGGCAGCCCGGGCCGCCGCAGATCGCGGTGCGCTGCCTCGGCGGTGAGCTGGCCACCAGCCAGGCGCCCAGGCCGCTCTTTGCCGAGGTGGCCGGGGCGCGGCTGCGGGTCTCCCCC
Organism: bacterium; assembly: GCA_024278555.1. Taxonomy (GTDB): domain Bacteria; phylum CG2-30-53-67; class CG2-30-53-67; order CG2-30-70-394; family CG2-30-70-394; genus CG2-30-70-394. Next base: position 6,569 of record JAJRSX010000176.1, on the reverse strand, counting down.
GGCTCCTTTTTTCAGGTGAACACGCCGCTCCTGCCCACCCTGGTGGAGATGGTCGTGGAGCGGATCGCCCCGGCCGGCGGCGAGCGGGTGGTCGACGCCTACGGCGGCGTCGGCCTCTTCGGCCGCCTCCTCGCCGAGCGCGCCGCCGAGGTCGTGGTGGTGGAGACCGGCCCGGCGGCGGTGGCGGACGCGCGGGTCAACCTCGGGTCGCTGGCCGGCGCCGAGGTGGTGGAGGGGCGCGCCGAGGCGGTGGTGGGGAGCCTCTCCGGCCGCATCGACGCGGCGGTGATCGACCCACCCCGGGCAGGCTGCGCCCCGCCGCTCCTGGAGGCCCTGGCCAGCCGCCGCGTCTCCCGCCTCGTCTACGTGAGCTGCGACCCGGCCACCCTCGCCCGCGACGCCGCCCGCCTCACCGACCTCGGCTACCGCCTCAAGGCCCTCCAGCCGGTCGACCTCTTCCCCCAGACCTTCCATGTGGAGAGCGTCTCCACCTGGGTGTGGGCGGGGGCCTGACACACGGGGATCACTGCCGAGGGGATTGTGCCGAGTGGTCTCCCTGCCGCATCGATGGAGGCCGTCAACCGCCTGGAAACCGGGGCTAACCGCCTGTAGGGGGGGTGCCAGCGGCCACGCGGTAGACCAGGTAGTGGATCTCCAACCCCTGGGCGCCAAACTCCAGCTCATACTTCGACGACACCGGTGTCGGCTTCTCTGCCACCCGGCCGCCGGTGAACCCGGGGTGGGCGTCGAACAGGAGCTCCATCTCCTCGGCGTAGGCGGCCACGTCGGTGGCGAGATAGACCGCGTGGCCCGGCGCCATCTTGCGGTGCAGCTCCTCGACGAAGGGCGGACGCACGTAGCGGCGGCGGGCGTGGCGCCGTTTCGGCCACGGGTCGGGGAAGTTCACGTAGACATCCCCCACCTCGCCTGGGCGAAAGAGCTGGTGGATCGCCCAAAACGAATCGCCCACCAACAGCCGCGCGTTCGGGGTGGCGGCAAGCATGAGCTTGCGTGCCGCCCTGAGCCCCGCCCCCCGATCCAGCTCCACCCCGAGAAAGGGGCGCTCCGGGGTGAGCACTGCAAGATCACGGAGGAAGAGGCCGTAGCCGCAGCCGAGCTCCACCGAGACCGGTCCGGCGCACCCGGGGAAGATCTCTCCCCACGCCAGGGGCCCCGGCTCCTGCAGCCCCACCTCCAGCAGCCACGGCGCCACCTGCTCCACGTTGACCCGGCGGCGCGTCACCCCTCCTCCACGTAGGCCACCGGGTCGGGCAACCCTGCCTCCAAGAAGCCCCGGCGGCGCAGGAGGCAGCTATCGCAGTGGCCGCAGGCGCGGCCGTCAGGGGTCGGGTCGTAGCAGCTATGGGTGAGGCCGTAGTCGACCCCAAGGGCCAGGCCGCGGCCGATGATCTCCCCCTTGGTGAGGTGGATCAGGGGCGCATGGACCCGAAACGGCCGCCCCTCCACCCCCTCGCGGGTGGCGAGGTTGGCCAGGCGCTCGAAGCCGTCGATGAACTCCGGTCGGCAGTCCGGGTAACCCGAGTAGTCCACCGCGTTCACCCCGATGAAGAGGTCGCGGACCCCCTCGCTCTCGGCAATCCCCAGGGCGTGGGCGAGGAAGATGGTGTTGCGCGCCGGCACATAGGTGACCGGGATCGCTGCCGCGATCTCCTCCACCGAGTCCGCCTTCGGCACCGCCTGGTCGCCGGTCAAGGCCGAACGCTCCGTCTCCCCCAGGGGCAGGGTCACCACCCGATGCTCCTCTGCCCCAAGGGCCACGGCCACCCTGGCCGCCGCCTCCACCTCGCAACCGTGGCGCTGGCCATAGGCAAAGGTCAGGGCGAGGCAGTCAAACCCCTCGCTCCGGGCGATCGCCAGGCAGGTAGCGGAATCGAGCCCCCCGGAGAGGAGGATCAGGGCGCGGGGATGGGACATGGCAGATGGAAAAAAGGGGGGGCACTATACGCCGCCACCCGGGGTGACGACCATTGGGCCGCGCGCCGCCCGTAATCGTCGGCTCCACCTGCTGCCCTCCAGGCAAGACCCCCTCACCCGGACCAATGGGGAGCTTTGGGGCAGCCGCCCGCCAAAGGCGGTCTACCCGAGGGCTGTATCCAGGGCCTCGGCGAGGGTGTTGGTGAGGCGGTCGATCTCCGTCGTGCTGATGGTCAGCGGCGGCATGAGGACGACCACGTCGCCCAGGGGGCGGAGGTAGACGCTGCGGGCGATCGCCGCCTGGCATACCTGCCAGCCGCGCCGCTGCTCCCACGGGTACGAGGCGCGCGTCGCCTTGTCCGCCACCACCTCCACCCCGACCATCAGGCCGCGACGCCGCACCTCGCCCACGTGGGGATGGGCGGCGATCGCCTCCAGGTTGCGGCCCAGGTGGTCGGCCCGCTCCGCCACCCCGGCGAGGGTGCCGCCGTCGCGCAGGAGCAGCGCCAGGTTGGCGGAGGCGGCGGCGCAGGCGAGTGCGTTGCCGGTGTAGGTGTGGCCGTGGAAGAAGGTCTTGAGCTCGGTGTAGTCACCGAGGAAGGCGTCGAAGATCCGCTCCGTGGTCAGGGTGGCGGCCAGGGGCAGGGTGCCGCCGGTGATCCCCTTGGCGAGGCAGAGCAGGTCCGGCACCACCCCCTCCTGGTCGCTGGCCAAGAGCGTCCCGCAGCGTCCGAGCCCGACGGCGACCTCGTCGCAGATGAGCAGCAGGTCGAGCTCGTCGCACAGCTCCCGCACCCGCCGCAGATACCCCGGCGGCTGGCAGATCATCCCCGCCGCCCCCTGCATCAGGGGCTCGATGATCACCGCGGCGATCTCCTCCTGGTGGGCCCGCGCCAGGGAGGCGAGGTCGTCGAAGCACGCCATGGCGCAGGTCGCCGGCTCCCGCCCCACCGGGCAGCGGTAGCAGTAGGGCGACGGGGCGTGGAAGGCGTCAAACAGCAGCGGCCCGAAGATCTTGTGGAAGAGCTCGATCCCCCCCACCGACACCGAGCCGATGGTGTCCCCGTGGTAGGCGTTGGTGAGACAGAGGAAGCGGGTGCGGCCGCGGTGTTTGCCCCCCGCCTCCTGCTGCCAGAACTGGAAGGCGATCTTCAGGGCCACCTCCACCGCGGTGGAGCCGGAGTCGGAGTAGAAGCAGCGGGTCAGTCCCGCCGGCGCCGCCGCCACCAGCTCCCCGGCAAAGCGGGCCGCCGCCTCCGAGCCGAGGCCGAGGAGGGTCGAGTGGGCGACCTTGTCGAGCTGCGCCCGGATCGCATCGTCGATCTCCGGGAGGTGGTGGCCGTGGAGGTTGCACCACAGGGCACCGGTGCCGTCGAGGTACTCGCGCCCCTCGATGTCCACCAGGGTGGCCCCGTGGGCCCGCTCGATGATGATCGGCTCCCCCTCCATCCACTCGCGCATCTGGGTAAAGGGGTGCCAGAGACAGTCGTGCTCGGCGGCGTAGAGGGCGGCCTTGTTCATGGTGGGGCTCGTGGGGTGGACGAAGGGCGGGGGCGGCGGTCGCGGCCCAGCCGCCCGGGGTGGGAGAGGGTATCGTGCCTAGCGCCGACGAAGTCCGTAAGATGGCCGGCGCTGCACACGGTGCGTGCGAGGGGAGTTGATGAGACGCTATGGTGGTCGCAGAGGGCGGCGCAAGGGGGTCTGGCTACTCCTGGTGGCCGGGGTCGCGGCCCTTGCCATGGGGTTGGCGCACCACCCCTCCCCCCCCGAGCCCCCCCCCTCCCTCGTCACCCCGGCGGTGGCGGTGGTCGCCCTGCCCGAGGCGGAGCCGCTCCACGTGGGCGGCCCGATCGACGAGCCGCCCACCCCCCCGGCGCCTCCCCGGAAGGAGCGGTGGGAGGGCGTGGTGGGACGAGCGGACTCCTTTTACTCGATCCTCACCGGCCACGGCATCCCCCCGGCGCGGGTCCTGGCGATGGCCTCCCGCGGCCGGGGCAAGCGTGAGCTGAGCCACCTCACCGCCGGCCAGCCCTACACCCTCACCCATGAGCCCGCCACCGGCGCGGTGGAGTTCCGCTACCGCACCGACGACGACCACGACTACGTCGCGCGCCTGGAGGGGGAGCAGTTCACCGCCCGCGTCGACCCCGTCCCGTGGGAGATCCGCCTCCGCCACCTCGCCGGGACCATCGACGGCTCGATCTTCGAGACCCTGCGGGTGCGCGGCATCGGCGACGCGATCCCCATGAAGCTGGCGGTGATCTACGGCTGGGACATCGAGTTCGCCATCGATATCCGCCCGGGCGACGCCTACAACATCCTCTTCCAGGAGAAGTGGCGCAACGGCCGGTTTGTGGAGTACGGCAAGGTCCTCGCCGCCACCCTCACGGTCCAGGGCCACGACCACACGGCGATCTACTACAAGGACCCGAGCGGCTACGAGGAGTACTACGACCCCAAGGGCCGCTCGCTGCGCAAGCAGTTCCTCCGTTCGCCGGTGAACTACACCCGCATCTCCTCGCGCTTCACCCACCACCGGTTGCACCCGATCCTGCACGTCTACCGGCCGCACCTCGGGGTCGACCTCGCCGCGCCGGTGGGGACGCCGGTGCGGGTGGTCGGTGACGGCCGGGTGGTGGCGGCGAGGCGCAAGGGGGCGGCGGGGAAGATGGTGCGCGTCCACCACAACGACCTCTACGAGACCGCCTACCTCCACCTGTCGCGCTACGGCCGCGGGGTGCGGCGGGGGGCGCGGGTGAAGCAGGGGCAGATCATCGGCTACGTCGGGGCCACCGGACGGGCCACCGGACCCCACCTCGACTACCGTTTTTACATCCATGGGCGGGCGGTGAACCCAATGACGATCAAGTCTCCCCCTGCGGAGCCCGTAAAGAAGGCATATCGACAACCTTTTCTCCGTCTGGCGGCGGAGTACCAGGCGCGGCTGGTGAACGAGGCCCCGGAGCGGGCCATCGCCTCCAGCCGCTAGCGTGGGCTCCCGCCGTTGCCGGGAGCCCCCATGGACGGCAACACCTTCAATCGTCTCCTCCAGACCGCGGTCGAACGCGACGCCTCCGACCTCCACCTGAAGGTGGGCGACCCGCCCCTCTTCCGTCTCAAGGGGCAACTCCAGCCCCAGGACTTCCCCAAGCTCACCTACCAGGACACCCGCGACATCGCCCAGGCGATCCTCCCGTACGGCCTGCAGGAGACCGACTTCGATCGCCTGCAGGAGCTCGACTTCTCCTACTCCCTGCCCGGCACCGCCCGCTTCCGTGTCAACGTCTACCGTCAGCGCGGCACGGTGGCGATCGTGATGCGGGTGGTCCCCTTCGAGGTCCCCGGCTTCCAGTCCCTCGGCCTTCCCGACGGGGTGCGCGACTTCACCCACGAAGAGCGCGGCCTGGTCCTGGTCACCGGGGTCACCGGCTCCGGCAAGTCGACCACCCTCGCCGCCCTGATCAACGAGATCAACGCCAGCCGGCGCAAGCACATCATCACCATCGAGGACCCCATCGAGTTCCTCTTCCGGAGCGACGTCGCCTCCATCACCCAGCGGGAGATCGGCGCCGACACCCACGACTTCGCCACCGCCCTGCGCGCCGCCCTGCGCCAAGATCCGGACATCATCATGGTCGGTGAGATGCGCGACACCGAGACCATCGACGTCGCCCTGAAGGCGGCGGAGACCGGCCACCTGGTCTTCTCCACCCTCCACACCCCCGACGCCCCAAAGACCATCAACCGCCTGGTCTCCGTCTTCCCGCTGGATCAGCAGCGCCAGGTGCGCATCCGCCTGGCCGAGTCGATGCGCGGTATCGTCTCCCAGCGGCTGGTGGTGCGGGCCGACGGCCGCGGCGCGGTGGTCGCGGTCGAGGTGATGAAGGCGACGGCGACCATCACCGACTGCATCCGCGACGAAGACAAGGTCCACCTGATCCGCGACTACATCGTCAAGGGGGCAGACCAGTACCGGATGCAGACCTTCGACATGCACCTCACCGACCTCTACCTGCGTGGGGTCATCTCCCTTGAGGTCGCCCTCGGCGCGGCCACCAACCCCTCCGACTTCGAGCGCGCCCTACGCCTCGGTCAGGAGGAGGAGCGCGCCCAGGTGGGCGAGGACATCACCGTCGCCGCCGCCTCCGAGGGGACCCAGACTGTCGGCCTCGACGCCAGCGGCGGCTTTGGCCGGTTCGGCGGCGACCCGATCTACGGCGAGTAGGAGGCTCCCCCGACCCGCGGCCAACCGAGAGACGACCTCGGCCGGGCAGGCAACCGTTCACCGCAAAGACGCTGAAGACGCCAAGGCGCAAAGGGGGAGGCGCGACCAGCGCGTCCTGGCGGAGAGAGAGGGATTTGAACCCCCGGTGGCTTGCACCACATCTGATTTCGAGTCAGACGCCTTCGACCGCTCGGCCATCTCTCCGTGTTCGCAACGGGCGTCCGGGGCCGCGGCCCCTGTCGCCCGAAAGTGGACCTCTGATCATCTAGCTGCCGGGCATCCCAGGCTGAGCCCCGGACGCCCATTTCGAAAATATGGCGGAGAGGGGGGGATTTGAACCCCCGGTGGCTTGCACCACACACGATTTCCAGTCGTGCACCTTCGGCCGCTCGGTCACCTCTCCACGATG
>JAJRSX010000175.1 GCA_024278555.1 bacterium | reverse complement strand
GCGATCCAGCCGCCCGGCCGGGTAGACGCGCGGCGTCGACGGCGGCAGGCAGGCGCGGATCGTCCGGCGCTCGCGGTCGTCCTTGAGGGTGCAGACGACGCCGCGCGGCTTGTAGAGGAGGAGGTAGTGGCGCCGCTTCTGCGGCCGGACGCGGCGGCCGTCGACGCGCACCGCGTCTCTCTCCGGGGCCACGGTGATCCCGAGGCGCAGCGCAGGGCGGCCGTTTACCTCCACCCGGCCGTCGACGATCCACTCCTCCGCCTCCCGGCGGGAGCAGAGGCCGCAGTCGGCGATGAACTTTTGCAGGCGGATCGGTTTGGACATGGGGGAGCGCTGCGCGCGGGGATGGGGGGTGGGGGATGAGGGGTGAGGGGGGGGCCAGCCTGCGGCCGGCGATTATCTACTAGTTGGCGTCCATCCACACCTTGACCGCGGCAAGCTTTCAGCGAACAGCGATCAGCTTTCAGCGGAGGGGCACCGGGAGGGCGGTGGAGAGGGGGGGCTTGCGGTCGTACTGCGGACCCCGGTTTGCTTGTTGGAAGGCGACGCTGTCCGCTGTCCGCTGTCCGCTGTCCGCTGTCCGCTGTCCGCTGTCCGCTGTCCGCTGTCCGCTGTCCGCTGTCCGCTGTCCGCTGTCCGCTGTCCGCCGCGCACGCTCACCCCCGGCCACCGCCGAAGGAGACATCGCGCCGCTTGAAGAGGCCGACCAGGGCCATGCCGAGGAGGAAGCCGCCGAAGTGGGCGGCGAAGGCGACGCCGCCGCCGGTGCGGCTGAGGCTGCCGAGGGTGGAGAAGGTCTGGAGGAGGAACCAGATGCCGAGGAGCACCCACGCCGGCACCATGACGATGTCCCAGAAGAAGCCGAAGACCACCGCCGTCTTCACCCGCGCGTGGGGGTAGAGGAGGAGGTAGGCGCCGAGGACCCCGGAGATGGCGCCGCTCGCCCCGACCATGGGCATGCGCGAGCCGGCCGGCGACAGGAGGATGTGGGTCAGGGCCGCGCCGACGCCGCACACCAGGTAGAAGGCCATGAAGCGGAGGTGGCCCATGGCGTCCTCCACGTTGTCGGCGAAGATCCACAGGTAGAGCATGTTGCCGATCAGGTGCATCCAGCCGCCGTGGAGGAACATCGAGGTGACCAGGGTCGCCTCCACCGGGAAGGGGATGGTCGGGCGCAGATCGATCCCGTGCAGGACCTCCACCGGGATCGCCCCAAAGGCGAAGATCAGCGGCGACCGTCCGCCGCCGGTGGCCACCTCCAAGAGCCACACCGCCACACAGGCGCCGAGGATGGCGTAGGTCACCCACGGGGTGGTGGACGAGGGGACGCTGTCGGAGAGGGGAAACATCGTTTACGGCGCGGTCGGGGCGGAGAGGGCGAAACCGCGCAGGTCACGAAGAGCACGAAGGGGAGTGGAGTGGCGAGGTGTGACGTCGCTGCCCTTCGCGCTCTTCGTGACCTTCGCGGTTTCGCCCCTCGGTACCCCTCAGAGCCGCTTGCGCACGTTCATCGGTGAGCCGGTGATCCCCTCCGGTAGGAGCCGCTCGCGGATCGAGTAGGCGCGGCGCCGGTCGCCGAGGGCGTGGACGTAGAGCTCCGCCAGCAGCCCCATCCCCACCAGGACCATGCCGCCGACCAGGAAGATGGCCCCGGCGGCAGTCGTGCCGCCCCAGCCGGCGAGGCTGCCGGTGCGGGCCAGGTGGGTGATACCGGCGACCTCGATCCCGGCGCCGGCCGCCGCCAGGGGGAGGCCGACAGCGGAGAAGAGGTGGCTCGGCGAGTGGAAGCAGCGCAGGAAGAAGGTCACGGTGAGCGAGTCGAAGAGGCCGCGGAAGAGGCGCCCCCAGCCGTACTTGGAGCTGCCGTGGCGGCGCGCCCGGTGGTGCACCACCACCTCGCCGACGCGGAAGTGCTTCCAGCGGGCCAGGGCGGGGATCCACCGGTGTAGGTGGCCGTAGAGGTCGAGCTCCTCCACCACCTCGCGGCGGTACGCCTTGAAGCCGCAGTTGGCGTCGTGGAGGTTGACCCGGGTCATCTTGCGGGCGAGAAAGTTGTAGATGCGCGAGAAGAAGATCTTGCCGCGCGGGTCCTGGCGGTCCTGCTTCCAGCCGGAAACCAGGTCGTATCCCTCCTCCAGGTGGGCGAGCAGCCGCGGGATCTCGTGCGGGTCGTCCTGCAGGTCCGAGTCGAGGGTGACGATCACCTGGCCGCGGGCGTGGCGGAAGCCGGCGGCGAGGGCCGCGGCCTTGCCGAAGGGGCCGCGCAGGGAGATGAGGCCGATCGCCGGGTCGCGGCGCACCCAGCGGGCGATCAGCTCCCCGGAGCCATCCCGGCTGCCGTCGTCGACGAACAGGACCTCGCTGCGGTGGGGCAGGGAGGCGAGGACCGCGGAGAGCTCCTCGTAGAGCTGCGGCAGGGATTCCGCCTCGTCGCGGACCGGAATGACCACCGACAGGTCGACCCCCCAGTCTTCGAGGGTGCTGCGTTCACGATCGTCGGCGGTGAGCTGGGCGGCAGGCTTCATGGAATCGGCCACTATAGAGGAAGGCGAGGAGTGTAGGGAAAGGGGTACGGGACGGAAACGGGCGGTTTTCTTGACACGAGGAAAGGCGGCTCCCTACCGTCAGGTTGGTGGCGTTGCTCCGCGGTGGTGGACAGACCGTCGCGGGGTGTCGAGAGCGTCTCCATCGATTCAACTACCTATGTTCGATCTTCCTCTCCGTCTCGGGATCCTCGCCTCCGGTCGGGGCTCCAACTTTGCCGCCATCCTCGACGCCATCGAGGCGGGCGAATGCCCTGCCGAGGTGGCGATCCTCGTCTCCGATCGGCCCGACGCCCAGGCGCTGGAGCGCGCCGCCGCCCACGGTATCCCCACCGCGGCGGTCGAGCCCGCCGGTTATCCGGACCGGGAAAAATATGATCTACAGGTGGTAGAGCGGCTGCGGGGGGCCGGGGTTCAGCTCGTCTGCCTCGCCGGCTACATGCGGATCGTCACCCCCGCCTTCCTCGCCGCCTTCCCCGACCGGGTGATCAACATCCACCCGGCGTTGCTCCCCGCCTTCCCCGGCCTCCACGCCCAGCGTCAGGCCCTGGAGTATGGGGTGAAGGTCTCCGGCTGTACGGTCCACTTCGTGGATGAGGGGGTCGACAGCGGCCCAATCATCCTCCAGCGGGCGGTGACGGTCCACGACGACGACACTTCGGAGG
>JAJRSX010000174.1 GCA_024278555.1 bacterium | reverse complement strand
GCCACGCCGAGTGCCTGCGCCAGCCCCTGTCGTGCCGCCGCCGTGGCGCGTTGCGCCTCCAGCCTCCGGCGCATCGCCTCCGAGCGGGCCAGGCTGGCCAGGACCACATCCGAGTCGGCGACATCGCCGGCGGCCAGGCGCGCCTTGGCGATCCGCACCAGCTCGTCGTTCAGCCCCACCACCTCCGTGGCCACCCGCTCGCGCTCACCGGCGATCGCCAGGGTGGTGAAGGCGATCCGTACCTGCCCGGCCACCTCCACACGCAGGGCGGCGATCCGCGCGTCGAGGGCGGTGAGGCGCGCCCGGATCGACTCCAGCCGGTGGCGCCGCTGGCCCGCCACCTCGAACCGCTGGTCGACCCCGACCTCCCAGTCGGTGGTGGAGTCGCCGCCGCCGCGGCGGCGGGTCCAACCACCCGAGAGCTCCGGGTTGTCCACCGGCCACTGGCGGGCGCGGTCGAGCGCCCCCTCCAGCCGCGGTCGCTCCGCGATCAGTTCCCGCAGGCGCGGGTGGCCCGCGAGGGCGAGGCGCACGGCCCCCTCCCGGTCGAGGGGCGGCGCGGCCACGACCGGCCGGGGGAGGAGGAGAAAAAAGAGGAGACTACCGGCAAAGAAAACCTGCTTGGGTCCACACCACACGAGCTACTCCTGAGCATCGCCCCGGGCCGGAGGTTGCCGGCACAGGGGTTGACGTCGGGTCGCCGCGACGGCGACGACCGCCCACCTCAGGAGCGGGCTTCAGGGGGCCAGTCGATGACCCCGGGGTCGGCGTCGGGCGGCGCGGGTGCGTGCGGCGGCCACTCGCCGATCTCGCAGACCGGCGTCGTCACCACCACCGCTGCCTCCACCTGGAAGGCGCAGTGGCAGTGGCCGGCGTGGAGCGCGTGGTCCACAGGGCTCTCCGCCGGCACCTCGGTGGTGGTGCCGTAGAGCGCGGCCACCTGGGTGGCGTGGCCGCGGACCTCCTTGCAGCACGGATCCGCCATCCACCCCCACGCACACGCCACCCGCCCGAGGAGGAGGGCGACGGTGAGGGAGAGAAAGACGGCACGGTGCTGCATGGGCGCGCATCCTAGACGTGGGGCGAGTGGCTGGACAAGGCGCGCCTCATCGGGGTGCAGACGTCAACCCGCGACTTCACGCCGCCACCGCGACCGTCCGGCGCAGGCGCACCTTGGCGGAGCTACTGCGCGGCGCGCAGGAGTTCGGTGAGCTTCGGGGCGACCTCCAGGAGGTCGCCGACGACGCCGTAGTCGGCGATGTCGAAGATCGGGGCCTCCGGGTCGGTGTTCACCGCGACGATGCTCGCCGCCCCCTTCATCCCCACCTGGTGTTGGGCGGCGCCGGAGATGCCGAGGGCGAGGTAGAGCTTCGGGGCAACGGTCTGGCCGGAGCTGCCCACCTGACGGGTCTGGGGGAGCCAGCCGGCGTCGACCACCGGCCGCGAGCAGGCAAGCTCGGCGCCGAGGGCGTCGGCGAGCTCGCGTATCACAGGGAGGTTCTCCTCGCCGCCGAGGCCGCGGCCGACCGAGACGATGAGGTCGGCGCCGGTGAGGTCGACCGTCTCCCCCTCGGCCTCGCGCAAGGGGGGCTCCGCCTTGCAGCGGGCCGTGGCGGGGTCGAGGGTGATGGCCACGTCGCGGCGCGGTGGGCTGCCGGCCGCCGCGGCGTCGGCGGCGTAGGCTGCCGCCTGAAAGGTGACGATCACCGGCCGCGCCTCTGCCGGTGCGAGGGTGGCGGCGAGGCGGCCGTTGAAGAGCTGCTTGGTGAAGCGGGGCTCGCCGTCGCTCACCTCGTAGGCGATCACGTCGGCCAGGAGCGGCGCCGCCAGGCGGGCGCTCACCTTCGGGAGGATGTCGCGCGCCCGGTAGGTGTGGCCGAGGACGAGATAGGTTGGATGCTCGGCCGCCACCACCTGACAGATCGCCTCGGCCACGAGGTCGCTGTCACCACCGGCGAGGAGGGGGTCGGCGGCGACGAGGAGCTCGCCCACGTCGAGGGTGGCAGCCTCGGCGGCGGCGGCGTCCGGGGTCGCCCCGAGGACGAGGAGGGCGGTGTCGAGGCCGGCGTCGGCGGCGAAGGCCTGGGCCGCGGCCACCGCCTCGCGGCTCATGCGGTGCAGGCCGCCGTTCGCCTCTTCGGCGAGGATGAGGATCTCCATGGGGGGCTCCTGGATGGCGCGTTAGATGACCTTGATCTCGTTCTTGAGGACGTCGGCGAGGCGCGTGGCCGTCTCCTCGGCGCCGCCCTCGATCATCACCGTGCGCTTCTCCTTGCGCGGGACGAAGAGGCGCTCGAGGTGCTGGAGGGGGGCGGGGACGGCGAGGTCGGCGGCGGCGACGGTGTCGATCGGCTTGCGCTTCGCCCCCATGATGCCTTTGATCGTGGGGTAGCGCGGCTGGTTGATCCCGGTCTGGATCGCCAGGCTCGCCGGCAGGGGCAGGGTGAGCCACTGGGACCAGCCGCCCTCCAGCTCCCGCTTGACCCGGATGGCGCCCTCTTGCAGCTCGGTAGCGGTGATCAGGCTGGCGGTGGCCATCCCCAGGAGCTCGCCGAGGAGGACGCCGGTCTGGCCCATGCCGAGGTCGTCCGACTGGACCCCGGAGAGGATCAGGTCGCACCCCTCCTCCTTGAGGAGGGCGGCGAAGGTGGCGGCGGTGGTGTACGGGTCGGTGGCTGCGGCCGCCGCGGCGGTGACGTGGATCGCCCGGTCGGCGCCGCGGGCGAGGCAGTCGCGCAGACACTTTTGTACCCGCTCCGGCCCGAGGCTCACCGCGATCACCTCGCCCTCACCCCCGGCGCGCTCCTTGATCTGCAGTGCCTCTTCGAGGGCGTAGGTGTCGGACTCGTTCGCCTCGAAGGCGACCTCCGCCTCGTCGAACCACCGCCCGTCCGCGGTCGGCCGAAGGGCCGCGTCACGGCCGGGGACCTGCTTTACCAGCACGGCAATCTTCATGAGTAGCTCCTACGACAAGATCAACAGACCCATGCATCGAGAATGATGGACATATGCCTTGGCGCCTCAGTGACAAAAACGAACCTTCTTTTTTGTTTTTTTCGCTGAACGTGTTTGCACCACAGAGACACAGAGGGCACAGAGAACTGCATGTGAAAACTATTTATTCATTTTCGTTCACCATGAAGAGAATGAAGAGGTTATTAACCTCTTCATGCTCTTCGTGGTGAAAAAGTCTAATCTCATTTTTCGAATGAAGAAGGGGCGGGATATCTCGGCGGGAACGGACAAGAGGAAGGACAACGGGTAGCTCGTACAGTCCGATGCGGTCATCTGTGCTCTCTGTGCCTCTGGGGTGAGATCGCCGTCAAGGCTGCCACCGTACTCGCCGGTTCTTCACGGACGACGCCTTAGTTCCGCAGCGGCTTGCCCCTCTTCAGCATGTGGGCGATCCGCGCCTGCGTCAGCGGTTCGCCGGCGAGGGAGAGGAAGGCGTCGCGTTCGAGATCCAGCAGGTACTGCTCGTCCACCGGTCGGGTGAGGGCGGCGCGGTCGCCGCCGGTGAGGACCCCGGCGAGCTTCTCGCCGATCAGCATGTCGTGGTCGCTGATCACCCCTTGGGCGCGCATGCCGCGTAGGGCCGCCACCATGGCGGTGGCGGCGCCGGCGCCGGGGAGAATGATGTCGTCGCGGTAGGTGGGCGGGGTGTAGCCGTCGGCGAGCTCCACCGCCTTCGCCCTGGCGCGGCCGATCAGGTGGTCCGGGTTCATCACCACCGTGTCCCCTTTGCGGAGGTAGCCGAGGTACTTCGCCTCGTCGGCGGAGGTGGCGACCTTGGCGAAGCCGATGGTCTGGAAGGCGGTCTGGACCACTCCGTAGACGTTGCGCGCCGCACGCGGGCCGCCGTCGGCCATGAGATTGAGGAGCAGGCGGAGGTTGCCGCCGCCGCCGGGGATGAGCCCCACCCCCACCTCCACCGCGCCGCAGTAGAGCTCCGCCGCCGCCACCCGGTGGGCGGCCGGGGCGATGAGCTCGAAGCCGCCGCCGAGGGTGAGCTGGAAGGGGGCGGCGATGACCGGCGCCGGTGAGAAGCGGATCCGCTGGCCGGTCTCCTGGAGCTGCGCCACCGCCCGCTCCAGGGTCTGCCAGTCGCCGCGCTCGCACAGGCCGAGGATGAGGGCGAGGTTGGCCCCGGCGCAGAAGTTCGCCTGCGGGTGGCCGATGACCAGGG
>JAJRSX010000173.1 GCA_024278555.1 bacterium | reverse complement strand
CTGAGGTGAGCTTCCCCAAAGGGGCGATCGTCGGCGCCATCCTCCACGAGGGGGAGTCCCGTATCGCCACCGGCAGTGACGTGGTGGAGGAGAACGACCGGGTGGTGATCGTGGCGGTGAATAAGGCGGTGAAAAGGTGGAGAAGGCGCTGCAGATGAAGCCGACATCGTGGTGAGAACTGCCGTAGGAAGTAGAAGGTAGAAGGTAGAAGGTAGAAAGGGGGAGGGGCGTAAGGAGGACATGGCGGCAACGAGCCTCAGCAAATCTCGCCGCCACCACGCTGGCAGCGCACTGCCCTACCCCCAGTGATCCATCTGACCCACCGCCCCCGTACTCCCACGCCCCCTTTCTACTTTCTATTTCCTACTGCCTCCCATGCTCCAGTTCGCCACCGTCTTTCGCATCCTCGGGGTCATGTCTGCCTTCTTCGGGGTGGCGATGGCGGTGCCGTGGGCCTTCGGCCACCTCACCGGCGACCCGTCGGCCACCGGCCTCGGGATCGCCGCGGCGTGCGCCCTCGGCCTCGCCCTCATCCTCCTGGCCACCACCCCGAAGGAGGCGCGCGAGGTCTCCCACCGCGAGGGGTTCCTCATCGTCACCCTCACGTGGCTCCTGGCCGCCACCCTCGGGGCGCTCCCCTACCTCTTCTGCGGCCTCACCGAATCGGTCACCGACGCCTTCTTCGAGGCGATGAGCGGCTTCACCACCACCGGCTCTACCATCTTCTCGGGGCTCGACTCGATGCCGCGGGCGATCCTCCTGTGGCGCGCGATCACCCAGTGGCTCGGCGGCATGGGGATGATCCTTCTCTCCATCGCCATCCTGCCGCTCCTCGGTGTCGGCGGCATGCAGCTCTTCAAGGCGGAGACGCCGGGGCCGGTGGCGGACAAGATCCGCCCGCGGGTGCGCGACACCGCCGCCCGCCTGTGGGGCATCTACACCTTCTTCACCGTGGTCGAGACCTTCTGCCTGATGGTCGCCGGCGTCCCCTTTTACGATGCCTTGTGCCACAGCCTGACGACCCTTCCCGGTGGCGGCTTCTCCACCCACGACGCCTCCATCGCCTACTTTCACTCCGCCGCGGTGGACACCATCGTCACCTGCTTCATGCTCGCCGGCGGCATCAACTTCGTCCTCTACTTCCGCCTCCTCTCCGGGCGATGGTGGACCATCCCGCGCGAGTCCGAGCTGAAATTTTTCGCCCTCCTCTTTCTCTCCGCCTGCACCGCCACGATCCTCTCCATCCACGCCACCCACTACCCCCACTGGGGCGAGGCGATCCGCTACGGCGTCTTCCAGGTGGCGACCTGCATCACCACCACCGGCTTCGCCACCGCCGACTACGCCACCTGGCCGCACCTGCCGCAGGGGATCCTGATGCTCCTCATGGTCTCCGGCGCCATGGCGGGCTCGACCAGCGGCGCCATGAAGGACGTGCGTGTCCTGCTTCTCTTCAAGCAGGGGTTCCAGCAGCTTCGGCAGATGGTCCACCCGCACGCGGTGACCCGGGTGCGCCTCTCCGGCCGCACCGTGGCACCGGAGATCCTGCACGCCATCTGGGGCTTCTTCTTTCTCTATCTGGCGGTCCTCGCCCTCGCCTCCCTCGCCCTCGCTGCCCTCCACATGGACCTGGTGAGCGCCGTCACCGCGGTGATTACCGCCATGGGCAACTGCGGCCCGGGGCTGGGCGCGGTCGGCCCGTCGCACACCTTCGAGGCCCTGCCCGCCACCGCCAAGTGGATTCTCTCCTTGTGCATGCTCCTCGGACGACTGGAGTTATACACGGTATTGGTGCTCTTCTTGCCGGAGTACTGGCGGAAGTAGCAGGCAGTAGGTAACGAGAGAGGGGGCACGACCCGTGGTCTCGGGGTCGATCGTGCCCGGTTCCGACAGGCACCGATCCACCATTCGATGCTCCAATTCGCCACCATCTTTCGCATCCTCGGCGTCATGTCGGCTTTCTTCGGGCTGGCGATAGCGGTGCCGTGGGCCCTCGGCTGCCTCACCGGCGACCCCTCTGCGAAGGGGCTGGGGATCTCCTCTGCGTGCGCCCTCGGCCTCGGCGTGATCCTCCTGGTCACCACCCCGAAGGAGGTACGGGAGATCTCCCACCGCGAGGGGTTCCTCATCGTCACCCTCACCTGGCTCCTGGCCGCCGCCCTCGGGGCGCTTCCCTACCTCTTCTGCGGTATCAGCGACTCGGTCACCGACGCCTTCTTCGAGGCGATGAGCGGCTTCACCACCACCGGCTCAACGGTCTTTTCCGGCCTCGATGCCATGCCACACGCGATCCTCCTGTGGCGTTCAATCTCCCAGTGGCTCGGCGGCATGGGGATGATCCTTCTCTCCATCGCCATCCTGCCACTCCTCGGCGTCGGCGGCATGCAGCTCTTCAAGGCGGAGACCCCGGGGCCGGTGGCGGACAAGATCCGCCCGCGGGTGCGCGACACCGCGGCGCGCCTGTGGGGGATCTACCTCTTTTTCACCCTCTCGGAGGCGTTCATTCTCATGGGGCTCGGCCTCTCCCCCTTCGACGCCCTGTGCCACAGCTTCACCACCCTCTCCACCGGTGGCTTCTCCACCCACGACGCCTCCGTGGGTTTCTACCAGTCGGCGGCGGTGGACTGGGTGGTCACCCTCTTCATGCTCGCCGGCGGGATCAACTTCGTCCTCTATTTCCGCCTCCTTTCCGGGCGGTGGCGCACCCTCACGCGCGAGTCGGAGCTGAAGTTTTTTGCCCTCCTCCTGGCCACCGCCTGCCTCCTCACGGTGGTGATCCTGCGCCTCGCCACCGATCACGACTGGTTTGATGCCGCGCGCTACGGCGTCTTCCAGGTGGTCTCGGTGATCACCACCACCGGCTTCGGGACCAACGACTTCGAGGGGTGGCCCTTCCTCCTGCAGGCGATCCTCCTCACCGTGATGTTTACCGGCGCCATGGCCGGCTCCACCAGCGGCGGGATGAAGAGCGTCCGGGTCGTCCTCCTCTTCAAACAGGGGTTCCAGCAGCTCCGGCTGATGGTCCATCCCCATGCTGTCACCCGCGTTCGCCTCTCCGGCCACACCGTGGCACCGGAGATCATCTACGCGATCTGGGGCTTCTTCTTTCTCTACCTGGTGGTCTTCACCGTCGCCTCCATCGCCCTCGCCGGCCTCGGACTTGACCTGATCACCGCCACCACCGCGGTGATTACCTCCCTGAACAACGTCGGCCCCGGGCTCGGCGTCGTCGGCCCTACCGAGACCTTCGCCCCCCTCCCCGCCGCCGCCAAGTGGGTCCTGTCGTTCTGCATGCTCCTCGGCCGCCTGGAGCTGTACACGGTGCTGGTGCTCCTCTTGCCAGACTACTGGAAGCGGTAGACCGGCATGGAGGTCGCTCCCTCTGAGGATCGGCGAAGATAATGGCTGTCGAGATATCCGGTGCTTCCGAGGCTTCGCGTGGGAGGGAACACGAAAGCACGAAACGTTCAAAACAGGAAAGAATTCAATCGGTTGTCTTTCGTGCTTTTCCTCTTTCGCGTTTTCGTGTTCCAGTGGTGTGAAAGATGACGGAACGCTCAGGGGTATTTCTGCTGACCCTCTTCGCGCCCTTTGCGTCTTCGCGGTGAGTCATGCGTCTTTCAGGCCTGCACGGTTGTGCACCTCGCCGTCCGTGGATCGGGATACGACCTCTGCATTTCCGCGTCTTCGCGTGAGGCCCCTCCCGACGATTACGGGCACCTCCCCCCCCTTCCCCACCGCCGCCCGCCGCGGGACAATCCGCGGCCTCTCGCCGTCGGGAGGGAGAACCCCCATGCGCATCCTCCTCATTGAAGACGAGCTGAAGGTCTCGGAGTTCATCCGCCGCGGTCTTACCGAGGAGGGGTACCAGGTGGTGGTGGCGGCCGACGGTGAGGAGGGCGCCTTCGAGGCGGGCGAAGGGGAGTTCGACGTGGTGATCCTCGACGTGATGCTGCCCAAGAAGGACGGCTTCGCGGTCCTCGCGGAGCTGCGCGGCAGCGGCAACACGGTACCGGTGATCATGCTCACCGCCCTGGGGGAGGTGGACGATCGGGTACGCGGTCTGGAGGCGGGGGCGGACGACTACCTCCCAAAACCCTTCTCTTTTGATGAACTCCTGGCGCGCATCCAGGCTCTCATGCGGAGGAGTCAGTCCATCCAAGCCACCGCGCCCCTGACCATCGCCGACCTCACCCTCGACCCGGTGAGCCGTCAGGTCAGCCGCGCCGGCCAGGAGATCAAGCTCACCGCGAAGGAGTACGGCCTCCTGCTTCACTTCATGCAGAACCCAGGAAAGGTCCTCTCCCGGGCCCGCCTCACGGAGCATGTGTGGGGTGGAACGGAGGAGTCTTTTACCAATGTCGTTGACGTTTACGTGAATTACCTCCGGAAGAAGGTTGATAAGGGATTCGACCCGCCGCTGATCCATACGGTGCGCGGCGCCGGGTACGTCCTGCGTCTCCCGGAGTAGTGGTCTCGGGCGAGGCTCGCCCCTCCGGCGCCGCTGCCGATGAGGGACGGATCCGCCTCCATGGCTCATTTTCCATGCCCCTCCTCTCCCCAGCTCGCCTCCTCGCGGCCGCCGTCTTCACCCTCCTCGCCGGGGTGGCGGTGGGTGTCGGCATCGGCCCGTCGCGGTCGACGGTGACGGGCACGGCGACCCGGCAGTTCGACCCCTTCCCCCGTGACCTCGCCCGCGTCACCTCGATCCCCGAGCGCAAGCAGCGCTTCCTCGACGCCTTGATCCCGGTGGTCGAGGCGGAAAACCAGCGGGTCGCGGAGCAGCGCCGCTGGTTGATCAGCCGGCGGGAGATGCTCGCCGCCGGCCGCCTCTTCGCGCGCGAGCGGCGCTTCCTCACGGCACTGTCACGCGAGTACCGGCTGCCGACCCACCTCCGTCCACCGGCCACCGGTCCGGTTTCGCCGGCGACGGTGGCGGAGCTCCTCCTGCGCGTCGACACCCTCCCCTCCTCCCTGGTCCTCGCCCAGGCGGCCATGGAGTCGGGCTGGGGGACGTCGCGTTTTGTCCACGAGGGAAACAACCTCTTCGGCCAGTGGGTGACCGGCGACACCCCGGGGCTGGCGCCGCGCGACGCCGCCCCGAACGCCCACTACCGCCTCGCCGCCTACCGCTCCGCCGCCCACTCGGTCCGCAGCTACCTGCGCAACATCAACACCCACCGCGCCTACCGCTCCCTGCGGCGGCTGCGGGCGCGGCTACGCGCCGAGGGCCGGCCGGTGACCGGCACGACCCTGGCGGCGGGGCTGCGCGCCTACTCCCAGCGTGGTGAGGCGTACGTGACGGAGATCCGCCGGATCATCCGCCACAACCGGCTGGAGCCGACGGCGGAGATCACCCTCGCCGCGGCCACCCTCCCCCCGGAGCGGTGAGCAGCGCCACGCCAGCTCCGGCCTTCTCGCGGCGGGCGGGTGGCCGCCGGCGACGCAGGAGGGCGGCGGCGATACTCCGTGTGGCGCTCGTCGGGCTCCTCCTCGCCGCCCCCGGCCGCGCGGCAGAGGGCGGCGACTACTGCACGATCCTCCTCTACCACCGGGTCGGGGAGGCGGCGCATCCATCCACCTCGATCTCCGCCGCCGCCTTCCGCGCCCAGATGGCGTGGATCGCCGACCACCACCTGCGCGTCATCCCCCTCAGCGAGCTAACCAGGGCACTGGCAGCCGGTCAGACACCGCCGCCGAAGGGCGTGGTGATCACCTTCGACGACACCTACCGGTCGATCTACGAGAACGCCGCGCCGATCCTCGCCGCTCGCGGCTACCCCTACACCCTCTTCGTCTACACCGAGGCCCCGGAGCGCTCCTACCCCGACTTCATGTCGTGGGAGCAGCTCGCCGAGCTCGCCCGTCAGCCCGGCGTGGAGATCGGCAACCACGGCCACCGCCACCGCCACCTGATAGGAGACACGGCGTGGGAGAACCACCTGCGTGACGACCTCACCACCGCCGCGGACCTCCTCAAACGCCACCTCGGTGCCGCCCCCACCGCCTACGCCGCCCCGTACGGCGAATACACGCGACAGAGCGAGCTCCTCGCCCGCAGCCTCGGCTACCCCATCCAGCTCACCCAGGACCGCGGCAGCGTCGGCCCGGACACCCCCCTGTGGCGCCTG
>JAJRSX010000172.1 GCA_024278555.1 bacterium | reverse complement strand
CACCTTCGCCTGGGCCACCGCGCCGCTGGTCCTGCGCCGCTACGGCCGCGACCTCGCCGCCGCCGGGGTGGAGGTGCCCAAGATCCCGGGGGTGGGGGAGGGGGCGGCGGCGGTCGCGCCGGACAGCGCCCTGCTCGCGGCCGGGGGCGGCGAGCGCCGGGTCATCCTCGAGGACCTCGACCTCACGCCCCGCCCCGAGAGCGGCGCCGCCGACTGGGCGGCGTGCATCGGCGCCGCCTGCTTCCCCGGCGACGACGACTGGCAGCGACTCCTCCGCGCGCGACTCTGCATCGTCGCCGACGACGTGTTCGACTTCCTCGCCGAGACCGCCACCGAGGTCTCGGCGCGGATCAAGATCGACGAGGAGACCGGCACCGTCGCCAGGGGCGCCCTCTGGTACGAGGAGGCCCTGCCGGCCGAGTCGCTCCTCTGGGGGGTGGTGGCGGCGGACCGGTCGCGGTACCGGGAGCACACGGCGGACGCGGGCGAGATGCTCGCCGCCCTCGCCGAGGCCGTGGGGAGCGAGCGCCGCCTCCAGGTGGGGGGCAAGGCGACCGTGGGCCGCGGCCAGGTGCGGCTCCTGTTCGCGGCGGCGGCGAAGGAGGGGGAGTGATGCAGACCCGCTCCCAACGCGACGCCGAGAAGATCTACCGCCAGGTACGAGAGGCGGTCGATTTCGATGACAAGGCCAAGGTCCGCTACGGTGGCTGGTGCCACCGCTTTCCGGTCCTGGTCCTGCGCGCGGGGCTGGCCGAGGCGACCGCCTTCCTGGAGGCGAAGGCGAACGCCCAAAGCCGTGGCGCCGAGGGGGATCGCCGTTTCCTCGGCCACCTGAGCGCCACCCTGGGCGCCGAGGGTGGCCTCGCCCGCACCGCCCGCGGGGCCGACCTCGCCGACTACCGCCGCCTCACCCGCCGCTGCCTGGAGGCGGCCATCTGGTACAAGCGGTACGCCGAGAGCCTCCTGGGGATGAGCGCCGCCGACGCGGACGGGGAGGGCGACGATGGCTGACGTGCGCAGGGAGGCGGTGGCCCGCTACTTCGACACGGCCGGTGGCGAGGCCCACGCGGGGCTGCTCCTCGACCGGGGGCTCATGGAGCACGACCACGAGCACGCCGCCACCGCCCGACTCATCGAGCGGCTCGAGCGCCTCTCGCCGCCGCAGGTGTACCGCGCCGCCTACCGCCGCTGGCAGGCCGTGGTGGAGTCGAGCGCCACCACCTTCTCCTGCTGGTACGGGCAGGTGGCCGGCCGCCTCGCCCTCGGGCTGGGCAACGAGTCGGTCCTCGAGGTGGGGCTCACCCTCCACCGTACCTTCGGGGTGCCGGTGGTCCCCGGCTCGGCGGTCAAGGGGGTGGTGCGCGCCGGCGCCCGCCGCCGGTGGGAGCTCGACCCGGAGGCAGAGGAGATCCTCTTCGGGACCACCGAGTCGGCCGGCTACCTCCACTTCCACGACGCCTGGTGGGTCCCGGAGGGGGCCGGGGGCTTCCTCGCCCGCGAGGTCACCTGCGTCCACCACACGAAGTACTACACCACCGGCGGTGGCTCCCTGGGGGGCGACCCGGTCGGGACGCTCGACCTCGACGCCCCCAACCCGGTCCCGTGGGTGGCCACCACCGGCCGCTTCTTCTTCGCCATCGAGGGGCCCGGCGGCTGGCACGAGCGGGCCAAAGAGCTGCTCGTGGAGGCCCTCACCACCCGCGGGATCGGCGCCAAGACCGCCGCAGGGTATGGGCTCTTTCAGCCGGACGGGAAGGCGAACGACGCGGCCGACCGGCGGGCGAAGAAGGCGCGACGCGAGGCGCTGCCCCTGGAGGAGAAGCTACGGGCGGAGGTGAGTGACTGGGACGAGAAGCGCCTCGCCACCACCTTCGGCAAGGAGTGGAACAAGACCCGAAAGGAGCGCGGCGAGGAGGAGTTCGCCCTCCTGTGCGAAATCGCCCGGGAGGTCCACGGGGAGACGATCCAGTCATGGGAGAGGGCGGACAAGAAGAGCAACCAGAGGAAGGCGTGGAAGCGGCTCTATGGCGCCGAGGGCGGCGGCTGATGAAGGCGATCACCTTTCTCGGAACGGGTCGCTACGAAGAGACGGTCTATACCTGGGACGATCGCAAGAGTACTCCGACCCAGTTCTTCCCCATTGCCGTGTGGGAGCTCTTCGAGCCCGACGAATTTTGCGTCTTCGTGACTCCTCGTGCGCGGACTGCACACTGGCACGCACTACAGAAGCAGTGTGCGACGCGCATCGTTCTCCACGAGGTGCCGATCCCGAATGGCGAGAGTGAAGCGGAACTTTGGGAGATTTTCGATGCCGTCGTCAGCGCCGTGGAAGAGGACGACACCGTCCTCTTCGACATCACCCACGCCTTCCGTTCGATACCCCTCATTGTCCTCCTCGCCGTCGCCTATCTAAAAACGGCTCGCGGCGTGACGCTGGGGCGGATCGTCTACGGCGCCTTCGAGGCTAGCGACCGAGAGGCCGGGACCACCCCCGTCTTCGACATCACCCCCATGGCAAGCCTGCTGGACTGGCTCGCCGCCCTTCACCTCTTCCGCGAGACCGGCCGCGGTGGGGAGTTGGCAGGCCTACTGCGTCAGATCCAGGCCGGCGCTCACCGGTCCGGGCAGGCGGACGCCCCGGAGGGGCTCATTCCCGTGGGCCAGAGTCTCCTGCGCCTCTCTGAGGATCTTCGCCTGATCCGTCCCCTCGATGCCTTGGAGCAGGCGCGGGTGCTCTCAGGCCAACTTGAGACAGAGCGATTGGCGGAGATCGACACCTGGGCCAAGCCGTTCACCCTGGTGGCCCCGCTGGTGCAGGCAGAGGCGGCGCGGTTGGCAGGGGAGCCGGCGATCTCCAACCTCGTCGGCCAAGCCGCCCTCCTCGACTGGTACGTGACCCACGAGCAGCCGGTCCAGGCCCTCACCCTCGCCCGGGAGATGGTGGTGTCCTGGGTGGCGCGGGAGCTCGGAGAGAGCGACTTGTGCTCGGAGGCCGCGCGCAAGCGGGCCGAGGCGCTGCTCAACTGGTGGGGGTGTCAGCGTGCACGCAAGTCCTACAGGGGCGAGCTGTCCGAGCGGGAGATCGCGACCCTCGCCTGGTCGGAGGAGAGGGGCAAGGAGGTGGGGACCCTGTGGAATGCTCTTGCCGAACCTCGGAACGACGTCAACCACGCAGGGATGCGGCCGCAGGCCGATTCTGCACGAACCCTTCAGAGCAAGGTGCGAAAGCTCATCACCGGTGTCCAGCGCCTGGTAGGGGATGGCGAGCCGCAGGGGTGACAAGGGCTTTTTTTTGAACTGGAACCGAGTCTGAATGCAGTTCATCTTGTCGATTGGCGCGCCACCGTGGCCGAGCTCGACATCTCTGAAGCCATCGTCCCCCTCGGCGAGTTCAAGGCGCGCGCGGAGGTCCTCGTCACCTGTCCGGAGATGGCGCGCAACCTCCCCGAGCTGGCGGGCAGTGACCTCCGGGAGCTGATCGAGGGGAGCTACCGTTGAACGTCAATTCCTCTGGCCGGTCGGCGACAACTACTTTGGCCGGTTGGGGTGTCGAACCTCCCACGGCGGCTCCCGATTGCAGGGGAGCGGGAGGTCTCTTGATGCTCATGAAAGAGAGACAAGTTCTTTTGTTGATCACGAACTCTGATTTCATGATCGACAACAAGATTTGTTACGCACAGGGGGGGCGGCAACCCTGGACCCTCCATGGGCAGGGTGGGAACGGCAAGCTTGCGGGATGTGCGTGCACTGGATGGTTGGTGGAGAGTGGGGTCAAGGCCGACCGGCGGCGGCATGGGTCCGTTTACAGAGATAGGGAGGTGGTCATGGTGGTGTTGGAGATCAAACACGAGGTGCTTGCGGCGGTGGTGGAGGCGGACCTTCCCCGGTGGGAGGTGGCCTACGGGCGTCTCTTCAACGACGCGAGTGAAGCCGCTAAGCGGCACGACACGGACATGGTGGTGGGGAGTTACAACGGTGAGCTTATGTACATCTTCGCCATCACCCCGTGGCTTGAGGTCCTACCAAGGCAGGCATGGAGCCTTGACCTCCACTTTCTGAAACCAAGCCTGGAGGAGAAACGCGAGCGCTACGACGAGCTCGCTCGGGGTTTTTTCGAGGACTACTCGTGGGGCGTGGATGGGTAATAGCCCATTACTGGCTGCGTATAGATTGGAGGTCGGTGATGCGTGAGGTGGACTTGTCCGACGGGGTGGCGGGGCGGTTGTGGGTGTCGCGGTTGCCGGGGCGGTGGCGGCCGCTGGGCGATGTGGTGCGGCAGTGGCAGGCGGCGGCGATTGGGCAGGTGGTCTGTCTGTTGCCGTGGGCGGAGCTGGAGGGGTGGGCGCCGGAGTACGCCGAGCTTGCCCGTGCCGGGGAGCTGCCGTGTGGCTGGGTCCACTTCCCGATCGATGACTTCGGGGTGCCGGAGGGCGAGGGGATCGTCGGTGTGGCGCGCGAGGTGGCAGAGGCGCTGCGTGACGGCGCCAACGTCCTGATCCACTGCAATATGGGGGTCGGACGTACCGGCACGGTGGCCGCCTGTGTCTTGCTCTGCCTCGGCCTCGACGCGCAGGCGGCGGTGGCCCGGGTGCGCGCCGCCGGTGGCGATCCGGAGACGGTGGAGCAGGGGGAGCTGGTCGCTGAGGTGGCGGCGGCGCTGGGTGCCGCCGCCAGTGACCAGGGTGAGGAAGAGGATTAAATTACCCCCTTTTTTTGCGCAGCAAAAAAAGGAGACAGGGATGTCTCAGGTACCCGACAGGGCCATCGAGGTGGTCGCCGACGATCGGGAACGACGTGGCGGGGTCGTGGAGGTGTTGCAGTCCATCCCCGAGGTCCGCGTGCGCGTGCAGCGACTCGCCGCCTTCGGGAGCGTGGAAGCGGTGGTCCGGGCGGAGCGTGAGGATCTGAAGCAGGTCGCGGGGATCGGCGCTGCTACCGCCAGCGCCATTCGCTGGGCGGTGCGGGAGGTGGGGGCGCCCTATTTGCGTGACACGGGTGACGCAACCTCGGGTGCGCATCGAGGTCGCGATAGGCGGCCGGCTCCCGCCGGCGGTTCCAGTCCAAATGGCCCGCTTGGACCGTGATGCGCCCCTTATCACGAGCGCGCGCTCATACCTCCCTCGTACCGCAGTTTTGTCGCCGAGGTCTCCAGCCCTCCGGTAGGAGGGCGGGGAGGTGACTCCTGATTTTTTCGCGCAGCGAAAAAATCAGATCCACTCGAACCAGTCGGTTTGGGGCGGGCAGGAGGGGTTGTCCTCTTTGGCCCACGCCATGGTGACCGGGAGCCACGGGAGGACCGCTTCGAGCGCCACCTTCGCCGCCTTGGGGCCGCCGGGCAGCGCCAGCATGAGGGTCTTGCCGGCGATCCCGGCCCGCGGGCGGATGAGGGGGCCCACCGGGCTGGACTGGCCGATGGCACGCCACATCTCGTAGGAGAGGGCGAAGAGGTGCTTGTCGCAGATCTGCAGGAGGAGCTCGGGCATGAAGTCGTTGGGGGCCACGCCGATGGCGCCGCAGACGAAGATGCCGTCGAACTCGTTCCGGCCGAGCTCGTGCTCCAGGCGCGCCTTTACCAGGTCGCGGTTCGCCTCCAGGGCCTCACCGCAGGTGCCTTCGATGCCGGTCTCGCTCTTCGCCACGACCTCGTGGAGGCTGTCGCAGGTGCGATCCTTGCGCCGCTCTTCGAAGCAGTAGTCACGAATCGATAGGGCCAGTACGTTCGCCATCGCAGTGCCTCCATACGTGGGTTACGGGCGGGATTTCCTCTTCCATCATATCCGACGGTGGAGGCCCAGGATAAGGGACGTCGCCGTGGTTACGGTTTTGCCGGCCGGCCGCTGTCGACCGCCAGGTCGAGGGAGGCGGTCTTGCGTTGCTGGTAGCTCTGCCACGCATCGGCCGCGGCGAAGGTCGTCCCCGGCTTGCCGAGGAGGGCGAACATCGCCTGCTTGTAGGCCTCGACGCCGGGCTGGGTGAAGGGGTCGACGCCGAGGAGGTAGCCGCCCATGGCCACCGCCCGCTCGAAGAAGGCGTAGAGCGCCCCGATGTGGCGGGGGTCGCGGCGGCCCATGCGGATGAGCATGTTGGGGATGCCGCCGGTGAGGTGGGCGAAGCGGGTGGCGGCCAGGGCCGCCTCGTTGACCTCGGACAGCGGCCGGCCGGCGAGGTAGGCGAGGCCGTCGCCGTCGTCACCGCCGGCGGGGATGGCCGGGTCGGCCGCCGGGGTGTCGACGGCGAGGAAGGTCTCGATCACCTCGCGCGGCCCCTCCTGCATCCACTGGCCGAGGGAGTGGAGGTCGGTGGTGTACCGGACGCTCGCCGGAAAGAGGCCGCTCCCCTCCTTGCCCTCGCTCTCGCCGAAGAGCTGCTTCCACCACTCGCACACGCCGGCGAGTCGCACCGACTGGGTGGCGAGGACCTCGATCCGCTTGCCCGCCTGGTGGAGGGCGGTGCGCGCCGCGGCGTAGCGGTACGGGGGGTAGTCGGGGGAGGCGGCGGCCCGGCCCATGACCGCGGCGGCGCCGGCGACCAGCGCCTCGATGTCGATCCCCGCCACCGCGATCGGCAGGAGCCCCACCGGGGTGAGGACGGAGAAGCGGCCGCCGACGTCGGGGGGGATGGCGAAGGTCTCGTATCCCTCGGCCTCGGCCAGCTTGCGCAGGGCGCCGCCGGCCGGGTCGGTGATCGCGACGATCCGCGCCGCCGCCCCCTTGGCACCGTGGCGGCGGACCAGCACGTCACGCAGGAGGCGGAAGGCGACGGCGGTCTCGGTGGTGGTGCCGGACTTGGAGATCACCACCACGGTGAAGTCGCCGTCGTCGACCTCGGTGAGGAGCTCGGCGACTGCCTCGGGGTCGACGTGGTGGCCAGCGAAGCGGATCGGGTGGTCGCTGCCGAGGGCGTCGATCGTCGCCTTGGCGCCGAGGTAGGAGCCGCCGATCCCGGCGACTACACACCGCCCGGCCAGGGCGCGCAGGCGGGCGGCGCAGTCGCGCTGGCGGCCGAGGCCGTCGGCGTCGAGCGACTCGGGGAGGTGGCGCCAGCCGAGGTAGTCGCTGCCCGGGCGTGGGTCGCTGCCGGACTCGATGGTCGCGTGAATCTCCGGGATGCGGCCGCTCAGGGTGTCGAAGTCGGTGGCGGCGAGGGCGTCGAGGCAGTTGGTGAGGTCGAGGGTGAGCATGGGGGAACCTCAGGGGGAGCGAACAGCGTTCAGAGGATCAGCGGAAACAAGATGGGGTTACCAGACCGTAGGGTCGGCTTCAGTCGACCGACGCCGTCATCTCAAGAAATGCCGATTGCCCTTGGCTCATGACCGGCGATGGGCAATCGGAAAGAGGGAAAGATTCCGGGGGGAGGGGATACCGCCAACAGAGTCGAGGGAATCACGAGGTGATCACGGCGCGAGCCTGGAGGGCGATTTCACCCCAGAGACACAGAGGACACGGAGAACTGCAAAGGAGAGGTGCGTTCCTCCTCTTGGGCCTCGCAACGGAGCGCCACGGGGTTGCCGTGCACGAGGACGGCGCAAAATCGTGTTGTTTTCTGATGGAGTTCTCTGTGCCCTCTGTGTCTCCGGGGTGATAATCCCTTACGAACTACGCTGCCCCTCATGAGCAAAGGGGATAGGGAGTTCTCAAGAAGTTACGGTGCTCGGCGGGCTGAAGCCCGCCCTACGGACGGTCCCATCTTGGCCTGCATTGCTATTTCCGCTGATCCTCTCAGCATCCAGCTTTCAGTGGTCAACGAGGGCCGGCGCTGAGCCGGGACAGTTACACGCCGGTGGTGAGGGCGACGCCGAGGGCGGCGGCGTCGTCGCCGAGGGCGGCGGGGATGAGGTGGACGTCGGTGAGACCGGCAAACGGGGGCTCCTGACCCATGCCGTCTACGATGCAGGCGAGCAGCGCCGGGTTGGTCGCGGTGACCCCGCCGCCGACGACGATGATCTCCGGGTCGAAGAGGACGGCGAGGTTGGCCATCCCCTGGATCGAGCGGCGGCACGCCTCATCCCAGATCCGTTTTGCCACCGCATCGCCCTCGGCGGCGGCGGCCATGACCTCGGCGGTGGTCACCTCGTCGAGCCGGGTGAGCGCCGTCTCCTCGCCGTCGGCGATCGCCTCTTTGGCCCGGTTCACCATGCCTGAGCCACCGCTGTAGGCCTCCCAGCAGCCGTGGCGGCCGCAGGTGCACAGGGGGCCGGCGGGGTCGAGGACGTGGTGGCCTACCTCGGCCGCCGCCCCCTTGGCGCCGCGCACCAGGTGGCCGTCGGCGATGACGCCGCCGCCGACGCCGGTGCCGATGAAGACGGCGACACAGTTGCGCGCCCCCACCGCGGCCCCGGCGGCGTGCTCGCCCAGCAGCGCCGCGTTAACGTCGTTTTCCACCTGCACCGGCAGGCGGCAGAGGGTCTCCAGGAGGTCGGCGAGGCGGACGTCATGCCAGCCCAGGTTGGGCGACTGGTGGATGCGTCGGCCGTCGGCGTCGACCCAGCCGGCACAGGCGACACCGAGACGGAGGATGTGGGGATAGATGGTGCGCCACCGGTTGACCTGCGTGGTCACCGGACCGACCACCCGGGTTGGGTCGCCGGGGATGGCGGGAAACCGGGCGCGATCGACCACCTGGCCATCTTCGCTGACCAGCAGGAGGCGGACGTGGGTGCCGCCGATGTCGACCCCGATGGTGAGGGGTGGAGGAGGGGGCTTGGGCATGGGTGTCGCCTTGTCGCTTCGCCAAAGGCTAGCGCGGACTCGGGAGTGTTGGTGGGGAAGCTGGAAGGAGGCGGGAAAGGTGAAAAGTAGAAAGTAGAAAGTAGAAGGTAGAAAGGGGGGCGGGTCGAGGGGCTTCGGGGGGGCTCGGAGGTCGCTGCCATCGATGCCCTCTATGGTGTCATCGTCGCGTTCGCCGCGGACTGCGAGACCCGGCCCCCTTTCTACCTTCTACCTTCTACTTTCTACAGCTATCCCAAGCTATTCCACCCGCTCCACCCGCATGGCGTAGGTCTCGCCGCTCTTGCCCACCGCGCGGCCCCAGGTGAGGACCACCAGGTCGCGACGGCGCAGGAGGCGGGCGGCGCGCAACGGGGCGATGAGGTCGTCCGGGTCGATGGCCGAGGTGGTGCGGTGGAAGGGCCAGACCCCGTGGGAGAGCATCAGGGCGTTGCTCACCTGGCGGTCGCAGGAGAAGGCGTAGATCCACGTCCCCGGCCGCTCGCGGGAGATGGAACGGGCGGTCTGACCCGAGTGGGTCGGGGCGAGGATGGCGCGTACCTCCAACAGCTTCGCCGCCTGGGCGACCGAGCGGGAGATCGCCTCGGTCACCGTCGCCTCGGCCACGTCGCTGATGCGGCGGTGGGGCGGGCCGTTGGGCATGGTCGTCTCGGTCTGCGCCGCCACCGCCCCCATGGTGCGCACCGCCTCGACCGGATAGCGGCCGACGGCGGTCTCGTCGGAGAGCATCACCGCGTCGGTGCCGTCGAGGATGGCGTTGGCGATGTCCGCCACCTCGGCGCGGGTGGGACGCGGGTTGGCGACCATCGAGTCGAGCATCTGGGTGGCGGTGATCACCGGCTTGCCCGCCTGGTTGGCGGCGGCGATGAGCCGCTTCTGGAGGATCGGGACACCGGCGATGGGGGTCTCCACCCCGAGGTCGCCGCGCGCCACCATCAGGCCGTCGGCCGCCGCGAGGATCGAGTCGATCGCCTCCACCGCCTCGCCGCGCTCGATCTTGGCGATCACCAGGGCGTGGGAGTCGGCCCGGCGCAGGATCCCCTTGACCTGGCGGATGTCCGCCGCCTCGCGCACGAAGGAGACCGAGACCATGTCGGCGCCGCAGTCGCGGGCCAGGTGTACGAGGCCACGGTCGCGGGCGGTGATGGTCGCCATGTTGAGGGGGACGCCCGGGGCGGAGAGCCCCTTGCCCGGGCGCAGCTCGCCGCCGACGGTGACCCGGCAGCGGGCGGTCACCCCGTCGGCCATCTCCACCCGCATCTGGATGGTGCCGTCGGCGAGGTAGAGGTGGTGGCCCCGTTTGAGGGCGCGAAGGAGCGGCCGGCACGAGGTGTAGAGGTTGTCCGCGTCGCCTGCTCGCCGTCCCACGTGGAGGAGCACGGTCTGGCCGCGGCGCAGGGCCACCGTCGGCTCGACGAGCTGGCCGATACGGATCTTCGGTCCCGGCAGGTCCATGAGGATCGCCACCGGCCGACCCTCCTCTTCCGCTACCCGGCGGACCGTTGCCACGGTCTCGCGGTGCTCCGCCTCGGTGCCGTGGGAGAGGTTGATCCGGCACACCGCCACCCCGGCGCGCAGGAGTCGCCGGATGGCGGTGGCCGAGTGGGTCGCGGGGCCGAGGGTGGCGACGATCTTGGTCTTGTGGCTGGGGAGCTTCATAGGGGGTCCTCTTCGACCGGTGGCGGGTGGATCACGAATGGTGCGCGGCGCTGCACGCCGCGCACCAGGGGTTAGGGAGGTAGGGAGGTAGAAAGGCGGGGTGGTCAGCCCTTCGGGCTGGAGGATTTTGTTGACGTTATCCAAAAAACATCGCCGGCCCCCAGGCCGGCACCTCTCCCCTCCTCCCTATTTCCCGACGTCCCTATCTCCCTGTCTAAAACCGCTGGACCTCTACCTGCACCTCCGTGGGCGTGCGCGGCTCGGCGTGGAGGGTGAAGTCGCGCCAGTGCAGCGCCGCGATCGCCGTTGCCAGGGTGGTGACGTCGTTGCCGGTGCGTACCCGCAGGCGCATGGCGCGGCGGGCGTAGGTGCCGCGCTGTACCTCGGTGACACCCTCCGCGCGGTCGCGGATGAGGTCGGCGAGCTCCAGGGCGGCGCCGTAGCTCGGCAGCGGCGCGAGGGTCACCTCGATCCACCGATCGCCGGTCGCCACGTGGGTCGGCGGCAGCAGGGGGAGGAGGTGGTCGACGAGGTCGGCCACCGCCTGCTCCTGCGCCTCCCTCCAGGCAAAGTCGAGGTTGGCGAAGGTGGAGCTGCCGTGGCCCTGGAGCAGCGCCTCCACCACTCCCGCCTCCGTCTGGAGTCGGCCGGTGAGGGAGACGGCGATCTGTTGTCCCGCCGGCGGGGAGGTGAGATCGGAGGTCGCCTCCACCAGCAGATGGTGGGCTGCGTTGTCGTCTCCAAGGCGCCACCCCCGCTCACTCAGGGCGGTGGCGAGGCGGGCACGCAGGCTCTCCAGCCGTTCCGGCGTCGCGGCCATCGCGTCGACCCCGCGTACCTCGACGGTGAGGTCGGCCTCCGCACGCGGACGCAGGCCGAGGGTGGTGCGCAGCCGCGGCCGGTCGACCCAGACACGCAGGCGGACCAGGTAGTGGTCATCGGGGAGGTCGGTGATCCCCGGCGCCAGCAGGGGCGGGGGCGGTAGCGTGGCCCTCTCCCCGCCGGTGGTGGGCGGCGGCAGGTCGGGCGGGCCGCCCGTCGTGGTGGTGGCCGTGGTACCGGCGGTCGGGGCGCCGGGGGCCGGCCTCCCTGCCGTCGGCTCCCCCGCGCCACCCAGGCGGTAGGTGTCGGCGAGGATCTGGTATGCCTCCAGGTAGTCGCGGGCATGGACGCGGAGTTGTCTGGCCACCGCCGGCCGGTCGGCGAGGCTCCCCACCCCCGCCTCACCCTCGGCGGCTACCGCCACCGCGTCGCCGAAGAGGCGGGTAAGCGCCTGGTCTCGCGCTCCGGCAGCGTTGCCGTCGACGATCGGCACCACCGCCTCCACCTCGATCGCCTGTGTCGGATCGAGCGGCGCGGGCGCCGCCGCGAGGAGGGTCGCCGCGAGGGGAATGAGGAGGAGGCGCCACATGGGGTGGGGAGATTGCCGCGCCAATGGTGCGGGTGGAAGGGGGAGGCGGCAACGGATTCACCACGCCACGAAGAGCGCCAAGGGAGCGTTCTGGAGAGGGCTTGTCTCTGGAGGATGAACGGCACACCGCGTGGGCCGGGAGGGGTGAGGGGCGGGGGCAGCGGGTGGGGGCACCTCCGAGGAGCAGCGGAAATCATGGCTGGCGAGAAGGTCGATGTTCCCGAGACCTCGAGGGGGTGGGAACACGAAAGCACGAAAAGTTCAAAACACGTAAAGAATTCAATCGGTTGTTTTTCGTGCTTTCCCCCTTTCGTGGTTTCGTGTTCCAGCGGTGTAAAGGACGGCGGAAGGCTCGAGGCTATTTCCGCTGATCCTCTTCGTGGTTTTGTCCGGGAGAAGGGGTTTTGTCCGGAGGGCAGCAGATGGAGCCGACGATCATGGCGCTGCCACGGGGGATGGACCGCGGCCGGTCGGGTCCGCAGAATGGCCGCCTTCTCTTCTCGGAGCGTTCTATGGGTAGCAGACGAAATAGTGGAGTCGGGGCACGGCTTGGCACGGTAGCGCTGGCGGCGGCGCTGGTCGGCAGCTGTGCCGCGGCGGTGGTCGGGGCGGGGGCCGGCGCGGGAGTTGCGGCCGGGGTGGCAGGGGCCAACAGCGGCAAGTCGGCGGGGGAGATCATTGATGACTCGATCCTCTCGACCCGGGTGAAGACCGAGCTCCTGCGTAGCCCGGTGGTGCGGGGTCTGAATATCAACGTCGACGTCGACCTCGGCGTCGTCTACCTCACCGGCGTCGCCTCCAGCAAGCGCGAGGTGGACGAGGCGGTTCGCCTGGCAAGGGCGGTCAGGGGGGTGCGTCAGGTACGGAGCAACCTGGTGGTCCGCTAGCGGTCGCCCTCGGTGAACGCCCCCATGTCTTCGACGTACACCGTCCACAGCCTCGTCTCCGAGTGTCTCGCCGACGGCGAGACGCCGGTCTCGGTCTATCAGCGGCTGCCCGAGGCGCGGTACCGCTTCCTCCTGGAGAGTGTCGAGGGGGGGGAGAACTGGGGACGCTACTCGCTGCTGGGTAATGCCCCAGCGGTGGTGGTGTGGGGTGACCCCGGTGCCTTCCACATCCGCTTTCCCGACAGCGGCGAGGAGGAGCTGCACACCGGGACCACCCGCGAGCTCCTCGCCGAGTTGCACCGTCGCTTTCGGCCCGCCACCACCGCCCGGTTGCCCGACATCTTCGCCGCCTGGGTGGGGTACTTCGGCTACGACCTCGTCTTCGATTTCGAGGAGATGGAGCGTCGCCTCCCACCGCGTGCCGACGGCCAACCGCAGCTCTGCCTCATGCTCCCGCGGCGCACGGTCATCTTCGACAACGTGGCCAAGCGGCTGCGTCTGGTAGCGAATGTGGTGGTGGAAGAGGGGGGCGACGCGGCGGCGGCGGCGGCGCGTGGTGAGGCGGAGCTCGCCGAGCTGCGGGCGCTCCTCGACCGCCCCGCGCAGGCGCCCGGTCTCCTCACCCTGCCGGAGTTGGACGACCTACCCGACCCCGTCTCGAACATGGACCGTGCCACCTTCTGTGGGGCGATCGAGCGGATCCGGCGGTACATCCGCGCCGGCGACATCTTCCAGGCGGTCTTCTCCCAGCGCTTCTCCGTTCCCGTGGACGACCTGGGGGCGATCCTCCTCTACCGGGTCCTGCGGGCGATCAACCCGTCGCCCTACCTCTTCTGTCTGGAGCTCGACGGCCAGGCCCTGGTGGGCTCCTCGCCGGAGGTCCTGGTACGGGTCACCGGCCGCGAGGTGATCGTCCGGCCGATCGCCGGCACCCGGCCGCGCGGCGTCGACCACGCCGAAGACCAGCGGTTAGAGGCGGAGCTCCTCGCCGACCCCAAGGAGCGCGCCGAGCACCTGATGCTGGTGGACCTCGGGCGCAACGACGTGGGGCGGATCAGCCGGCCCGGCTCGGTGAGGGTCGACGAGCTGATGGTGATCGAGCGCTACTCCCACGTGATGCACATCGTCTCCAACGTCGTGGGTGAGCTCGCCGACGGGGTCGACTCGATCGAGGCGCTGCCCGCCTGCTTCCCGGCCGGGACCGTCTCGGGGGCGCCGAAGATCCGCGCCATGGAGATCATCGAGGAGCTGGAGCCGGACCGCCGGGGGAGCTACGCCGGGGCGGTGGGCTACCTGACGCTGGACGGCGACCTCGACACCTGCATCACCCTGCGCACCGTCCGCCTCGCCGACGGCCAGGCCGAGGTCCAGGCGGGCGCCGGCATCGTCGCCGACTCGGTCGCCGAGAACGAATTCGAAGAGACCGAAAACAAGGCCCGCGGCATGGTCCAGGCCATCGCCCGCGCCTTGGCGATCCATCGGGGTGACGGGGGAGCCCCGTAGGGGCAAACCACGAAGAGCACGAAGGGGGAACTGCTCAACGCAAAGACGCAAAGACGCCAGGGCGCGAGGGGAGGGTGGCTGGGGGGAGGTGTCGTCGGTGGTGGGCCGAGAGGGCGTGCCGAGCGGGTTTTTTAACGCAGAGACGCAGAGAGGGAGGGGACCGGCCAGCACGGCGTCGTGGGAGATGTAACGTGCCGCGGGGGTCAAACGTGCCGCGGGGGTCAGGTCTTTACCTCATGGCTCTCAGCTCGTCGGCAAGCTCACGGTATTCCTGCTGGTCTAGGCCTTCCGTGTCCTTCCGTGGATT
>JAJRSX010000171.1 GCA_024278555.1 bacterium | reverse complement strand
CCCCGCACCTAATGCGGCGCCTCAGGCCGTCTTACCGTTCACCCGCTCGCGCAGCTCCTTGCCCGGCTTGAAGTAGGGCACGGTCTTCGGCGGCACGTGGACCGGCTCGCCGGTCTTTGGGTTGCGGCCGTCACGGGAGCGGCGCTGGCGCACCTTGAAGCTGCCGAAGCCCCGTAGCTCCACCTTTTCACCGGCGGCGAGGGCGTCGCGGATGGCGTCGAAGATCGAGTTGACGATCACCTCGCACTGGCGCCGATTCAGCCCCTCGATAGCTTCCTGAGTGATCGTCACCAAATCGATACGGGTCATGGAGTGCTCGCGGAAAGATTGTGGGAAAACAAGACGTTAGAGTACAAAAATAGCTGTGTCAAGCGGCCTCCACAAGGCCATGATCGGCGGTCTAGACCGTTTTACCACGGGGGGCACGGGGAACCTTGGGAGTGAACGAATCGGGAGGTCTCCCGCAGGCAGATCGCCAACGAGGTGTTCCGTTTCAGGAGGAGTTTCAGATGGATCTGCCGCCAGTGCCGCCAGACCCTGGATCGAGGACCGGTCGCCCGCGTCCCCGTGCCCCCCGTGGTAATCCGTCTCCGGTCGTGGTTCTGTCTCTTTCCGGCCACCTCAAAAGGGCGCCAGGTAGCAGAGGCCGGTGACGCCGCTTAGGTGGGGGAACCAGCGGGCGAGGGCGGTGGAGTCGACGGCGCGGCGGAGGCGGCGCATGCCGCGCTCCTGGGGGCGGAGGAGCGCGGGGGTGGGGCCGAGGTCGGTGAGCTCGCCGGCGATGCGGATCGCCGCGTGGAGGCCGCCGAGGTCATCCACCAACCCCGCCTCCCGCGCCTGGGCGCCGGAGAAGATGCGGCCGTCGGCAAGCTCCCGCACCCGCTGCTCGGGGAGGTCGCGACCCTCGGCGACCGCGTCGACGAACTGGCCGTAGACCGAGTCGATCACCCCGGCGAGGAGCGCCCGTTCATCATCGGTCATCGCCCGGGTGGGGGAGCCGATGTCCTTGTACTTGCCCGACTTCACCACCTGGCTGGAGACCCCGAGGCGGTCGAGCAGGGGGTCGACGCGGGTGAAGTGCATGATCACCCCGATGGAGCCGGTGAGGGTGCCGGGGTCGGCGACGATCCGCGTGGCGGAGCAGGCGATGTAGTAGCCGCCGCTCGCCGCAACGTTGCCCATGGAGATGACCACTGGCTTGTGGTGGACCTCCTGAAAACGGACCAGCGCGGCGTGGATCTCCTGTGACGGTGCCACCGCGCCGCCCGGCGAATCGATCCGCACCAGCAGGCCGCGTACCCGCGGGTTGTCGGCGAGGTCGTCGATGTCGTCGACGACCTCCGCCGCCGTGGTGATGACGCCGGTCAGGGCGATATAGCCGAGGCGGTCGCTCTCCAGGGGCAGGACGCCGCTGCCGGAGCCGATGCGAAAGAGGAGAAGGATCAGCCCGAGGAAGGCCGCGAGGAAAAGGATGCGCTTGAGGTTACGGAGGCGCATGAGGGACTCGCGGGCCTCCCTTGCAGTCCGCGGGAGCGCGGACTGCAAGGAAGGGGTGGGCTGGTGCTGTGTGCTGTCCGCTGCTGGCGGACGCTTGCTTGGAGGGTTACTCGCTGTCGCCTTCGCTCTCCCCCTTCTGCTCGCGCAGCTTCTCCAACAGGGCGGCGCCCATGGCGGTCTCGGGCATGGTCTCCTGCTCCATGTAGCGCTCCACCTGGGCGCGCTCCTCCTGGTTCTGCAGGGCGCGGATAGAGAGGCCGATCTTGTGCTGCGCCGGGTCGAACTTGATCACCTGGGCGTGGACCTTGTCGCCCACCTTGAGGACGTCGCTGACCGAGCGGACCTGCTCGGTGGAGAGCTCGGAGATGTGGATCAGGGAGTCGACGTCGTCGCCGAGGTCGACGAAGGCGCCGAACTCGGTGATCTTGGTCACCGTCCCGTCGACCACCGAGCCGATGGAGATGTTACCGGCCACCTGCTGCCACGGATCCTCCTGGAGCTGCTTGAGGCCGAGGGAGATGCGCTCCTTCTCCTTGTCGATGGCGAGCACCACCGCCTCCACCTCGTCGCCCTTGGAGAGGAGCTCGGAGGGGTGCTTCACGTGCTCGGTCCAGGAGAGGTCGGAGATGTGGACGAGGCCGTCGATCCCCTCCTCCAGCCCCACGAAGACGCCGAAGTCGGTGATGTTGCGCACTGTGCCGGTGATCTTCGAGCCGACCGGGTAACGCTCCTCGATGGAGTCCCACGGGTTCGCCTCGACCTGCTTGATGCCGAGGGAGATACGCTTGTTGTTGGCGTCGATGTTGAGGACCATCGCGTCCACCACGTCGCCGAGGTTGACCACCTTGGAGGGGTGCTTCACCCGCTGGGTCCAGGACATCTCGGAGACGTGGACGAGCCCCTCGATCCCCTCCTCCAACTCGATGAAGGCGCCGTAGTCGGTGATCGAGACGACCTTGCCGCTCACCCGGTCGCCGACCCGGTACTTCTGCTCCACCGCGACCCACGGGTCCGGGGTCTTCTGCTTGTAGCCGAGGGAGACCCGTTCGCGCTCGCGGTCGAACTTGAGGATGACCACCTCGACCGCGTCGCCGATCTTGAAGACCTCCGACGGGTGGCCGATGCGGCCCCAGGAGATGTCGGTGATGTGCAGGAGGCCGTCGAGACCGCCGAGGTCGACGAAGGCGCCGTAGTCGGTAAGGTTCTTCACCACCCCCTTGACGATCTGCCCCTCCTTCAAGGTGGCGAGGATCTTGTCCTTCATGCCGGTGCGCTGCTCTTCGAGGAGCTGCCGGCGCGACAGGACGATGTTGCCCCGCGCCTGATTCATCTTGATGACCTTCATCTCCAGGGTCTGGCCGAGGACACGGTCGAGGTTGCGCACCGGCCGGATGTCCACCTGGGAGCCGGGGAGGAAGCCGCGGATGCCGCCGAGGTCCACGGAGACGCCGCCCTTGATGCGGCTGACGAGGGTCCCTTCGAGGGCCTCACCCTTCTCGAAGAACTCCGCCACCTTGTTCCAGATCTTGATCTTGTCGGCCTTCTCCTTGGAGAGGACCACCTGGCCCTCCTCATTCTCCATCTGCTCCAGGTAGAGGTCGACGACGTCGCCCACCTGAATGTCGCCGGCGCCGCTGCGGCGGAACTCCCGCATCATCAGCACCCCCTCCGACTTGAACCCCACGTCGACGATCACCTCGTCCTTGCCGACGCTGATGATCGTCCCCTGGATCAGGCTGCCCTGGGTCGCATTCTGGAAGGTCTGACTGTAGAGCGCCTCCATCTGCTCGGCGGTGAGCTCATCATCGGGGGTGTCCGGGAACTCGATGGTCGGCGCGGTCGCGACTACTACCGGCTGGGTCGCCGGGGTGCTGGGCTCGGGGGAGGGGGTGGAGGTTTCGGAATCCGACTGACTCATGCGTTGTCCTTTCGCCCGCGTGGGCGAGGGTGGACCACTGGCGTGGCCCGGGAAGGGGTTAATGGAACGGGTCAAATACCCAAATGGAGCGAAGCGGGCCTGTCTACCAGAGTAGACCGCCGTGTGTCCACGTTTGCATCGCGAAGGGGGCGGTCACCGTTGCCGCTTGAGAAACGGCCGGTAGAGCGGGTCCCCCACCAGGACCATCCGCCAGGAGAGGTGGGGGAGGGTGAGGAAGTAGTCTTCAACCAGGGTGTACTGGCCGTCGGCGAGGCGTGGGAGGAAGAGGTCGGCCGGGGGGAAGGCGGAGGCGTACGGCTCGGCCACCGGCCCGACCGTGGCGGTGACCCCGTCGGCGATCATTCGCGGGCACCAGTAGTCGCCCCGGTGCAGCGACACCGCCTCGCCGGAGGCGAGGTGGACGCCGATGGCGCCGGGGGCCCAGTCGAAGGCGTCGCGGTAGTGGCGGAGGCGGTACCAGCCGTAATAGAGGAGGGCGTCGGGGCACTCACCAGGGCCGAAGAGGCGCTTGGTGTCCTCCAGGGTGACCGGGTAGGGGAGGGGGCGCAGGAGCTTGGCGGCGCGGCGCATCGCCTCATCGAAGGGGGCGTAGTTGCCCTTGGTGAGGCCGCGGGCGTCGATGTAGATGCGGCCGCGGGGCGGCTGGGCCTCGGCGGCGATGGCGCGTTCGGCAAGGGCGATGGCGAGCGCCGGGGTGGGGCCGTCGAGGCGGGCGGTGAACAGGCCGCCGGGCGGCAGCTGCACCTGCTGGGGCGGCTGGATTTCGGCCTGGAAGAGGGGGTTGGGGAGCCAGCCGCGCAGGGCGTGCGGGATGCGCAGGAGGGTGAGCTCCGAGTCGACCGCGGCGAGGTCGGAGCGGCCCAGGCGGCGCAGCTCGATTCGCCGGCGGCGTAGCCGTTCGATCTCCGGGGCGAGGGGCGACTCCACCTCCAGGCGGTCGAGGCGCGCGTCGATCTTCTCGACCCGGTCGTGCTCCTCGGACTCGGGATAGGTCGAGCGGATTCGCAGAGGGACGCCGTAGACCAGGAGGAGGCAGCGGATCTGTGCCAGCTCCGGCCGGGCGAGCCAGTCGCGCAGGGGGTCGGCGATCTGTCGCACGTACTGCTCGCGGGAGATCGTCTCCCCCTTCGGCAGGGGCAGGGCGAGGAGGTTTCCTTGGGGAATGTGGCGGAGCTGCCGATACCGTTGAGCAACATCTAACGAGGCCGGGAGATCGGCATTGGCAAGGATGGCCACCTCGCGGGGCTCCAGGGCGCTCGCGTTCCCCCCCCCGAGACAGACGGCCGCTGCCAAGGCGATCGACAGGCAGCAGCGAACGGGGGAGCGAAAGAGGGCCGTGAGCCGGTGGCAGACCTGGGTGGGTTGGTGGAGAATGCATCGGTAGTGTCTCATTCTGAGAATCGTGGCAAATCGTGGGGGAATGAACATGGTGACGAGGGTGGCGCGCGGAATTCTGGTGGTGGGGCTGTTGCTCCTCGCCGTTGCGGTGGTGAACGGGGAGGCGGCGGGACCCGACTACCGTATCGGTATCGGCGACTCGGTGCAGGTCTTCGTGTGGGGGAATCCGGACCTCGGGGCGACAGGGGTGGTGCGGCCCGACGGCAAGCTCTCCATGCCCCTGGTGGGGGATGTCTTCGTCCAGGGGATGACCACCGAGGAGCTCCAGCGGGTGGTCACCACCAAGTTGAAGGAGTATGTGCGCGAGCCCACGGTGACCATCATGATGGCGGGGATGGCCTCCTACGCCCAGGACCACAAGATCACCGTCCTCGGCGAAGTGAACCAGCCCAAGTCGATTCCGTACCGGGAGGGGATCAACATCATCGACGCGATCATCGACGCCGGCTGGTTTACCCCCTACGCGAGCATGAACAAGGTGACCGTGGTGCGGAAGGAGGGGGACAAGGCACGGAAGATCCCGGTTAAGTTCCGCGACATCTACAAGAAGCTCGACCTCTCCCAGGTGATGGACCTGAAGGACGGCGATCTCATCGTCGTTCCATGACCCGAGGTCGAGGGAGCTTTCATGCAAGTCCAGGCGAACACGCTCGACCTTCGACTCTATCTCGATATCCTGGTGCGCAACCGGTGGTGGGTGCTCCTGGCGGCGGTGGTCGCCGGGGTGGCCGCCGGGGTGGTCGCCTATACCAGCCCGAAGATCTACGAATCGAAGGCGACAATCCTGGTCGAGGACGATGCGATCCTCCAGGCGCTCACCAAGCGGATGGCGGTGGCGCCGTCGATTACTTCGAAGATGAAGTTCGTGGAGCAGCGCCTCCTCACCCGTGACCACCTCACCCAGATCGCCCGTCGCCTCGACCTCGACCTGAAGGCGCAGACGCCGAAGGAGCTGGAGGGTCTCCTCAACCGGATGCGCAGCCACACCGAGGTCCGCGCCACCGGCCGCGGCCAGCTCATTGCGATCGGTTTCCAGCACAACGACCCCACGGTGGCACGTGACGTGGTGGCGATGCTCACCGACATGCTCCTGGAGGAGAACCTCGGGGCGAAACGGGTAGATGCACACCAGGCGTACGACTTCATCAACCAGCAGCTCCAGGTCTACCGGACGCGGCTGGAGGAGTCGGAGCGCAAGCTTCGGGAGTTTAAACAGAAGAACCTCGTGGAGCTTGGCGTCGGAGCGGCCCTGCCGGCGAGTCAGGGAGGTAGCGGCGGTGCGGATGTGGCGCCGCGCGCCGCCTTTGCCGACGTCAACCGTCTCGACGAGGCGCGGGCGAATCTGGCGGAGGTCGAGATCGATCTCCAGCGTCTGAAGAGTGAGCGGGCAACCTACGCCAAGCAGCTCGAGTCGGAGCCGAAGTGGATCTCGGCGCAGCAGGATTTTGACAGCGGCGCGGTGGCGAGCCAGGGGCAGGGGGATCCGAAGATCGCCGCGCTGCAGGCGCAGATCGACGAGCTCCGCCTGCGCTACACAGACCGCCACCCGGCGGTGGTGGCCCTGCAGGCGCAGATCGATCATCTGCGGGAGGCGGCGAAGGCAGAGCCGTCGGCGGGCAGCGGTGCGGGGGAGGACGATGTCCTTGCCGACCTCGGGGAGCAGATCCTCAATCCCCACTATCTGAGCCTGAAGGAGAAGGTCTCCCAGCTCGACGCGGAGTTCACCGCGACCGAGGCAAAGCGGGCTCAGCTCAAGCGAGAGGTTAGCGGTCTCGGAAAGGCGATCCTCGATGTGCCGAAGAAGGAGCAGGAGCTCGTCGCCCTGCGCCGCGACTACTCGGTGAACAGCTCAATCTACAATAACCTCCTGAAGCGGCTGGAGGAGGCGCGGGTGACCAAGGAGATGGAGGTCCAGGACCGTGGCGGCCGTATCCGGGTAATTGAGCCGGCCACCGTACCGTACAAGCCGGTGAAGCCGAATCGGGTGGTCATCATCCTCATGGGGCTTGGCGGGGGGGTGGCGGCCGGATACGGCTTTGGCTTCCTCCGCCACTTGATGGACAACACCATCCGCTCCAGCGACGAGATCCAGGGGTTGGTGGGGCTCACCGTCCTCGGCCGGATCCCGACCGTGGTTACGCACGGCGATCGCCGCCGTCACCACCGGGCGAACCTCGCCTTTGCCATGGCGACGGTGATGACGATCGCACTCTTCGGGTCGGTGCTGTGGCTGGAGATCCAGGGAATCGGTCTCTATCCGCTACGCGCCCTGGTGGGGGTCTAGCGATGAGCAAGATTGAAGAGGCGTTGGAGAAGGCGACACAGGAGCGCCAGGGGGAGGCTCCCACCGCGAGGTCTACGGCACCACGACCGGCGGCCCGTGAGCAGGCTGCGACAGAGGTGGAGGTGGTGGAGCTCGACCCACTCCATCTGGCGGAGAACCGCCTGGTGGTCGCGTCGTCGCCGAGCCTCGGGACGAGCGACGCCTACCGCCAGCTCCGTGCCACCCTCATGCTGGCGGCGGAGCAGAAGCACCTCTCCTTTGTGGTCACCAGCCCGTTGCAGGGGGACGGAAAGTCGATCACCACCCTCAACCTCGGCTACGCCATCGCCCAGGAGATCCAGCTCGACGCGGTGGTGGTGGATACGGACCTCCGGCGGCCGGTGCTCGGGAGGTTCCTTGGGCTCGAGGGGCGGCCCGGTGTCTCCGATTACCTTGACGATCCGGATGTCACCCTCGGCGATGTGGTGGTCCGCCTGGCCGACGGCCCCCTCTACGTCTCGGCCGGGACCGTGCGGCTGCACAACACCTCCGAGCTCCTCGGCTCGCAGCGGATGGCACAGTTCTGCGCCGACCTGCGCCGCCGTTTCCGGGAGGCGGTCATCCTCTTTGATTCACCGCCGGTCCTGCCCGCTCCCGATGCCATGACCCTCGTCCAGTGGCTCGACGGTGGGATCATTGTGGTGAGCGCCGGCAAGACGTCGCGCCGGGCGCTCACCGATGCGGTGCGCCAGTTCGGCGCCAACCGGATCGTCGGGGTGGTGGTGAATCGGAGCGACCACGGCAGTTACGGTTACGGCTATGGCTACCACTATTACTATGGCGGCTACGGGTACGGTGGATACGGTTCGGAGACGGGGGAGAGAGATGGGTGATCGGCGTGGGGTCGGGTGTGGTTGTCGAGGGGTGGTGGCGGCGGCGGTGTTGTTCGGCTGTCGCCCGGCGATTGCGGACGTGTGGCACTACGTCGGCGACTGGCTCGACTTTTCCTGGAACGTCTCGGCGACTGAGGCGTACGAGGACAACGTCCTGAACGCCACCGGCGACAAAGAGGACGACTTCATCACCACCCTGGGCCTCGATAGTCGCCTGGTCCTCCACCACCCCCTGGGCAGCTTCACCCTCTTCTACCGCTTCGATCAGGAGCTCTACCTCGACCACACCGAACTCAACGACGTGGGGCAGGCCGCCGGCCTTGGCCAGAACCAGTCGCTCTCCTTCGGCGACGCGGTCCACCTCTCGCCACGTGACACCCTCTCATACTCCAACGCCTTCACCCGGACACCGGACTCCCTCTATGCGGCGGGAGATCAGCGTGCTGTGCAGCAGCAGCCGGTGGACGCGGAGGGCGTAGTGGTCGGACGGGACGGGGTGATCCGCAACACCACCCAACTTGGTTACAACCACGACTTCCTCGTGCCGCTCTCTTTCGGCCTCAACGGCTCGTACACGATCATCGAGTACGACGACCCGACACTGATCGATAGCCGAGACGCCTCTGCCGGTGGCAGCCTCTCGTGGCGCCTCTCCACGCTGCGTTCGGTGGGCCTCTCCTACCGCCACTCGGTGACGCGGTTCGACGCCTTCGAGGGCAGCGACAGCGAGGTGGTCAGCCTCTTCTACAACGATGAGCCGATGGCGACTTGGAAGGTGAGCGCGAGCCTCGGGGCGAGCTTCAACTCCACCGCCGATAACGGTGTCGACGACGTCACCCCTGATGTTGACGCGCGCCTCACCAAGGAGCTGCCGCGCGGCAGCTTCACCGCCGGGTACCGCCGCTCGATCACCACCTCGCGTGGTTTCGGCGGCGCCGCCGAGCAACAGGCGGTCAACCTTGCGGCGACCTACAAGCACAGCCCGGTGTGGAGCTCCCACCTCTCTGCGACCTTCTCCGAGCGCCGTTCACAGTCCGCCTCCACCCAGGACATCAACCGCTTCACGGTGCGCTACAACACCGGTTACCCCCTTGGTCGCAACCTCAGCCTCACCGGCGGCTACCTCTTCTCCAGCCAACGCCAGAACAACGGTGCGGCTGATGGAACGGTCAGCAACAACCGCCTCTTCATCGGTCTGCGCTACGGCGCCACCCTCCTGTGAGTGAGTCGCACCGTGTACCGCACCTTCTATGGGCTTCACCGCAAGCCCTTCCAGCTCACCGCCGATCCGGAGTTCCTCTATCTCTCGGCGACCCACAAGAAGGCCCTC
Organism: bacterium; assembly: GCA_024278555.1. GTDB lineage: Bacteria > CG2-30-53-67 > CG2-30-53-67 > CG2-30-70-394 > CG2-30-70-394 > CG2-30-70-394. The sequence continues at coordinate 9,509 of JAJRSX010000171.1, read as the reverse complement.
TCCTACCTCCGCTACGGGGTCGCGGACGCGGGCAACCTGGTGCTCCTCACCGGCGAGGTGGGCTCGGGTAAGACGACCCTCCTGAAGGGGCTCTTGCGGGAGCTGGAGGAAGAGGTCGTCGTCGCCAAGGTGATGAACACCCGGGTGAGCGGCGAGCAGCTCATCGAGCTCATCTGCCTCGATTTCGGTCTCGACCCGATCGGCAAGGAGCGGACCGCCATCCTCCACGAACTCAACACCTTCCTGATCGAGCAGTACGCCCAGGGCAACAAGTGCGTGGTGGTGGTGGATGAGGCGCAGAACCTCGAGGTCCCGATGCTCGAGGAGCTGCGCTTGCTCTCCAACCTGGAGAGCGGCGCGGACAAGCTGATGCAGATCATCCTCTGCGGTCAGCCGGAGCTGAAGCAGACCCTCGGCAAGCAGGCCCTGCGGCAGTTCAAGCAGCGGATCAACGTCACCTACCACCTGGAACGCCTCTCGGAGGAGGAGACCGCCGCCTATGTCGCCCATCGGCTGGAGGTGGCGGGCGCCGCGGTCGACCTCTTTCAGGCGGATGCCGTCGCCCTGATCCACAACTACGCCCACGGCATCCCCCGCCTGATCAACAAGGTGGCGGACCGGGCGCTGCTCTACGGCTTCGTGGAGGAGCAAGAGGCGATCGACGGTCCGCTGGTGGAGACGGTTCTTGCCGACATCCGCAAGGAGGAGGGGGTGGACGCGGCGGCAGACGGCGAGGAGGAGGAGGTCGCCCGGCGGTTGAGCGAGGGGGGGCGCGGCGGCGGCTCCATGGACAGTCGTACCGCCACCCTCCTGTGGAACCGCCTCCAGCAGATGGAGACGCGGATGGAGGAGGTGGCCGGCCTCCAGCAGCAGATCCGCCGGGAGGTCGAGGGGCTCCCCTTCCACCTTGAGGAGGTGGTGCGGCGGGCGACGCAGGGGACGGCGAAGACCGTCGCCTCCATCTGGGACAAGTCCGACGCCACCGGCAGGCGGCTCGGGGCCCTGGAGGAGCGCCTCCTCGGGATGGCCGAGGCCCTGGAGGTGACCGGTAGCCAGTGGTCACGCACGAACGACAAGCTGGTGCCGCTATTGGAGCAGATCCATCAGGTCCTCGATCGCCACGGCGCCATGCTCCGCCGCCTCTCCAGCCTCGACCTGAAGGAGGATCAGATGTTGGTGCGGCTGGATGCGGTGGCACGCCGCCTGGATCGCCTTTCAGTCGAGGAGGGTGAGGTTGCCGGTACGTTGCCCGGGTCTCCCCGTCAGGGCTCGGCCGATAAGGGTGCGGCCAGGGTGAGCCCGGACGAAGAGCCGACGACCAGGGAGGAGGTGGAGAGAGAGGAGGACCCCCTCACCCAGCTGGTAAACCCGCCACCGAAGCGGCGCGGCGGCTTCTTCCGCCGCCGGTAGGGGGGAGTCGGTGATGGAGGCGCGCGGGGTGGTCAACGCCCTGACCATCGACGTGGAGGACTACTACCACGTCTCCGCCCTCGCCGCCGCCATCCCGCGCCGGCGGTGGTCGCAGATGGAGCGGCGGGTGGTGGCCAACACCCACCACCTCCTCGACCTCCTCGACGGCCGGGGTGTTCGTGCCACCTTCTTTTGCCTTGGGATTGTGGCCGAGGAGCAGCCGGCCCTCATTCGCGAGATCCACGACCGCGGCCACGAGGTGGCGTGCCACGGCTACGCCCACGAGCTCGTCTATCGCCAGACGCCGGAGACCTTTGGCGACGAGGTGGCGCGTGCCAAGGGGGTGCTCGAAGAGATCATCGGCGCGCCGGTGCTCGGCTACCGGGCGGCGAGCTACTCCATCACCCGCCGCTCCCTCTGGGCCCTCGACGTGCTCCACGAGGCGGGCTTTGCCTACGACTCCTCCATCTTTCCCATCTACCACGACCGCTACGGTATCCCCGACTTTCCCCGCTTCCCCCACCGGGTGCGCGGCACAGACGGCGACGGTCTGGTGGAGTTCCCCCTCACCACCGCCCGGCTGCTCGGTCGCAACCTGCCGGTGGCCGGTGGCGGTTACCTGCGGCTCCTGCCCGCGGCGCTCACCCGTTGGGGGGTGGCGCAGGTGAACCGGCGGGAGGGGATGCCGGCGATCCTCTACCTCCACCCGTGGGAGATCGACCCGGGCCAGCCGCGCCAGCGGGTGGGGTGGCTCACTGGGATCCGCCACTACCACAATCTCGACCGCATGGAGGGGCGGCTCGTGGGGTTGCTTGAGCGGTTCCGCTTCGACACCGCCGCCCGGGTCCTCGGGCTGCAGGAGGACGACCATGGCTGAGGCGCTGGCGACCGGGATCTGCAGCGTCAAGACGGTGGGCGAGGAGGCGCGCCCGGCGTGGGATCGCTTTGTCGCCCACCACCCAGGTGCCACCTTCTTCCACCAGTGGGGCTATCGGCGGGCGGTCGAGTCGTGCTTCGGCCACCGCCCCCACTACCTGCTGGCGGAGCGCGACGGCGAGGTGGCCGGGATCCTCCCCCTCTTCGAGCTCAAGAGTCGCCTCTTCGGCCACTCCCTCGTGTCGCTCCCCTTCGCGGTCTACGGCGGCGCGGTGGCGGTGGACGACGAGGTCCACGCCGCCATCTATGCCCACGCCAAGGCCCTGGCCCGTACCCGGCGCGCCGACTACCTGGAGCTGCGCTACCTGGAGCCGTCCGGGCTCACCGGCGAGGGGAGCGACCTCTACGTCACCTTCCGCAAGCAGATCAGTGGCGACGACGACGCCAACCTCAAGCAGATCCCGCGCAAGCAGCGGCGCATGGTGCGCCAGGGGCCGAAGCGCGGCCTCACCCACCGCACCGGTCCCCAGGAGCTCGACGCGGTGTGGGCGCTCTACGCCGAGTCGGTCCACCGCCTCGGCACCCCGGTCTACCCGCGCCGCTGGTTCCGCACCCTGCAGGAGGTCTTCGGCCACGACTGCCACTGTCTCACCGTCCGCCACCAGGGAAGGCCGGTGGCCGGGGTGCTCACCTTCTTCTTCAAAGACCAGGTGCTGCCGTACTACGCCGGGTCGCTTGCCGAGTTCCGGCGCCTCGCCCCCAACGACTTCATGTACTGGCAGCTCATGCGGATTGCCGCCGAGCGCGGCGTGCGTCTCTTCGACTTCGGTCGCTCCAAGCGCGGCACCGGCGCCTTCGACTTCAAGGTCCACTGGGGGTTTGAGCCGGCGCCGTTGCCGTACCTCTACCACGTGCCCGGCGGCGGTCCGCGGCCGGAGGTGAACCCCACCGCGCCCGGCTTCCGGCGCAAGGTGGAGGCGTGGAAGCGGCTACCCCTTCCGGTGGCCAACCGTCTCGGCCCGTGGATCATTCGCTCCATCCCGTAGCTCCAGCCCCCAGCGCCGCACCGCCCGTTGGCGGGGCGGCCCCTCTCACCCAGGCGGTAGAACCGACCGAAGCAACATGACACCCTCGCACTCGACACAGGCGGATAGCTCAGTGGTAGAGCACCCCGACCACATCGGGGAGGCCGCAGCGTTCGATTCCTGCTCCGCCTACCAGTCGAGCGACCCCACCCCTGCGGCGATCCGCCGGCGCGGCGGCGACTCCATGGAGATCCTCTTCCTCGCCCACCGCCTCCCGGTCCCCCCCACCAAGGGGGAGCGGATCCGCGCCTACCACCAGCTCCGCTTCCTGGCAGAGCGCCACACGGTCGATCTCGCCTGCTTTGTCGACGACCCGGAGGGGGTGCGCCACCTCGGCGACCTCTCCAGCGTCTGTCGTGAGGTTCACGCCGAGCCGCTTACCCGTAACCAGCGCCTCACCCGCGCCGCCGGCGCCATGGCCACCGGCGAGGCGATCTCCCTGGCCACCTTCCACAGCCGCCGCTTCGCCGAGCTCACCCGCCGGTGGCAGGAGGCGCGGCCGTACGGCGCGGTGGTCGCCTACTCCGGGGCGATGGCGCCCTACCTCATCGCCCGCCCCGGCCGCCGCCTCATCATGGACCTGGTGGACGTGGACTCGGCCAAGTGGGAGCAGTACGCCGCCGAGACCCACGGTCCACGGCGCTGGCTCTTTGGGCGTGAGGCGCGCCTCGTGGCGGCGGCGGAGGGGGCGATCGCCTCTCAGGTCGACTGCGTCACCCTGGTCTCCGAGCCGGAGGCTGCCCTCTTTCGATCACGTGTCGGCGACGGCTTCCCGGTGGTTCCGGTGGCCAACGGTGTGGAGGAGCGCTTCCTCCACACCGCGTGGCGGTCACCGGCGAAGCGGGAGCCGACCCTCTGCTTCATGGGGGCGATGGACTACCGCCCGAACGTGGAGGCGGTGGTGTGGTTCGCCCGTGAGATCCTGCCCCGGGTGCGTGACGCCTTCCCCGGCGCCACCCTCCGGGTCCTCGGTGGCCGCGCCGCGCCGGCGGTTCGCCGCCTCGCCCGCCACGGCGGGGTGAGCCTCGCCGGCTACGTCCCCGATGTCCTCCCCGAGCTGATGGCGGCGCACCTCTTTGTGGCACCCCTGCGGATCGCCCGCGGGGTCCAGAACAAGCTCCTCCAGGCCCTGGCCCTCGGCATGCCGGTGGTCGCCACCCCCCAGGCCCTGGAGGGGATCGACGCGCGGCCGAGCTACCACCTGGCGGTCGCCTCGGAGGCGAAGGGCTTTGCCCGGGCGGTGGTCGACTACCTGCGTGATCCGGCCAAGGCGTGGTCGGCGGGGGCGGCGGCGCGGCGCCACATGGCCCGTCGCTACCGGTGGGAGCAGACCCTCGCGCCGCTGGCCGCGGTGGTGGCGGGAGAGGCGGTGGAGGCGCCGTGAGGGGGTTTGCCGGACTCTGGTCGCCAGGCCGGATCGCCCCGGAGCTCGCCGCCGCCTTCCGCGCGGCAGTGGGCGAGGCGCGTCTCGCAAGGCCGCTCCCCGGCCTGCTCCTCGCCGCGGGCGACGGCTGCCTCCTCGCCGAGGCGGACGGAGCAGCGGTGGTCGCGGACGCGGATCTCCTCCTCGACGGCGCATCACCCGACCCGGCCACGGCGATCCTCGCGGCCCACCGAGGGGCCGACCCCGGCCGGCTCGACGGCTCTTTCGCCTATGCCTGCTGGAGCCAGGGGGGCGGCCTGGAGCTGGCGGTGGACCTCTTCCGCACCCGGCCCCTGGTCTACGCCCGCCTCGGCGACACCCTCTGCTTCGCCTCCCGTACCGAGCCCCTGCGGGCCCTGCCCGGCGTCGACACCCAGGTCGACCTGGCCGCCCTGGTGGACTACCTGAGCTTCGCCGTCATCCCGGCGCCGCGCACCTTCTTCCGCGGCATTCACAAGCTGCGTGCAGCCCACAGCCTCGGCTGTCGTGACCGAGTCGGTGAGCCGGAGCGGTACTGGCAGCTTCGCTACCGTGAAGACGGCGGCGGCTCACGTTCGGCCCTGGCAGCGGAGCTACGCGACCGGCTCGCCTCGGCGGTGGCTCGGCAGCGCGGCACCGGCGACCGGGTGGGGTGCTTCCTCTCCGGCGGTCTCGACTCCTCCACCGTGGTGGGGTTGGCCGCGGCGTGTGGCCCGTGCGACGCCTTCTCCATCGGCTTCGACGAGGCGCGCTACGACGAGCGCGCCTACGCCCGCATCTCCGCGCAACGCTACGGCGCCCGCCACCACGAGCGGGTGGTCACCCCCGACGACCTCGCCGACTCCATCGAGGCGGTGGTCACTGCCTTCGACGAGCCCTTCGGCAACAGCTCCGCGATCGCCGTGTACCAGTGCGCCCGTTTTGCCCGCGAGGCCGGGATGGCCACCCTGCTCGCGGGCGACGGCGGCGACGAGCTCTTTGCCGGCAACGAGCGGTACGGCACCGATTACCTCTTCCAGCGCTACCACCGTCTACCGTCAGTGGCACGCGCCCTCCTGGCCCCCCTGTCGACGAGCGGCTTCTGCGGGCTGCCGCTGGTGGGCAAGGCGGGGCGCTACGTCCGCCGGGCGCGGCTGCCCAACCCCGACCGTCTCCTCTCCTACGGCCTCTACGCCGATCGCCACCTCGACGAGGTACTGCAGCCGGAGCTCCTCGCGGAGGTGGCCGGCCACCGCGCCGTGGCCACCGCCCGGGAGATCTACGGCGGCGGTGAGTCCGAGAGCGAGCTCGGGCGGCTGCTCCTCTTTGACCACCAGCTCACCCTCGCCGATAACGACCTGAGGAAGGTCACCGAAGGGTGTGGTGCCGCCGGCGTGAAGGTCCGTTATCCGATGCTCGACCGCGGCGTGGTCGAGCTCGCCGGCCGGGTCCCCGCCGGCTGGCTCCTCGAAGGCGGCCGCCTCCGTGCCTTCTACAAAGATGCAATGAAAGATCTTCTCCCCCAAGAGGTCCTCACCAAGTCGAAGCACGGCTTCGGCCTCCCCTTCGCGAGCTGGCTGCGCACCGACGGGCGGCTGCGGTCGCTGGTGGGCGACCTCCTGGAGAGCGAGACCTCGCCGCTCGCGGAGTGGGTCCGGCCCTCCTTCCTCACCCACCTCCACCAGGCCCACCTAGGCGAGAGCGAGCCGTACTACGCGGATCTGTTGTGGCCCTTCCTCGCCCTGGCGGTCTGGCTCTCGGGAGCTCCCCATGACTGATCATCGCGTGCATTGGCGGATCGCCGCCGTATGGGTGGTGGCGTGTGCCGTCATCCTCCTGATCTCACTGCCCGCCGCGGCCATCGACTGGTCGAAGCTGCCCTCCAAATCCGGGCGTCCCGCGGATGCACCCCGTGGTTGGTCCCACTGGTGGGCGGCGACCGAGTACATGAAGGAGAACAACTGTGATGGTGCACTCAGTGAGTCGCAGTACCTAACCAACCACCCGGAGTTCAGCTCGCCGAAGTACAGCCGCAAGGCCCTCGTCCTCCAGGGGCAGTGCTACGAGCTGCAAAAAAAGCCGGCTAAGGCGATGGCCGCCTACATCACCGCCCTCAAACAGTACGGCAGGCATGAGCGGGTCTTCTATCTCCTCGCCGATCTCTATCTGCGGGAGGGGAATCCCGCCCAGGCGGCCAAGCTCTTCCGTGCCACCCTGGCGATGAATGGGAAGAACAGTGATGCCGCCCGCGGCCTCGCCGCCAGCTATCTCGCCCTCGGGGAGAGAGAGAGGGCGCTGGAGGCGACCGACCGCGCAGAAGAGCTTGGCGCCGATGTTGCCGCGTTGCGCCGGGGGTTGGCCAAGGCGGAAGAGGGTAAGACGGCGGCGGCCGAGCCTTAGCCCCTCCCACGAAAGGCGTGACGAGCGATGGTCCTACTCTCCTCCGGGGCGGTGATTCGCCGGGGTACCCGCTGGCTCCTCACCGGCAATCTGGTGGGGCGCGGGCTGGACTTCGCCTTCGGCGTTGTCCTCGCCCGCCTCCTCGTCCCGGCCGACTTCGGGATGCTGGTGACGATGCGCATCTTCACCGGCCTCGCCGGCTTCGTGGCCGGCGGCGGCATGGGTCAGGCCCTGGTCCAGGCGAAGGAGGTTGAGCGGCACGACTACGACGTCGTCTTCACGGTCCAGCTCCTCGTGGGCTGCCTCATCTACGGCGCCTTCTTCCTCATCGCCCCCCTCTTCGCCCACTGGTTTCACGACGACCTTTATCGCGACCTCCTGCGGGTCTCGGCGCTCAGCTTCCTCATCCGTCCGGTGGGCAATGTGGGGCGCGCCCACCTCCACCGGGCGATGCGCTTTCGGGCGATCTCCACCCTGCGGATGCTCACCACACCGTTGTCGGGGGTGGTGAGCATCACCCTCGCCTGGCACCACTTCGGGCCGTGGAGCTTGATCTACGGTGGCCTTGCCGGATCGTTCGGCAACGCCCTCCTCCTGATGGCGGCGAGCGGCTGGTACCCAAGGCCCGCCTTCCGCCTCCCCACCGCCAAGCGGCTCGGCCTCTACGGTGGCAAGGTGGCGGCCAACAACTTCGTCTCCTTCGTCAACCGGGAGGCGCAGAACTTCGTCCTCAGCCGCCTCGGCGGCGCCGCCCTCCTCGGTCTCTACAACAAGGCCGCCTCCCTCCAGACCCTCCCGGGCGACGTGATCGGCGGGTCGGTCTACCAGACGGTCTTCCGTGCCCTGGCGGTGGAGCAGGAAAGCCGCGACCGCAGCCGCTACATCTTCCTCCGCACCATCACCCTGGTGGCGGTCTACACCTGGCCCTTCTTCGTGGGGCTGGCGTGGCTCGCCGATCCCTTTATCGTCACGGTCTATGGGGAGAAGTGGCGGGCGGCGGCGGCGCCTCTGGCGATCCTCTCCATTGGCGGCTTCGTCGCCACCTACGGGATGCAGTCGGGTGCCCTGGTGGCGGCCCAGGACTGCCTCGGCCGCGAGCTCTTCATCCAGATCGAGCGGGTAGTGTGGCTGGTGGCGGCGTGTGTATTCGGTCTGCGTTGGGGGCTCGTAGGGGTGGCGTGGGCGACGATCCCGGTGCGCCTCTACTGCTCCAGCCGCATGTACCACCTCGCCGCCTCCACCATCGGTGCTGGTTTCCGTGATCTCTTCCGTGCCCTCGCCCCGGCGATCTGGCTCAATACCCTGCTCTGCATGCTCCTCGCGGTGGCCCACGTCCTGCTCTTCGCACCGCTGCGCGAGGCGGAGCCCGCCCTCTACCTGACGGGGATGGCGGTGGTGGGGACGGTGGGTTACCTCGCCTGTTTTCTCTTTCTCCCCATCGAGGCGCTCGCCGGCGAGGTAGGGCGGTGGCGCACGGTGCTCCACGTGGGGGTGCGGTCGTGACCCCTCCACCGCCGATCTTCGTGGTGGGGGCGCCACGCTCGGGGACGACGTTACTGAGCGCCATGCTTGGCGCCCACCCGGCGATGAGCTGCGGCACCGAGACCGACCTTTTTCACTTCCTCGCCCAGGTGGATGCGGGTGCCCTCCTGGCGCCGGGATCGTGGCCGGAGGCGGCGGTGGACTTCCTCTTCTCCATGGTCCAGGCGGCGACAAAGCGGTCGGTGCCGGAGAACTACGGCCTGTCGCGGGAGGAGGTCACCACCTTCTTGGGTGGCCGGTCGCCGTCGGTGGCGGCGATCCTGGAGGCGGTCACCGTCCCGACCATGGCGGCGAAGGGGGCCCACCGGTGGGTGGAAAAGACCCCTCGCCACATCCTCCACCTCAGGGCGATCCGCGAAGCCTTCCCCGACGCCCCGATCGTGCGCATCCTCCGCGACCCGCGTGACGTGGCCCTGTCGACGATGAAGACCCCGTGGCAGTGGGCGGCGCGGGATCTCCCCGGTGCGTTGCTCATGTGGCGTTTCTGCAACGAGGAGGGGGAGTCCTTCCTGGCCTCCGACCCCAATACCCACACGGTGCTCTACGAGGCCCTCCTGCGTGAGCCGGAGGCGACCCTGGCGGATGTGTGCCGTTTTCTCGGTGAGCCGTATTGCGAGGCGATGCTCGACACCACCGCCTCCTACTCGGCGGTGAACAGCATCGGCGAGCGGTGGAAGGAGAAGGTGGGCGGCCCCCTCGACCCGAGCCGCGCCGGGGTGTGGCGGCGCGAGCTCTCCACCGAAGAGCAACGCGCCGCCGACGTCCTCGTCGGTGACCTCCTCCGCCGCTATGGCTACGGCCCCGCCGACGGCCTG